>NZ_JBIBZU010000008.1:0-299628 GCF_043088245.1 Streptomyces sp. NPDC014623 | reverse complement strand
CGACGTGCTGTGGGCGATGCTGCGTGACAAGAGGCTGTTCACCCCCGTCCCACCGGTCACGCAGGCGGCTTGACACGATCATTGAGATTCTCCTGCAGAAATACGTCTTGGTCCGAGTGCGTGGTGGGTGTACCGCGCTCCCGGGGACCGGATCCTGGTGGGGCGGACGGCCTTGCGGTCTCCGCGTCCCCCGCCTGTGCGGCGCCGGTCCCTCGGTTGCAACCGTGCCGACCAGGCCGGCTGTTCCCGGCTCGGCAGCTCAGCAGGCGTCGGGTCGCCACGCGAACGAGATACAGGCGCGACCCGCACGTCCCACTACCACATGGTGACCGCACGGGCTCGAAGCCCTTGACCACAGGCCTCGGTCCTCAGGTGAGTGACTCCGTGGCATCCGGGGACATGGCCACCACCACCGTCCCCGGTGCGTTCTCCTTGGTGTATCTCGTCTACAACACCATCTCGAACCTGCTCACACAGGACGAGCAGGTCGAGTGCTTCCGCAACGCCGCACGTCACCTGGAGCCCGGTGGCCGATTCGTCATCGAGCTGGGAGTGCCGCCGCTGCGGCTCCTGCCGCCCGGCCAGGCCGCGGTGCCGTTCGACGTCTCCGAGCGGCATCTCGGCTTCGACACCTTCGACGTGGTCGAGCAGATTCTCGTCTCACATCACTTCACCTCCGATAGTGACGACGGCCGCTACCGTCGCGACAACTCCCGACACCGGTACGCCTGGCCGGCAGAGCTCGACTTGATGGCACGGATCGCCGGGCTCGAACTGGAGCGTCGCGTAGCGGACGGGGACGGGGCACCGTTCACCCAGGACTCCGCGAAGCACATCTCCGTGTGGCGTAAGCCTGCCTGAGGCCGGCTGCCGGGACCGTTTCCTGAGCCGTGCTCGGGCCCCCGCGGGTGATGTACCGCTTCGCCGGGGCCCGCACGAGGCGGCAGCAGCGGTCGGCAGCCATGGCCGCTCAGCACCATGTCCGGGCAAGGCGGGAGCGGTCCCAGCCACCCCGTACCGGCGGCATCGCGTGGAGCACCTGGGTGACGTCCTGGCGATCGACGCCGGCCGAGGTCGAGCGAGAGGCATGCCAGGGGGCGTGGGTGCTCAGAGATGCTGCCTGGTGTCCCTCCTGGGGTCGTACGACGGACACACGGCGGCCTCGGTCCATTCCCGCGGGCGCCGCCGGCACGCCGTGCCCGCGGCGAATCCGAACTCTCGATTTCGGGTAACAGCGTTCCGGCCACCGCCCACAACTCGGTAGCGGCACTTTCCACCGGTGGCCCGGCGTCTTCGCAGAGCTGGGTCCGTCGAGCAGCTCAGGCGGCGGGCGCGGGACCGGGCGGAAGATGGACGGTCATGACCAGATGGCAGGTTCCGGTGCCTGCGCCTCGGTAGGTGTGGGAGGCGTCTCCGTCGAAGGTGGCGGTCTGTCCGGCTTCGACGGAGTGCTCGGTGCCGTCGACGACGAGGGTCATCCGGCCGGCGGTGACGGAGACGGTTTCGATGACTCCGGTCTGGTGGGGGTGGCTGGGGTACTCCTCGTCCGGCTCGAGTTTCCAGCGCCAGATCTCGACCGGGGCGGGGCCCGAGGTCGTCAGCATGAGCCGGGCCTCGCTTCCTTGCTCCCCGGTCCACAACGGCATCACGGCGTCGGCGGTCACGACACGGACGCGGTCTTCAGCAGGCCCCTCCAACAGGGCGGAAACGGAGACACCGAGGGTGTCGGCCAACCGGACCAGGGTGGCGAAGTTCGGATTTCCCTGAGCTTTCTCCAGTCCGACCAGGGCGCCCTTGCTGACCTTGGCGCGCCGGCCGAGCTCGTCCAGCGAAAGGCCCGCGCGATTGCGGGCCGTCCTGACGTTGTGCGCGAGCGTCCGCAGGGCTGCGTCCGTCTCGGCCATCCGATCACCATCCTGACAGAGAGACCACTGGAATGCACCGTGCGGTCGGTTGGTTGACACGGGACGGTCGTTCCGTTGTACGGTTCAGTCGTTCCACTGTATAGTAAGGGATGTGCCGTGATCACTCTGCTGCTGGCTCTGGGAAGCTCCCTCGCCTACGGGTGCGCCGACTTCCTCGGCGGCCTCGGCGCCCGTAAGGCCCATGTGCTGCGCACCGTCGTGATCGCGGCCCCCGCCTCGCTCACGGTCGAGCTACTGCTGTGGCCGTTCCTCGGTGCCGCCTTCAGTCCCGGCGCCCTCGGCTGGGGTGCCGCGTCGGGCGTCGCCTCGGCCGCCGCGTTCGCCCTGCTCTACCGCACCCTGGCCATCGGCCCGATGAACGTGCTCTCGCCCGTCACCGCCCTGATCTCAGCCATGCTCCCGGTCGGCGTAGGTCTGCTCCAGGGCGAAGACCTCGGCGCCGCCGGACTGGCCGGGCTGCCGCTCGCGATGACAGCGGTGGTGCTGGTCAGCGCCGGCCATGGCGCCGGGACGGCCCGCCCGTCCCGTGCCGCGCTGCTGCTGGCCCTCGGCGCGGGCGCCGCCATCGCCCTCCAGCTGGTCTTCCTGCACCAGGCGCCGTCCGACAGCGGCGTCGCCCCCCTGATCACCGGCAGAGCCGTCTCGTCGGCCGTCATCCTCGCTGCGGCCGGACTGATGTACCGCAGGCTCGGAGGGCGGAAACCCGCGTACGCGATGTCGGCCGCCGCGGGTGTGCTCGACTCCGTGGCGAACCTGCTGTTCCTGCTTGCCGCTCGCAGCGGGGACCTCGCTGTCGTCGCCGTGATCACCGCCCTCTACCCGGCCGGCACCGTCCTGCTCGCCCGCGGCGTGCTCGCCGAACGCATCCATCGTGGACAGCTCGTCGGCCTGGGGACCGCTGCAGTGGCCGTCAGCCTCCTCGCCCTCACCTGAGGGCTCCAGCCTCACCGCACCCCCGCCTCGTAAGGAGAACAGCATGTTCGCCCAGGCCCGGTGCGCCGGCCCGGACGAAGCCGAATCCGCACCACAGGCCGTACCTCGCGGAACGGGCCCCGCCGGGGTGCGCCGCTACGTGTCCGGGACCGGGAACCGTCGGCCGACTGCCGCCGCTTCCCTGCCGGCGGCCACTTCGGCTTCCCGTCCATGGACGACAGCGGTTTCAGTACTGCTTGCTGTCCACCCGTCAGGTCTCCGTACGACATGGAGCAGAGTCGTTACGACCGCGTTTGCGCGACCCCCATGACCAGACCTCACACGCTGCCGTTCTGCCGGCGCTCACGACGGCGCCGTTCACGTCGCACCCCCGCCCGGGGCGCCCGAGGCTGTTCCGGGCACTCTTGACGAAGACGGCTCTTGCGCTCAGGACGCCTCGCCTCTCGGGGCCAGGTCGGTGTGGCGCCACGCGAGCCGAGGAACCAAGGTGCCGGCCGGCAGGAGGACACGCACCACGATCCGGTGGCCGCCCCGGCCGGGAGGTCTCCGCTCCGACCGGTCCGTCCGTGCCCACGAACAGCCCGGCCGGCCCACCGCGTCCCGCCCGGGCCACGGCGCCGGGCCCCCTCCGCCGAAACGGTTCCTGCTCCCGGAGCCCGAGCGGTTCCGGGAGCGGCGGGCCTGTCGGCCGCCAGGAACCACAGGGTCCGGCAGGCGGGCGCCAGGGCCGGGCTGCGGGGAAGCCGTCCCGCGTTCTCAGGCGCGTGCTCCCGCAGCCGGATAGGGTCTCCCGGTCGAGGTGTGTAGTGTCTGAGCGCGGCAGGAGAGCCCGCGCCCATGGGAGGCCGCTGTGGCGCGTGACCGGTTCGGGCTGGCCGAGGTGCTGGCAGCGGCGGAGGGTGCCGCGCCGGCTGACTCCCTCGATGTCGTGGCACGCAATCTGCGCGGCAGGTTCGGTGCGCGATACGTGTCGTTCCTGTTCGTCGACGTCGTCGGCCGGCGCCTGCTGCGGGTGAGCGACACAGCGGACACGGCGCACGAGCACCGGGCCGAGCGCGTGCCCCTCGGCGACAGCAGCGGATACGACGAGGTCCTGCGCACCCAGAAACTGGTGGAGGCGCCGGAGGAGGAGCAGGGGCGGCGATTGCTCGCCCCCGTCACCAACCGCGGTGACACCATCGGCGTCCTGGAGCTGTTCCTCACCGATGTCACACCGGATGTTCTGAAGGAGGTCGAGGAGGCCGCGCACGCGCTGGCGTACATCATCGTCACCGACCGCCGCTTCACCGACCTCTACCACTGGGGCAACCGCACCACCTCGGTCAGCCTCGCCGCGGAGATCCAGCGCCAGCTCCTGCCCTCCGCCTCCTCCTGCGAAGCCGAGGCGTTCGCCCTCGCCGGCGCCCTGGTCCCGGCGTCCGACATCGCCGGTGACACCTACGACTACAGCCTCGACAACGGCACCCTGCACCTGTCCGTCACCGACGCCATGGGGCACGATGTCGACGCCTCCCTCATGGCCACCCTCCTGGTCAACGCTTCCCGCGGTGCTCGCCGAGCCGGGGTGGACCTTGCCGGCCAGGCCGTTCAGGTCCACCGCGCCCTCCTCGACCACGGCCGACGGACCTTCGCCACAGGCCAGCTGCTGCGCATCGCCCTGGACGGGACCAGTGCCCAGCTCGTGAACGCAGGCCACCCCTGGCCGCTCCGGCTGCGTGACGGCGGTGTCAGCGAGGTGCCGCTGGTGGCGAACATGCCGTTCGGCGTGCCCATGCAGGGCCCGTACCAGGTGCAGGACATCGATCTGCGGCGAGGTGACCGCCTCGTGCTCTACACCGACGGCATGCAGGAACGCGAGGCGGAGACGGTCGATCTGCCGGGCCTGATCAGTGCCACCGCCGCCGAGCACCCGCGCGAGGTCGTGCGCACTCTGGTCGCGGCGGTCGCCGACGCTTACAGCGGTCACCCGCCGAAGGACGACGCCACGGTCCTGTGCCTGGACTGGTACGGCCCTCGCCCCGGACATCGACGGGCGAACACCTGAGCCGTCGCCGGCGACCTGGAGGAGGCCGGCCGCGTCGAACTCACCCTGCCGGAAACCGGCGTCTGCGGTGGCGCCGGACTGTTCTCCGTCCCAGACGCCCCGAACGCCTCGGACGCTCAGCAGGCCGAGTGAAGTGAAGGGCCGCCGTTCCCCGCCCTTCCCGAGCGGCTGCTCCGGTAACGCCCGGGCGTGGTCGTCACGGCTCCGGGCCCGTCCGGACGCCTGACCAGCCGTCCTGCGGCCTCCGGCCGAACCGGTGCCGGCTCGGGGCCGCGAAGCTCATCCCGTCCACGGAGCGGCCCCCGGCGGCGCGGTTCCGGGGTCTCGGCCCCGGGCCGGGTCCGGGACGTCCGTCGCCCCCGGGCGGACGGCCGAGCCGGTACCAGAGGGCGTCCCGTCCTCGACCGCGCTCGGCGCCGTCCGCTCCGCCCCGGCCGAGCCGACGGAAACGCAGCTCCATGATGACCGTAGGCTAAGTCCTGGTCAGCGCATCATCGAGCGGATCTTCAGGAAGGAGCGGGGGAGTCCACCACGCCGGCTTCTCCGGTGCGGTCGAGGGCTCGAGTCCTCCGTGGTCCCCGTAACGGGGTGGCTCCGGCACCTGAGGCACCGACGTCCTGGACACCGGCACAGGGCCGTCTTCGCCGCCTCCGCTCGCGATCCATCAGCAAGGAAGTCCATGCAGGGAGTTCTCACCGGATTCGCGGTGATCGCCGTCGTGATAGGCGTCGGCTACATCCTCGGACGCCGCGGGCATCTGGGAGACGACGGCCGGGCGGTCCTGACCGGGCTCGCCTTCAACGTGGCGACCCCCGCACTGCTCTTCACCACGCTGGCGAGCGCGGACCTGTCGGTCATCTTCTCCCAACGGCTTCTCGTCACCGCGACCGCGACGGCTGCCGCAGCGGCGCTCTTCGTCACCGTAGGACTCCTGCGAGGCTGGGGCACCGGAGAGCTCACCATCGGCGCCCTGTGCTCCAGTTACGTCAATGCCGGCAACCTCGGCATCCCGATCGCCGTCTACGTGCTGGGAGACGCCTCGCTCGTCGCACCCGTTCTGCTCTTCCAGCAGATCGTCGTCACGCCGCTGGCCCTCACCGTCCTCGACCTGAGCCGCCCCGGCGAGCCCCGGCCCCTTTGGCAGCGCCTCACCACTCCGTTCCGTAACCCGATGGCCGTCGGCTCATCGGCAGGCGTCGCCATGGCCGCTACCGGATGGACCATCCCGTCACCGGCTCTCGAACCCCTCACTCTCCTCGGCAACATGTCCGTCCCCGCGGTGCTGCTGGCCTTCGGGCTCTCCCTGCGTGGCAGTGGTATCCCCGCCCGCGGGGACAACCGTCCAGCGATCGCTCTGTCCGCCGCCCTCAAGACGACCGTCCAGCCCTTCATCGCCTGGGGGGTGGGCGCGGGCGTCTTCCACCTGCACGGCGCAGCTCTCCTCGACGTCGTCGTGACCTCGGCACTGCCGGCCGCCCAGAACCTCTACACCTACGCCTCGAAATACCGTGTGGCGGAACAACTCGCCCGGGAATCGATACTGCTGTCCACGATCCTGTCCGTACCGGTCCTGATCACCATCGCCGCTCTTCTGGGATAGGTGACACGCGGATCCCGCACCGGACGGCCCCCACGGCTCCCGTCCGGAGCGGGGCCCCGCCCAGGCGCCCCGGACACCACATGGAGGCGCCCGCAACGACAAGACAGCTTCAGCCGCGCGCGGTCCCGGACACGCCGAGGACTTCCGCGCCTTCGCGAAGCATCCGCTCCTCCCCCCAGTCGCCGAGCGGCCCGAGCGCCTGGTTGAGTGCTGGAGGAGGACCGACGGCCGGGGGCCGCGGGGCCGCTGCGGTCGCGGCAGCGCCGGGGCCGGTCGGAGGACACGGAGTCATGGCCGGCCGGAACGGCCGCCGCGGTGTTCACATCCGGCGGTGCAGCAGGAATGCGAGCAACTCCTCGATCTGACGTGACGCCCGTGGGGCGAGAGGCACGCTCCGCAGGCAGACGCGGGCGGCATCGAGGTGGTGGCCTGCCTCGTCCAGGGTGGCGGTGCGGCCGCCGCACGCTTCCACGAGTGCGGCCGCGCGAACGGCGTCGGCGTCGTCGAGGGCGAGCGGGGACTCCAGAAGAACGGCGAGCTCCCTGGAGTGAAGACCGTCACCGGCGAGGGCGGCCAGCACGGGGTAGGTCTTCTTCTGCTGTCGCAGATCGCTGTGTACGGGTTTGCCCGTCACCGCCGGATCACCCCAGATGCCGAGCAGGTCGTCGACGGCCTGGAAGGCCACTCCGAGGTGGCGCCCGGCACGGTCCAGTGCGGCGACGGTGCGGGCGGGTGCTCCTCCCAGGAGGCCGCCCAGCGCTGCGGCGCAGCCCAGCAGGGTGCCGGTCTTGAGTTCCGCCATGGCGCGGTACTCCTCCGGCCGCACGGCTTCGGGCCCCGTCCAGGGGCGGTCCGCGAACAACAGGTCCTCCGCCTGGCCGCGCACGAGGCCGCTCAGTGTCTCGGAAAGGCGCCCCACAGCCGCGGCCGTGTGCGGTCCCGGTGTCTCGGCGAGCGTCTGTACCGCGAGGGCGAAGAGCGCGTCACCCGCGAGGACTGCGGGCCCGGTGCCGTACGCCTTCCACACGGTCTCCCGCTGCCTCCGGGTCCCGTCCCCGTCCATGATGTCGTCGTGCAGCAGCGAGAAGGTGTGGATCAGCTCGACTGCCACAGCACCCGCCACCGCACTCTCCCCGGGTGCCTCCACGGCCTCGGCACACAGTACGGCGAGGGCCTGGCGCACGCCCTTACCCTCGAAGGACCCGTCAGCGGGTGTGCCGCCGACTTCGCACCAGCCGAGTGAGAACGCGGCCATCTCACCCGTCCAGGGATGGAGCCGCCCTATGGCGGCCACCAAGGAAGGGCGCACCAGGTCGCGACAGCGTGCGAGTACGCGGGGAGCGGTGACCGCGGCCTCCGGGAGACCGGAATCCGGGGGCGCGGCTCCCCCGGAGGGCACGGTGTCCCGAACGGCCGCGGTGGTGCGTACGGTGTCGGCGGAGACGGTCGCGGGGGAGGTCATCGCGTCACCGCCTCCGCCAGGCGGTGACCGGCCCCGGGCAGGGGCCCCACACCCAGTTCCACCGCCGCCTTGTCGACCATGTCCCGGGCGTGCCTCAAACCGATCCGGTCCAGGTCCCGGCGAAGGCCGGCCAGCTCCACGGCTGTCTCCGCCGGGTTCCGTCCGAGCCGTGCCAGCGACTTGGCGAGCCCCAGCCGGGACAGCGCGGCCCCCCGTGGCTCGTTCATCTCCTCGAATTCCGCGAGTGCCTGCGTATAGGTGTCACGGGCCTGCGGGTACTGCCCGGCCCGGTAGTGCACATTGCCCCGCATCTTGTGGTTGTACGCCAGAGCACTGGACAACTTCATGTCGCGGCATACGGATTCGGCCTCGGTGAGCAGCGCCAGCGCGCGCTCCACGTCACCGTCGCGTACGGAGAGCACATCGGCTATGCCGCGCAACGCCCAGGCACGGCCCCGCCAGTCGTCAGCCCGGCCCGCGGTCTCGGCCGCCTCCTCGAACAGGACGAGTGCCTTGTCGTACGCCCCGGTGTTCCGGTGCATCTGGGCGATGCCTTCCAGTGCCCATACGGTGTGCCTGGCCTCCCCGCGCCTGCGGGCCTCCGCGAGCAGTTGTTCGTGCAGCTCGCCGACGGCCTCGTAATCGCCCTGGATGCGCCCGGTCTCCGCGAGCCCGGCGAGCGAGTAACCGCGTACGACCACATCGCCCCCTCGTTCGCCCATCCCGGCCGCGAGCCCGAGCAGCCGGTACGCCAGCGCCAGTGATCCCCGCTGGCGGGCGAGCGTGCCACCGCTCCACAAGGCCCAGGCCATCGCCCCTACGTCATCCGCCGAACGTGCCGCACGGTAACTCGCCTTCCACGCGGCATCGGCCTCCGTCACACGCCCCAGCCGCCGGTACGCCTCGGCGACGGCGAGTCCGCAGCGTGCCATCTCCCCCTGCTCCCCGGCGCGTGTCGCCGCCCGCAGTTCCTCGACACCCTTCGCCAGCACCTCGGTCAGGGAGGAGTTCACCGACAACGAGCCGAGCGCCCCCTGATACTCGGGAGCGAACGCCTTGCTGTCCGGCCGATTCTGCTGAGTCACCCGTGCCACCTGCCCACTGTCTCGCCTGTCTTCAAAACGGTTGTCCCGACGGTTGTCGGCCGCCGTCTGTGATCAAGACGGTATGAGCGGGCAGGGGTTCCACGAATCCCCCTCCGTGTTGATCATGGGTCGTACCTGAGGGCGACACGGGACACCCGGGCTAGTCAACGGGAGGGAGACCGCACCCGGAGCGGAACGGCCGTGCACAGCAGCGGCCTTCGCGTGCTCCCCTGCGTACGGCCGCAGGCGGCCCCCCGGGCCGACGGGCCCGTTGTCCTCCGCACGGGGGAGGGCCGGGCTCGCCACCGTGTAGTACGGCAGGGCCGTCCCCGGACGGCCCTGCCGTCGTCCGCCGCGTGGTCACGGCCCTGCGCAGCACCCGTGAGGGGCACCGGCCGCGGACGAGGTGTCCCCGGTCCCGGCCCGGCGCCGTACGGTGATGCCCTGTGGCTCCGTCATCCCGCGGGCGGGTCCGGTGAGGGCGGCGACGCAGTCGGCGACCGGAGTGACTCCGGTCCTCCTGTCACCGGCCTCGGTCAGTTCTCGATCTGATGCCGCGTCGGGTTGCTGCGCAGCTTGCGCCGTTCCCAGCGGTTGGGGTGGCGAATGATCACGCCCGCCACGCCTCCGGCTCCGCTGAGCCGGATCAGCGGAGTACCCGGGAGCCGGTCGGGAGTGGTCTTGTCCGTCAGACCACCGACACCGGGATCCATGCCGGTGGTGTCCGCGGACCACGCGTCGGGGATGACGATCGTGACTCCGGCCATCTCCCCGTACGCCTCCACCGTGACGTCGGTGAGACGGCACTGGGCCCGGGTGAAGTCGATCTTCACGCCGCCCCAGCCTCCGTGAGCGACCACGTGCCCCGGGACCTCCCAGCGCCCAGGACCTCGGGACGCACCGTTCACGCCGCCCTTGAGTACCAGCGGCGGCCGGCTCCCAGGGGCGTCCGGCCTCGGCAGGTCGGCAGTCAGGACGGCCAACTCGGAGTAGGTCTTGGACTTCAGCGCCTGCTCGAGGCGGGCGTCCAGCTCTTCGAGATCGATCCGTCCCTCGGCTGCCGCATCGCGCAACTGCTCGACCACCGCCTCCCGGTCGTCATGGGAGGCGCGGAGTTCCTTCGAGGCGGCGGGATGCGCGGAGGGCTCCGGAAGCTGAGCAGTCATACCCCGAGGATAAGCGCCCAGCCGGCCGGGGCTCCACCCCGCGATCCGGGGTGCGTCCACCGGCTGCGCCATCCGGTTCGCGCCGTCATCGCCACGAGAGGCGGGGAGTTGTGCCGCAGGGTGTGCCGACCGGCAGCGACATGGGTAAGGTGGCGACGGGCAACCGAAGAAAGCCTTACCTAAGTCATAGGAGTGCCGGTGACCAACCCCTTCGAGGACGAGAACGGCGCCTACCTGGTGCTCGTCAATGACGAGGGACAGCATTCGCTGTGGCCCGCCTTCGCGGAGGTGCCTGCCGGCTGGACCGTGGCACACCCGGAGGACACCCGCCAGGCCTGCATCGAGTACGTCGAGCGGAACTGGACCGACCTGCGGCCCAGGAGCCTGGTACGGAGCATGGAGGCCGGCTCCGCCTGAGCTCTCCCTCCGAGCCGCCCGGCACGGCCGTCGCCGGCGGAGGGGCGCCGGGTGCCGCCACCGCCGGCGCAGATCAGCTCGCGGCTGCGGCGACCCGTACGCGACTGCTGTCGCCGTCGGAGAGGAACGAGGCCAGTTCGCCACCCTGTTCGGCAACGCTGTCGCGCTCGCCCCTGGACAGGCCGCGCAACGGAGTCACCGCCACGGTTCCGGCGTCGACGCGCCAGGTCGCGGCGACCCGGCCGTCGACCAGTACGACGCGCTCACCGGCGACCGAGAGGCCGCGGTGGGCGTCGTCGATGATGCGACCGCGGTCGTGATAGCCGAGGATCGCGTTGTCGAACGCCGGAAGGAACCGCACCGGCACGGGTGTTGCGGGGCCGGGGCGTGGTGCGCCGGGCAGGTCCAGCAGCTCGCGGCCGCGCTCGTCCCGGAAGGAGACCAGTTCTCCGCGCAGCGCCTTCACGGCGGCCGGCAGACCGGCGAGGCCGCACCATGCGCGCAGATCCGCCGAGGCCGCGGGCCCGAAAGCAGTCAGATAGCGGCGTACCAGCGCCTGGCCGACGGGGTCGGTGGTGTCCGGGGACGGCCGATCGATGTTCCGGCCCAGCCAGGAGGAAAGCAGGACGTTGCGCACCCCTGCCTTCGTGCGCCACAACCCTCGAGGCGGAGCCTGCGCCACCGGTACGAGGGCGGCGATCACCATCTCGCCCAGGGCCCTGCGTCCCGGCGCCGGCCAGCGGGCGCTGAGCGTGCTGACGACCTCGGCCGTCGAGCGGGGCTCGCCGTCGGCCATCACCGCCCGCCCCGCCGCCGCGAGTTCGTCGAGATCCGTCCCGTCGAACTCGTGGCGGTGGACGCCGAGCACCCGCTGGCGCAGCATGGCGTCGTGACGGGCCCGCCAGGCCACGGCGTCGTCGGCGGTGACCAGGTGGACGGTGCGCCGCATGAGATGGGTCCGTACCGCGCCGCGCCGGATCAGCAGGTCCGAGAGCGCCGTCGGTTCGAACGCCCGCAACCGCGACCAGAGCCCGACGTACGGCTCCTGGGGCTCCTGCGCCTGGAGACCGCCCAGATGCCCGATGGCGTCGAGCACCGGCATGTCGGCGCGGTCGAGCAGCAACTGCCGGGCGAGCGTGGCGCGGTTGAGTGCCCGGCTGTCGAGAACGGTCATCGCGTCTCCATGGGGCCGGACCACCGGAGGCGGGCCGTATCACCGGTCCGTCCCGGACATGACGTCTTCACTGTGGCCGCGTTCCTTTCCGGATGTGTGTATGTCCGGACCACAGTCGCAGGGGAAGCGGTCAGGATGTGTCCGCTTCCCCGCACGATACTGGTGACATGCCGAAGACCTCAGCCCGACTGCTCTCTCTCCTCTCCCTGCTCCAGGCACGTCGTGACTGGCCGGGGCAGGTACTGGCGGAACGGCTGGAGGTCAGTCCGCGCACCGTGCGCCGTGACGTCGGCCGCCTGCGCGAACTCGGCTACCCCGTGGTGGCCACCAAGGGCCCTGAAGGGGGCTACCGGCTCGGCGCCGGTGCGGAGCTGCCGCCCCTGCTGTTCGACGACGACCAGGCTGTCGCCCTGGCCGTCGCGCTCCGGACCGCGGCCACCACCGGCGCCGGTATCGAGGAAGCCGCCGCACGCGCGCTGAACACCGTTCGGCAGGTCATGCCGGCACGGCTGCGTCACCGTGTCGACGCCATCCACGTCACCACCGTCGAACCCGAGGGGGCACAGCCAAAAGCGCAGGCGGACAGCCGCGTCCTCGTCGCGCTCAGCGCGGCCGTCCACGCCCGCGAGGTGCTGCGCTTCGACTACACCCCCGCCTATTCGGAGGCCGGCGACGGCCTGACCGCGACGACGCCGCGCCGGGTCCAGCCGCACCACCTCGTCACCTGGCGCGGGCGCTGGTATCTCGTCGCCTGGGACCTCGACCGTGACGACTGGCGCACCTTCCGTGCCGACCGGATCGCCCCGCGCACCCCCACGGGGCCCCGCTTCACCCCGCGCGAAGTACCCGGGGGGAACGTGGCCTCCTTCGTGGCCGGCAGATTCCGAGGTTCCGGCGCAGGGGGCGACTGGCCCTGCCGAGGCGAGGTGATCCTCGACCTGCCGGCCCCCGACGTGTCCCGTTACACCCGGGACGGAGTCGTCGAGGCACTCGGCCCGGACCGCTGCAGGCTCGTCCTGGGGGCATGGTCCTGGCCCGGGCTCGCCGCCGCCATCGGCAGGTTCGACGCCGGCATCCACGTCGTGGGACCGGCCGAACTCAGGGACGCCTTCGCGCATCTGTCACGCCGTTACGCCGATGCCGCGGCCGGCGGGCCCCCAGGGCTGTGACCGTGCTTCGCCGGCCCCTCGGCCGCCCTCGCCCGGACGGACCGGCCGCGGAACGCACGAGGCGTTCCTCCGGGCTCCGGAGGAACGCCTTCGAGCCGTACGACTGCCGGGCCGCGGAGCCCGGTCAGGCTTCCTCGGCGGCCGCGGTCCTCGGCACCGGGCCGGCGGTCACGGGCGTCCGCTCGTCGCGCCGTGACCGGTGGGACATCCAGGCGGCGACCAGGGCGCCCGAGATGTTGTGCCATACGGAGAAGACCGCGGCCGGCAGCGCGGCCAGCGGGCTGAAGTGGGCGGTCGCCAGTGAGGCGGCGAGTCCGGAGTTCTGCATGCCGACCTCGAAGGCCATGGCGCGGCTGGCAGGCCGGCCGAGGCCCGAGATCTTGCCCGCGGCGTAGCCGAGCGCGAGTCCGAGGCCGTTGTGCAGCACGACGGCGATCAGCACCGTCACGGCGGCCGACTTGATCGTGCCCGCGCTGCCCGCCACGACGGCGCACACGATCGCGGCGACGGCCAGGGAGGACAGCCAGGGCATGAGCCCCAGCACCCGGTCGACGAGCCTGCCCGCGACCAGCCGCACCACCAGGCCCCCGAGGACAGGGAGCAGCACCGTCTTGAGGATGTCCGTGATCATCGAGCCGGCGTCCACCGGCAGGTACGCACCCGCCAGCAGCAGCGTGAGAGGCGGCGTCACCAGCGGGGCGACCAGGGTGGAGACGGTGGCGACGGAGACCGACAGCGCGACGTCACCACGGGCCAGGAAGGTCACCACGTTCGATGCCGTGCCGCTCGGCGCACAGCCGACCAGGATGAGTCCGGCCGCCAGCTGAGGAGGCAGCCCGAGCAGATGGGCGATGGCCCAGCCGAGGCCCGGCATGATCACATAATGCGCGACCAGACCGATCGCGACGGCCCACGGACGCTTCGCCACGCCCTTGAAGTCGAGCGGGGTCATCGTCAGCCCCATGCAGAACATGACGATTCCCAGCAGGTACGGAACCGATCCCGTCCAGCCCTCGAACGTACCGGGTGTGACGAGCCCGGTTACGCCTGCCACGAGCACGAGGACGGGGAACACCGTGACGGCGCGCCTCGCCACCTTGTCGCCGGAGGCCGGCTGATCAGGGGTTATCTGTTCGGTTTGCACAGGCGCGATGCAACGCCGCAGCGTGCGCCACCGCAAGCGCGTCTCGCTATATGGACAAAATGTCCAGGATTCGTTCGTCTGAAGTCCGCGGCCCGCCACGCCTGCAGACGTGGCTCACGCCCTTGCCGGCGGCTCCGCGGCCAGCGGTCGTGGCCCGACGGGACGATCACTCCGGGCCCGCCCCAGGGCGGCCTCCGGTCCGCCACGGAACCGGGCACAGACGGTTCCGCGGGCTCGTCGAGCGGCGGCGATTCGGGCGGATGCGCACCATGAGCGCCGACTCGCGCCGGCGCCGCCGGCCGGCGGAGAGGTGCTGGACCTGCTCGTCCAGGTCCGCCCCGCTCGTCAGACCCGGCGAACCGGGCGGCACGGCTTCCACCTGATCGGCGCCGAGCGCCTGGCCGTAGGAGTCCCGGGCGGCGCACTCGGGCCGGCCGGACACGGTGTCCTGGGCCGGCAGCCACACCGGGACCCCGCCCTGGTGATGCTGGCCGCGTCCGGTTCGTCGGCTCGGCCGGCAGGCGGGACGGCGTCGGATTGCCGACGCCGTTCTCCCCGGTCGGTCCGGCGTGGTGGCCGGGGGACGCGGTGAGGGGGAAGCCGCCGGCCACCCGCCCGGCGCCGAGGGGGCGAACGACCTCGCGTGCGAGCAGGGCTGCGGGTGCGTCGGGCATCGGAGTGACCTCGTGCGACACACGGGCGGGGACGGACTTCTGCCCCGGCGGACATGGGAACAGGAACGGCGCAGCGCCTCGCGGCAACGGCACTGTCCCGCACCGGCCGACGAGCGGTCATGTCCGGGTGTCACCCGCAGATGCCGTCGTCCCCCGGCATGTCCTGCCTCCCCGTCGAGAGGCCGATGTCCAGGACGACCCCGGCAACGGAGGTGGCCCCCCGTGCGGAAGGCCGTGTTCACGGGCAGTGCGGGGGAGGACCGCAAGGGCGCCGGGCCCTTCCCCGGCCGCAAGAGACCCGGGCCCGCCAGGAGCCCTGCCGGTTACGCCACCTGGTGGGGTCCCGGGGATGCGGAAGGCCGTGCTTACGGGCAGCGTGGGGGAGTGCCGCAGCTGCTGAGAACCCGGTGGATCCCCGTAGGCCTCATCGTGCTGGCCGTGGTGGTCGACCTGGTCACCCCGCACGATGTGACGTCCGCGCCGCTTCTCATGGCGGTGCCCGTCGCCGCCGCGCCGCTCTTCGGGGTCCGGGGGATCATCGGCGTCGGCCTCACGGCGATGGTCGTCCACGCGTTCCTCGCGCGGCTCGACGGGACCTTCGGCTGGCGCGCCGGCGTGGCCAGTCAGATCACCCTGGCGGCCGCCACCGCGCTCGCCGTCCTGATCCATCGCACGCTGCGCGGGCAGGACGCCCGCGCGCGGCGGGCGCAGCACGTCGCGGCAGTCGCCCAGCAGGCCGTGCTGCCCAGACCCCCCTCACGCCTCGGGGACCTCCACATCGACGCGCGTTACGTGCCGGCCGAGAGGGAAGCCCTGATCGGCGGAGACCTGTACGTCGTGCAGAGCACCCCGTACGGAATCCGGATGATGGTGGGTGACGTACGGGGCAAGGGGCTCGGAGCGGTCAGTGCCGTCAGTGCCGACCTGGGCGCCTTCCGGTACGCGGCGGACGAGTCCGAGGATCTCCCTCAACTGGTGGCCCGGCTGGAGAGGGCCCTTCTGCGCGAAGGCGGCCGACGTGGCGGACAGCAGCAGGAGGAGGGCTTCACCACGGCTCTCATCGCGGAATTCTCCACGGACCTGGAAACCGTACGCCTGGTCAACCGGGGCCACCCGCCCCCCGTGCTCCTCGACGTGCAGGGCCGTGCCACTCTTCTCGAGGCGTCCGAGGAGGCACCCCCGCTGGGCGTGAGTGACCTGGGCGCGTGGTCCTCCCCGGTCGACAGCTTCCCCTTCCCCGCAGGTTCCACCCTGCTCTGCTTCACGGACGGTGTCACCGAGTCCCGCGACGCCACCGGACGCTTCTACGATCCCGTGACCCGTCTGCCGCTCGTGCTCGGCAGACGGGCGCGCTCCGGCGTGCGCCTCACGCCGGGGCAGATCCTGGACACGCTGATCCAGGACGTCCGGCGCCACGCCGGCGGCCGGCCGCAGGACGATCAGGCCATGCTGGCCCTGCATCGCGCCCGTACGCGATCCGGCCCGTGACAGGCAGGCGCGACGCGCGTTCCCGGGGGCGTGATCGAGCCCGGGGAGGGCGTGCTGCACGCGGTGGCACGGGAACTCCTGGAGGAAACCGGCGTCCGAGCGCCGCCCTCGCCCGGCGACGGCCGGGTGAGGCGCGTCTCACCCGGCCGTCGCCGCTTGCTATGCAACCAGTTGCATAGCACGATCGGGTCATGGCCCTCGAACACGCGATCCTCGTCTCCCTGCTGGAGCAACCGGGCTCAGGTTATGAGCTCGCCCGGCGGTTCGAGCGGTCCATCGGTTACTTCTGGACCGCCACCCACCAGCAGATCTACCGCGTCCTCAAGCGCATGGAGAGCGACGGCCTGCTCGACGTCCGAGACGTGCCGCAGGAGCGCAGGCCGGACAAGAAGGAGTACTCCGTCGCCGCCCCCGGGCGTGCCGCCCTCTCCGCCTGGCTGCACGAACCGATCGAACCCGAGAGCCTGCGCCACGATCTCGCCGTGAAGATCCGTGGCGCGGCTTTCGACGACCCCGCCGCGCTGCTCCTCGAGGTCGAGCGGCACCACCGGGTGCACAGTGACCGGCTCGCGCACTACCTCGCCGGGGAACAGCGTGATTTCACCGGGCCCGGTGCCCCCGCACCGCTCGACACGGGCCAGGAACTGCAGCACGTCGTACTGCGCGGCGGCATCGCGTACGAACGCATGACGGTCGCCTGGCTCGACGACGTACTCGCGACCCTTCACAGGCTCGGCGCGGCCGGCCCGCGAATCTGAAGCATCCCGAATCCCCTGCCCGACCCCTCGGAAGGCGTATCACCATGGCAGACCCGCTGCTGTTCAACCCGCGTGCCTACGACCCGGCGCACTTCGACCCCGAGACCCGCAGACTGCTGCGTGCCACCATCGACTGGTTCGAGGACCGCGGCAAGCGCCGGCTCATCGAGGACTACCGGTCCCGCGCCTGGCTGGGGGAATTCCTCGAGTTCGCCGCGAAGGAAGGCCTGTTCGCCACCTTCCTCACTCCCGCCTCCGCCGCGCAGCGGGAGGACCAGCGCTGGGACACCGCCCGGATCGCCGCGCTCAACGAGGTCTTCGGGTTCTACGGGCTCGACTACTGGTACGCCTGGCAGGTGACCATCCTCGGTCTGGGACCGGTCTGGCAGAGCGGCAACGCCGCCGCCCGCAGCCGCGCGGCGGACCTCCTCTCCCAGGGCGAGGTGTTCGCCTTCGGTCTGTCGGAGAAGGCGCACGGCGCCGACATCTACTCCACCGACATGCTTCTGGAACCGGACGGGGAGGGCGGCTTCCAGGCCACCGGTTCCAAGTACTACATAGGCAACGGCAACGCAGCCGGTCTCGTCTCCGTCTTCGGCCGCCGCACCGACGTCGAAGGCCCGGACGGCTACGTCTTCTTCGCGGCCGACAGCCGCCACCCCGCCTACCACCTGGTGAAGAACGTCGTCGACTCCTCCAAGTACGTCAGCGAGTTCCGCCTCGAGGGTTATCCGGTCGGCCCGGACGACGTCCTGCACACCGGCCGCGCCGCCTTCGACGCCGCCCTCAACACCGTCAACGTGGGCAAGTTCAACCTCTGCACAGCCTCGATCGGCATCTGCGAGCACGCGATGTACGAGGCGGTCACCCACGCGCACAACCGCATCCTCTACGGCCGCCCCGTGACGGCCTTCCCGCACGTCCGCCGTGAGCTGGCCGACGCCTACGTCCGGCTCGTCGGCATGAAGCTGTTCAGCGACCGCGCCGTCGACTACTTCCGCTCGGCCGGGCCCGACGACCGGCGGTACCTGCTGTTCAACCCGATGACGAAGATGAAGGTGACCACGGAGGGCGAGAAGGTCATCGACCTGATGTGGGACGTCATCGCAGCAAAGGGCTTCGAGAAGGACACGTACTTCGCCCAGGCCGCCGCCGAGATCCGAAGCCTGCCCAAGCTGGAGGGCACGGTGCACGTCAACCTCGCTCTCATCCTGAAGTTCATGCGCAACCACCTGCTGGACCCGGCCGGATACGAGCCCGTGACCACACGCCTGGACGCCGCCGACGACACGTTCCTCTTCCAGCAGGGCCCCGCCCGCGGTCTCGGCTCCGTACGCTTCCACGACTGGCGGCCCGCCTACGACGCGTACGCCGCGGTGCCCAATGTCGCGCGCTTCCGGGAACAGGCGGACGCGCTGTGCCGCTTCGTGACCGACTCCGCCCCCGACGAGCAGCAGAGCCGCGATCTCGACTTCCTGCTGTCCGTCGGCCAGCTCTTCGCACTGGTGGTCCACGGCCAGCTGATCCTGGAGCAGGCCCGGCTGACGGGCCTGGACGAGGACGTGCTCGACGAGCTGTTCTCCGTGCTCGTCCGTGACTTCTCCGCGCACGCCGTCGAGCTGCACGGCAAGGACTCCGCGACCGGGGAACAGCAGCGCTGGGCCCTCGCCGCGGTACGGCGTCCTGTCGTCGACGACACCCGCTCGGCGCGGGTCTGGGAGCGCGTCGAGGCGCTGTCCGGGGCGTACGAAATGGCTCGGTGATCCCGGCCGGCAACCAGGCCCGTCCGGCCTGCATCGCCCGCGCACCCCGGGGCATATGGAAGTTCCGGCGGCCGGATCGGGCCGGCTGCCAGGGAGGAGACGACCATGGACACGGTCTGGACAGGCCCTGCACAGCTGGACGACGACGTGATCGGATACGGCGTGGAAGCACCGGACGGGAGCGTGGGCACCGTCATCAGGCTCTCGCCCGTGCCGGGCTTCGACCATCTGGTGATCGACGCGGGGGTCTGGAAGTTCGGGAGAAGCGTCGCCGTGCCCGCCGGCATGGTGACCGCCGTCGACGGCACCGAACGGGTGATCAGGGTCAGGTGCACCAAGGAGCAGATCAAGGACGCTCCGCGCTTCGAGCGTGATCAGGACACCGGCGACCTTTTCTACCTGCGGAAGCTCGGCGCGTACTACGAATCGCTGACCGCCGTCCCCGAATGAGCGTGGGGACCGGCGCCACCGGGGTCCGCCGGTGGCGCCGGACCGCTCTCCGGCGCGGGGCCACGCCTGCCGGGAGAGGGGCACCGGGCACCGGCAAGGACCGGAGCCCTCGCGAAGATCCCGTCGGACAGCGTGGTGAGCCGTGGTCCCGTTCCTCCCGGGGCCCGGACGCCGCCCACAGACGGATCAGCCCGGCGCCGGAGCGGCACCGGGCCGGATCGGACCGACGGCGGGCAGGCGGACGGCCCGGCGCCGGCTTCTCTTCCCCATGGCCGCTCAGGCGGTCTGGAGGCTGCCCTCCTGCTGCTTACCGGTGGGCCGGCGAAGGGCGGGAGAGACCGTGGCACGCATACCGAGCATGGTGTCGGCGACATGGAGGGCCTGCGGGACGGCCTGGGTGCCGGTCATCACGCACAGTGTGTAGGCGGCGTCCTCCACGGCCCGGGCGGTCGCGTCCGTGGAGCAGCGCGCGTCCTCGATCCGTGCGTCGGCGTAGCGGGCCAGGGCCACTCTCAGGTCCTGAGGACTGGGGGTCAGCACAGCGGGTTCTCCTCTGAATTCGATCCACGTCCGGTGCGGCGCGCCGGGACACAGGGCCGGTGCCGGGCCGGCCGGGCGAAGTGGGTCCACATGCCGTCATGTGATCCGGCGTCACGCGTCTACCCCCTCGCGAGCGGGGTACACACCCGTCCGCGTGTGCGCCGACGGTTGCCGGTTCCGGCGTTCTACCGTTCACCGATGCGAGCTGTCCCCTGGTGGGCCCTCTTCTCCTCGGTGTCCGCGCCGGTCCTTCTCATCGGCGGCTGGGCGGTCTCGGCCGAGCTCCAGGGATCCGGTTACGATCCCGCGTCGAAGACGATCAGCGTCCTCGCCTCCGACGGCGCCGGAGGGTACTGGGTCATGACATCGGCCCTGCTCGCCCTCGGAGCCTGCCATGTGATCACCGCGTACGGACTGCGACCCGCCGCGCCGGTCGGACGGGCGGCGCTCGCCGGAGGCGGACTCTCGGCGATGCTGCTGGCCCTGTTCCCGGCGCCCAGCAGCGGTGGCTCGTTCGCCCACGGTGTGGTCGTGGCCGTGGGGTTCTCCCTGCTGGCGGTATGGCCGGTCCTGGCCGTGCGACGCGGCGCCTCGGAGCCGCGGGACGCACCGGGACCGCGCGCAGCCGGCGGGCCGCGTGCGGCGGATCCCCCGTGGGGGCTGCGGCCGGGACCGTCCCTCGCGGCCGCCGCGCTGATGTGGCTCGGCGGGGCCTGGTTCCTCCTCGCCCTGTTCGTGCTCGACACCGCGGGAGCGGCGGAGCGGGTCCTCACGTTCGCGCAGTCCCTCTGGCCACTCCTCGTGGTCCTCTCCTGCACCCGGGGCGCAGGCCGGACGGCGTGAGCGCCGGGTCTGCCCGCCGGTCCCGGGCAGGCCCGGTGGGTGCCCCGCCGTCAGGGGCGCGGCCCGATCGGCAGGCCACCGTCGCGGACCACGATCGCCGACGCGGGGCACGAGTCCGCGGCGTCGAGCGCGCGCTCGTCAGGAGTTATCCGCTCACGGACAGGCTTCGCCCGGTCCTCGTCGTCCAGCGTGTACAGATCGGACGCCATCGCCGCACACATGCCCGACCCCATGCACAGATCACGGTCCACCTCGGTCGTCCACGACACGGCTCTCACCACCCGACCGGCATCGTGCGCGGACCCCGCACGAGCATCTCGTTCTTCCATTCCACCTCTCCCGCCACGTGCAGTGCCGGGAAGCGCACGAGCAGTGCCTCCAGCGCCTCCTGCAGCTCCAGCCTGGCGAGCGGTGCCCCGAGACAGTGATGGACCCCGTGCCCGAAACCCAGATGCTGGACGCCGGTCCGGGTGACGTCGAGCCGGCCCGCCGCCTCGAACTTCAGGGCGTCGCGGTTGGCGGCCCCCACCGCGACGAGCACGGGCTCACCGGCTCGGACCAGCGTGCCACCGACCTCCACGTCCTCGGTCGCGTACCGGGGAAAGCCGGCGCCGCTGCCGAGCGGCACGAACCGCAGCAGCTCCTCGACCGCCCCGCGGATCAGCTCGGGGCGCTCCCGCAGCAGTCGCAGCTGATCAGGGTGGTCGAGCAGTGCGTACACGAAGTTCGGGATCTGGGTGGCGGTGGTCTCATGACCGGCTACGAGGATGCCGACACAGAGATCGACCAGTTCCAGTTCGCTGAGACGGTCCCCGGTGTCACGGGCTTCGATCAGCCCCGTCATCAGATCCGGACGGGGACTGCGCCGGTGCTCCTCGATCAGCGAGCCCATATAGGCGCGCAGCTCCTCACGGCTTCGCAGGAACTCCTCGGCCGTCAGGGAACTGGTGGAGAGAGCGGCGTCGCTCCAGACCCGGAACTTCGGACGGTCCTCCTCCGGTACACCGAGCATGCGGCAGATCACCGCGACGGGGATCGGCAGCGCGTAGTGCTCCACCAGGTCGGCCGGCTGTCCCTGGGCCTCCCATTCGTCCAGCAGACCGTGGGCCAGCTCCCGCACCCAGGGGCGCAGCTTCTCCACCTGGTGCACGGTGAACGCCTTCGCCACCAGGGTGCGCAGCCGGGTGTGCTCCGGAGGGTCCATGCTCAGGATGCCGCTGTCCCGCTGCCCGTCCGACTGGCGCGGTTCGTCGTGGCGGAGGGCTTCCGCCCGGCTGAAGCGGCGGTCGCCGAGCACCAGGCGCGCGTCGGCGTACCGGGTGGCCAGCCACGCGGGTTCCCCGTACGCCAGGCGTACGCGCATGAGCCCGGGCCGCTCCAGGGCTTCCTGGTAGGCGTCCGCCAGTCCCAGCCCGGCCGACTCGTTGAACGGATAGGGAACGGGGGTTTGTTCTGCCGTGGCCGTCATCGTGTGGCCTCCCTGCTTCTCGGCTCTGTCAGTGGAAATTCGAGAATCAGGTTCCGGCGTGGAAGTGGTCAACAGCGCCTTGTCGGCCATCGTGCCCGCCGCTCCCCCCGGGGAGCGGCGGGCACGACGGGCGGGTGCTGCTCCGTGGGGCGGGCTACGCCTTGCGGCCCACCGCCACATAGCCGGCACTGATGACGTCGTCCTGGCCGGGGACCGGCTCGCCGAGTTCGGGATGCCAGGCTTCGGCCGCCACGATGCCGGGCTCGACGATCTCCAGCTCGTCGAAGAACCGGGCGAACTGATCACGGGTGCGGGGCGCCAGGGTGAGCGTGTTGGCCTTGTACATCTCGTCGACCTTGCGCGCCGCCGCCGGGTGGAAGTCGGCGGTGAGGTGCGAGATCACCACGTGGCTGCCCGGTGCGAGGACCGCGGTCAGGCGGTCCACCAGTTCGTAGGCGCCGTCCTCGTCACTCACGAAGTGCAGCAAAGCGATCATGGAGAGTGCGACCGGCCGGCTGAAGTCGAGGGTCTTGCCCGCGTGCTGGAGTACGGCCTCCACGTCGCGGGCGTCAGCCTGTACGTAGTCGATGGCGCCCTCCTCGGTTCCCTTCAGCAGGGCTCCGGCGTGTGCCAGGACGATCGGATCGTTGTCGCAGTAGACGACCCGCGTGGCCGGGGCGGCCTGCTGGGCCACCTGGTGGAGGTTCGGCTCGGTGGGTATCCCGGTGCCGATGTCGAGGAACTGCCGGATTCCCTGGCCGGTCAGCCATCGGGTGGCGCGGTGCATGAACGCCCGGTTCACCTTCGCCATGACCGGGACCGCGGGCTCGACGGCAAGCATCTGCCGGCCCAGTGCCTCGTCCACCGGATAGTTGTCCTTGCCGCCGAGGAACCAGTCGTACATCCGGGCGGGATGAGGTCTGCTGGTGTCGATGCGCAGAGCGCGGGCATCGTTCTCCGGTCGGGACATGGCGGACTCCTGGTGTACGCATAAGAGGTGATCAGCTTTCGAACAGAATAGGGAAGCCGGGCGTCAAAAAGGACTGGAAGAAGGCAACTTGATCGTCGGCAGCCGATAACTTTTCGGTCGGTGCGGACACGGACGGCACGGAGAGCGGGGCGGCGGGCCGGGCCGCCGCCCCACTCGGGCCGGTGAGGCTTCCGGGTGTCAGCCTGCTCTGCAGGAGACGGTCGGCCAGGTCCAGTTGCCGTTGGCCTGGATGGTCGCGCCCCAGGTGTTGCCGCTGCCGTTGGACTTGGCGGTCAGTACCTGGGCGCTGGGGTAGGAGGCGGTGGTGTTCCAGGTGGAGAGGATCCTGGCGGGGGAGGGCACGTTCATGGTGACGGTCCAGTTGCTGGAGCCGGAGACCGTGACGTCGAGGTTGTAGCGGTCGTTCCACTTCTGGCCCGCGGACACGGTTGCGGTGCAGCCACCGCCGCCTCCGTCACCACCGCCGCCGGGGCTCCCACCGTCAGGAGCCACGGCGCGGCCGGTCTGCGGAGAGATCATGCCGGCGCAGAGCCCCCGGCTCGCCAGCCCCTGGGCGATACGGGGGATCGCGGCGAGCGTGTTGGCGGACCAGTCGTGCATGAGCATGATCTGGCCGTTGGTGAGCCGGGCGGCGGCCTGCACGATCGCGTCGGTGCTCGCGCCGTTCCAGTCCTGGGAATCGACGTCCCAGATGACCTGTGTCAGACCGTACTTGGCGGCGACGGACTGGACCGTCGAGTTGGTCTCACCGTACGGAGGGCGGAACAGTTTCGGCGTGCCCCCGCCGGCGTTCGCGATCGCCTGCTGGGTGCGGGAGAGCTCGGAGTCGACCTGTGCCTGGCTCTGCTGGGTCAGGTGCGGATGGGTGTAGCTGTGGTTGCCGACCCACATACCGGCGTCGACCTGCGCCCGGACCTGGGCCGGATTGGCTGCGGCGTACTGGCCCTGGTTGAACATCGTGGCCCGTAGCCCGTTCTGCTTCAAGGCGTTCAGCAGGCCCGGCGTGCTGCTGGAGGGGCCGTCGTCGAATGTGAGTCCGACGTAACCGCTGCACGCGGCAGCGGTGGCGGCGTGGGAGGCGGTGGGATCGGCGGTGACGACGGCTGCAGCGGCTGTCGCGGCGACAGCCAGAGCAGTGATCACGGGCCGGAAGGACAGGCGTGGCGTGATGCGCATACGAATGAGCCTTTCTCGTCCTGGTGGACATGGGGGAGACGGCCGGGGTGGGGCGGCGGCGGGCGTGAACCCCCGTCCCGTTGCTGCGATCTGCCGGTTGCCCGGGTGTCAGCCTGCTCTGCAGGAGACGGTCGGCCAGGTCCAGTTGCCGTTGGCCTGGATGGTCGCGCCCCAGGTGTTGCCGCTGCCGTTGGACTTGGCGGTCAGTACCTGGGCGCTGGGGTAGGAGGCGGTGGTGTTCCAGGTGGAGAGGATCCTGGCGGGGGAGGGCACGTTCATGGTGACGGTCCAGTTGCTGGAGCCGGAGACCGTGACGTCGAGGTTGTAGCGGTCGTTCCACTTCTGGCCCGCGGACACGGTTGCGGTGCAGCCACCGCCGCCTCCGTCACCACCCCACCACCGGAAGCCGTGCCCACGGTGATGTCGGAGTCGCCGCCGCTGCGCTGGCCCTCGGTGGCCATGATCATGTAATTGAAGGTGCCCAGGTTCATCCCCTGCCGGGCCCACGTGTCGAAGTGGTTACCGGTGCGGCGGCGGTGCCGGGCAGGGCCGGCACGGCCACGGCGGCCGTCGCCATGGCGAAGACATTGCGGACGGTGCGTCCGGACCGGCCGCGTGTGCGGTTCGCCGGCTGTGCGGGTGCGTCGTTCATGTGCGTCCTTCCCTCCTCGTCCTCGTGGGGCCGGGCGGGGCCCGGACAGCGCGAGACGTCCTCTGCGGGGATGCCGGTGAACAGCCGGTGACGGTGATCGCGCGTCGGTTCGGGGATGGGCCCGGATCGGCGGTGGTTGAAGTCCGTCGACGGCGAACAGTGTTGATCTGCCCCTGGCGGGTGTCAATAGTTTCGGCGCGAATCACGAAAGCATCGTTCCTCGCTGTGGAACGACATGAGTTTGTTTTGACTGTTCAATGCCAGTAAGCGTCAACGGGGAAGCTGTCAGGCGTGGCGATTCCGGAGATCAGATCGATGTTTACGTTCGATGTGATCGAAAGTTTCGAAGGTTCCGGGTCGCTGCGGAATGAGGAGATGTACGAGGAAGGGGGGACTTGGTGAAGAGGGCCGCGGGCCGCCGCTGTGGGGCGCGCCTTGGAGGGCGGCGGTTCCGTCCGGAACCGCCGCCCCGGAGTTGACCGCACCGGGTCCGAGTCGGTCCTTGCCCGCACTCCTGAGCGCGATGCTGAGTTCCAGGACGTCGGCCCGGGGATCGCCCATGGATCCAAGGGTGCGGTCCTCGGTGTACTCGTCCACGGACTTCGCGACCTGTCGGACGGGAAGGCCGTGCCGTTCCGCCACCCGGTGACCGGGGGTGCCTCGGACGGCGCTCCGGACGAGCGAGGTGCGCGGCCCCGCCCCGATCGTCCGGGTGGTGTTCCTGAGAGGCGCGTCCATGGCCGATCGGCCGTTCCTGGTTCAGGAGAGCCCGGCAGCGAGGGGAGGAGCAGGTCGATGATCTTGATGCCGATGGGCGGGGCGATCGGGCCGCCGAGTCCGTGGAACCCGAGGTTGCGGCGGAGCGTCCTGCCGGCGCCGGTCGGTACCGGACGCCTTTCGGGCCGGTGGTGCGAGGGCGAGGATGGTCGGCGCGCTGGAGCCGAGTGCGATCTCGCCGGGCGCCTTCCGCCGGGCGGAGCCTTCGGCCAGGGCGGCCGTCCGGCCGGTGAAGGTCTCACCCGGCTTGGTGGTGATCCGGACGACGGTCCGGTCGGGGGCGCCTTCGTGCCCCGGTGGCCGCGCTGCGGTCGCCGCCGGACTTCCGGATCACCGGAGCGGGGACCCGAAACCGTCCCTGCCGCGATGCCCCCGGGGCCGGTCCTGGTGCCACCTGGCGGCCGAACGGCCATATCCCGCACGGGTACCGGGGCTCGGGCCCCTGGGCCGGCGGGGTGCGCATCCACTCGGCTCCTGTTCTTAGGGTGATTTGCTATTTGCCTAATAGTCTTAGGCAGATGCATGATGGAACTTCCTGAAGGGGATGGTGACCATGGCGCGAGCAGGACTGACCGCGGAACGCCTTACGCGGGCCGGAGCGGAGATGGCCGACGAGGTCGGCTTCGACAAAGTGACCGTCGCGGCACTCGCCCGGCAGTTCGGCGTGAAGGACGCGAGTCTCTACTCGCATCTGAAGAATTCCCAGGACCTCAGGGCGAGGATCGCCCTGCTGGCCCTGGAGGAGCTCGCCGACCGCGTCGCCACCGCCCTGGCCGGGAGGGCGGGCAAGGACGCCCTGGAGGCGTTCGCGAACGCCTACCGCGACTACGCCAGGGAGCATCCGGGCCGCTACGCCGCGGCGCAGATCAGGCTCGACCCGGAGGCTGCCGCCGCCAGTGCGGGCGGCAGGCACGCCCGGATGACGCGGGCGATCCTGCGCGGTTACGACCTGACGGAGCCGGACCGGACTCACGCTGTCCGGCTGCTGGGCAGCGTCTTCCACGGCTACATCAGCCTGGAGTCGGGCGGAAGCTTCAGTCACAGCGCCCCCGGTACGCAGGAGACCTGGACACGGGTCCTCGACGCCCTCGACGCCCTGCTGCGGAACTGGCCCGCTCCCTGACAGCCCCGCGGTACAGCCGGACACCGGCCCGGAACAGGAGACGGAAGATGAGCGTCCACCCCGAACTGACACCCGCCCCGCTCACCGAGGACCTCCTGCGCGGGGCACTCGATCTGGAGCGCACCGAGCACGGCGTGCTGCCGCACCGGCTGCCCGCCCGTGCCCGCGCCCAGAACACCGACGGCCAGCTCGCCATGGCGGAGTCCCAGCCCTCCGGTGTGCGGCTCGTCATGCGCACCCGGGCGACCGTCGTGGAGCTGGACACCCTGCCCACGAAGCGGACGTACGTGGGGGCTCCGCCGCGCCCGGACGGGGTCTACGAGCTGCTGGTCGACGGCCGCCTCGCGGGCCGGGCCGGTGTGCCCGGTGGCAACACCCTGACCATCGACATGAACACCGGATCCGCCGAGGTCCGGCCGGGGCCGGCAGGCACCCTGCGCTTCAGCGGCCTGTCCGGTGATGTGAAGGACATCGAGATCTGGCTGCCGCACAACGAGACCACCGAGCTGATCGCCCTGCGCGCCGATGCCCCCGTCGAGCCGGTCCCGGAGCGGGGCCGCGCGGTGTGGCTGCACCACGGCAGTTCGATCAGCCATGGATCCGACGCCGCAGGCCCCACCACCACCTGGCCCGCGCTTGCCGCCGCCCTCGGCGGTGTGGAGCTGATCAACCTGGGATACGCCGGCAGCGCGCTCCTCGACCCGTTCACCGCCCGCGCCCTGCGCGACACCCCGGCCGACCGCATCAGTGTGAAGACCGGCATCAACCTGGTGAACGCCGACGTGATGCGCCTGCGCGCCTTCACCCCGGCCGTGCACGGCTTCCTCGACACCATTCGCGAAGGCCACCCCGCCACGCCACTGCTGGTCGTCTCGCCCATCCTGTGCCCCATCCACGAGGACACCCCGGGCCCCAGCGCCCCCGACCGCAGTGCCCTGCGGGAGGGGAAGCTGAACTTCCGCGCCGCGGGAGACCCTGCCGAAACGGCCGCCGGAAAGCTCACCCTGAGCACCATCAGGGACGAACTCGCCCGCATCGTCGAGCAGCGGGCGGCCGAGGACCCGCATCTGCACTACCTCGACGGCCGCGAACTCTACGGCGAGACGGACTTCGCCGAGCTGCCGCTTCCCGACGCGCTGCACCCTGACGCCGCCACGCACCGCCGCATCGGCGAACGCTTCGCGAAACTGGCGTTCCACGCCGGTGGCCCGCTCGCCGTCGCAGGCAGGGGGCCGGTTGAGAGCGGGGACGCACAGGAGCATTCTTGAACAGAGGTCGCATATGTGTGTTCGTGGGCGACCTGCCTAGGCGGGGAGGACGAGTGATGGGCCCATGAGCATGGGCGAGGCGGACCGCGGGAACCCGCCTGCCGGCGGTGGTGAGCCCACACCGGCGGCCGGAGGCGGACGGTCCGCCCACGTACTGTCCGAGGAAGTGCGCTGCACGATTCTGGAGCAGCTGCCGGTACCGGTGGCCTACTTCGACCGGAACCAGTTGCTCGCCATGGCCAACGAGGCGGCGGCGGATTCTGTCGGAAGACCGGAGGCGTCCCTGGTCGGGCTGATGCCCGGGGAAATCGAGCCAGGACTGTTCCTGGAGGGCGGGGAAGGGCTTGCCGAAGCCATCGAGCGGGTGCTGAGGACGGGTGTGGGCGAGCCCTATGAGACCCACATCGTGGTGCAGGGCAGCGAGCACATCTGGCAGGCGGCGATGTCACCTGTGCGCGATGCCGCCGGTGAGGTCCGGGGCGTGTCCGTCGTGACGCTCGACACGACGGACCAGTTCTGGGCGCGCCGGCGCCTGGCCGCACTGAACAAGGCCAGTGTGCGCCTGGGCAGCACCCTCGACGTGGGCCGCACCGCCGAGGAACTGGCGGAGCTCGGCATCGAGGACTTCGCCGACTTCGTGACCGTCGACCTGCTCGCCGAGGTACTGGCCGGCGACGAGGCGCGCTCCGTGACGCACAGGGACAAGATCTCCTTCCACCGGGCGGCCCAGAGGTCGGTGCTCGAAGGCTGCCCCGAATCGGTCGTCCCCCTCGGCGCCGTCCATGAGTACGGCCGGGACTCCGTGGTGGGCCGCGCTCTGATCGCCGGTGAACCGTCGCGCCACACCATCGACGAAGAGGCCCTGCGGCGATGGGCGACGAACGAACCGGCACGGACCCGGAACATGAGGGTCAACAAAATTCACTCGGTACTGGTCGTTCCGCTACAGGCACGCGGCGTCACCCTCGGCATCGTGCTGTTCTGCCGCCACCGGACCCCCGGGGGCTTCGGCACGGCGGATCTGCAGCTCGCCGCCGAGCTGGTCTCACGAGCGGCTGTCTGCGTCGACAACGCCCGCCGCTACACCCGCGAGCGGGCCACGGCCCTCGCCCTGCAGCGCAGCCTGCTGCCCCGCCGGGCCGCCCGTCAGAGAGCTGTCGAGGTCACCGCGCGCTATCTTCCGAACACCGACGGCGCCGGCATCGGAGGGGACTGGTTCGACGTCATCCCGCTGTCCGGGGCCCGGGTGGCCCTGGTCGTCGGCGACGTCGTCGGCCACGGGCTCCACGCCTCGGCCACCATGGGGAGGCTCCGAACCGCCGTGCGTACCCTCGCCGACGTCGACCTCGCTCCCGAGGAACTGCTCACCCAGCTCGACGACCTGGTCCTGACGCTCGACCGGGAACAGCCGGCGGACAGCGCCGACGGCGCGACGGTCGCCGGTGCGACCTGCCTGTACGCCGTGTACGACCCGACGGCCGGATGCTGCACGATGGCCAGGGCGGGTCACCCCGAACCGATGCTGGTCCGTCTCGACGGCACCGTCGAACAGCTGCGGCTGCCCTCCGGCCCCTCGCTGGGAGTGGGTGGCCTGCCCTTCGAAGCGGCGGAGTTCGAGCTGCCCGAAGGCAGTCGGCTGGCCCTGTACACGGACGGGCTGATCGACACGGCGGACGGGGACATCGATGCCGCCCTCGCCGAACTGTGTGACCTGCTCGGCCGCCCCTCGTGCTCCCTCGAGGAGACCTGTGACACCGTCATGGACGCACTGGTTCCCGAGCAGCCGAACGACGACGTCGCCCTGCTGCTGGCCCGGACCCGTCGTCTGGACGCGGACCACTACGTCTCGTGGGACCTGGCCGC
Organism: Streptomyces sp. NPDC014623; assembly: GCF_043088245.1. NCBI lineage: Bacteria > Bacillati > Actinomycetota > Actinomycetes > Kitasatosporales > Streptomycetaceae > Streptomyces > Streptomyces sp. NPDC014623. The sequence goes on along the minus strand of NZ_JBIBZU010000008.1, from coordinate 269,675 downwards.
CGATCCCGCCGTCGTGCCGAACATCCGCAAACGTGCCTCCGCCCAACTGAGGGCATGGGGCCTGGACGACGCCGTGTTCACCACCGAACTGGTCGTCAGTGAACTGGTCACCAACGCCATCCGCTACGGCAGCGATCCGATCCGGCTCCGCCTCATCCGGGACACCGCGCTCATCTGCGAGGTCTTCGACGGCAGCAGCACCGCGCCCCATCTGCGCCGTGCCCGGATCTTCGACGAGGGCGGACGCGGTCTCCTGCTCGTCGCCAGTCTCACCGAGCGCTGGGGAACCCGCTACACCGGCACGGGCAAGACCATCTGGGCCGAACAGCCCCTGCCCGACACGGAAGAGGCGGACCTCGGCTGACTCCGGCTGCTTCCGTGGCAGGGGGGACCGTCCGTCAGCTCGTGTCCGAGTCCTTCGAACGCTTCCGTCACGGCTGTGCGGCGCTTCCGCGCCGACGGAACACCGGTCCGCGCAGGATGTTCGCTTCACAGGCTCTGACGTTCGCTCAAGACGGAGAGGGAGGCGGCCGAAGAAACAGATATGTCGCACGCACGCACACGCCGCACCCTCCTGACGAGCGGTGCCCTGCTGGGCGCCGGCGCCCTGCTCGGCGCGACCCCCGCCGACGCCACCGGTCAGGTCGTCGCCGAACGGCGGCTGGACGAACGGCTGGTCGAGCTGACCGTCGAGTCCCCTGCCCTGGGCGGCCGGAGCACCGTCGCCCTGCTGACACCACGCGGCTGGGACCGGCGCCGCCCCGGTGACCGCTGGCCGGCCCTCTATCTGCTGGCAGGCGGAGACGGTGACCACACCACCTGGACCACCCTCTTCAAGGTGCAGGAACTGGCCGAACTGCGCGATGTCCTGGTGGTCATGCCGGGCATGCCGCTGTTCGGGTTCTGGACCGACTGGTGGAACCACGGCGAGGGCGGCACTCCCCGGGTGCGCACGTACTTCCTCCGTGAAGTCGTGCCTCTGATGGAGTGGGACTACGGGGCCGGGCCGAACAGGGCGGCGGCCGGTGAGTCCCAGGGCGGCTTCGGAGCCCTGGGTATGGCGTCCCGGGTCACGGGCCTGTTCGGTGCGGTCGCGGCTTTCGGGGCACCCGTGCATCCGGTCCGGCACCCGGAGATGTGGCTCTCCGGGGCGAAGTTCGTCGGTGTGGACGGCTACGCGATCTTCGGTGACCCGTGGAAGCAGTGGAGGAACTGGCTCGACTGGGATCCCTACCGTCACGCCGGAGGGCTGCGCCACACCCCCGTCTACCTGGCCTCCGGAGACGGAAAGCCCGGCCCGCTCGACGGGGAGGAGTCCGATCCCCACATTCCCGGCACCGAGAAGTGGGTGGCACTCGCCGACGACGGCGTCACATCCGTCACCGAAGCCGTCTGCGGCGAGGAGACGAGGATGCTCGGCGACCGGCTCACGTCCCTGGGGGCACCCGTGACCACCCACCTGTACCCAGGTGGGCACAGTGGGACCTACGGGCACCGGGAGCTGCGCCGCTCCCTGCCGATGCTGGTGGCTGCGCTGCGCCGGTGACAGCCGGGACTTCTCCCGTCCTGTCCGTCCGGGCGCCGTCCGACGGCTCCCGGCGCCGCCTCGCGGTACCGGGAGCCGCCGGACGGGATCAGGCAGCCGGAGCCGGGTAGGTCGGGTACTCGACGCCGGAGACGTGCTGGACGACCCGGACGACCTGCGAGGAGTAGCCGAACTCGTTGTCGTACCAGAGGTAGAGGATCGCGTTGTCGTCCTCGACCTTGGTCGCGCCCGCGTCGACGATCGAGGCGTGGCGGGAGCCGATGAAGTCGCTCGAGACCGCGTCGGGAGCGGTGATGAAGTCGATCTGGCGCCTGAGAGGCGAGGTCAGCGACACGTTACGGAGGTAGTCGAGGACTTCCTCCCTGCTGGTGCCGCGCTCGAGCTGCAGGTTCAGGATCGCGATCGAGACGTCCGGCACCGGGACGCGGATGGAGCTGCCGGTGATCTTCGCCTTGAGATCGGGCAGGGCCTTCGTGACGGCGGACGCGGCACCCGTCTCGGTGATGACCATGTTGAGGGGGGCCGAGCGGCCACGGCGATCCGAGTTGTGGTAATTGTCCAGAAGGTTCTGGTCATTGGTGAACGAGTGGACGGTCTCCACGTGGCCGCGCACCACACCGTACTCGTCGGCCATCGCCTTCAGCGGCGGGACGATCGCGTTGGTGGTGCACGAGGCGCAGGAGAGGATCTGCTCCTCCGGCTTGATCGTGTCGTGGTTGACACCGTGCACGATGTTGGGGACGTCGCCCTTGCCGGGCGCGGTCAGCACGACCTTCGCGATGCCCGGCTGAAGGTGCTTGGACAGGCCTTCGCGGTCGCGCCAGCGACCCGTGTTGTCGATGAGGATGGCGTCCTTGATGCCGTGCGCCGTGTAGTCCACCGATGTCGGGTCGTCGGAGTAGATCACCTGGATCTCGTTGCCGTTGGCGATGATCCTGCTGTTCGCCTCGTCGACGGTGATCGTGCCCTGGAACTGGCCGTGGATGGAGTCACGGCGCAGCAGCGAGGCGCGCTTCACGAGGTCTTGCCCAGCGCCCCGGCGTACGACGATGGCGCGCAGCCGCAGGCCGTTTCCGGACCCGGTCTTCTCGATGAGCAGCCGGGTCAGGAGGCGGCCGATGCGGCCGAATCCGTACAGGACCACGTCGCGCGCCTCGCGCCGCTCCGTCTTGTTGGCGCCGGTCGCCCCGGCCACGGCCTCGGCGGTGAAGTCGTCCACCGACAGGCCTCGGCCGTCGGTCCGGTACGTCGCGGCGAGCATGCCGATGTCGATCTGCGACGGACCGAGGTCGAGCGCGGAGAGGGCGTGCAGGAACGGCAGCGTCTCGGTGACCGAGAGCTCCTCGCCGGCTATCTGCCGGGCGAACCGGTGGGTCTTGAGGATGCTGACCACCGACTTGTTCACCAGGGAGCGGCTGTGGAGCAGGATCGTGACGTCCCGCTCCCGGTGCAGCTTCCCGATGATCGGGATCATCGACTCAGCGATCTCCTCGCGGGTCTTCCAGTTGGTGAACGAGTCCTCGGTGGCAGTCACAAGTCCATCTTTCGAGCTAGGCGGTGCTCATATGTTAACCGCACCTGATTTCGGCCGTGCAATCGGCATCCAGCCGGGATCCGCCTCGGCATGCCGAAGGACCACGAGCAGCTCGCGGACCACTACGGACCCAGGACGCTCGACGGCCGCCCCGGCCTCCACCACCTCCGCGAGGAGAGCGAGTACGTGAACCTCACAGGCCGTTGGGGCGCCCGCAGGTGATCACGCTGCTCCGGCTCGACGCCCTGTACGCCGGAGGGCCGGTACGAGGTAGGCCGTGGCGTCACCTTCCCTCGTCCTCACCTGTGAGATGGCGGGAAGGCCTGCGTGCGGTGTTCTCCAGAGCCCGCAGAAGCGGCTGGATCTCGGGGTGCCGGGCCAGGAGGTGATCGCTGAAGGGGTTGATGACACCGCGCAGGATCCCGATCGGTTGCCAGCGCCGGGGAACCGTGATGCGGGCCGTGCGGTGCTCGATACCCCGGACCACTCGGCGGGCGACGAGTTCGGGGGTGACCGCGGTGGCGAGGGGACGGGGGAAGGCGGCTTCCCGCATCCGGGTGGTGAGTTCGTGCCCTCCCGGGGCCGGACGGCTCATCGTGGTGTGCACCCATCCCGGGTAGAGAACACCGGCGGTGGCCCCGTGCATGGCCAGTTCGACGCGAAGGGCACGGGTGAACTGTTCGACCGCGGCCTTGGAAGCTGCGTAGGGGGCGTTCACCGCACCGTTGATGTAGGCGTAGGTGGACGAGGTGACCAGGACATGGCCGCGGCTGGCGATGATCTGAGGGAGGGACGCCCGCACCGTGCGCCACACGCCCAGGAGGTTCACTTCGATGATGTGCTCGAACAGCCAGGGTTCGACGGTCGCGACGGTGGCGGGGACGGCGGGAGCGACAGCCGCGTTGGCGAAGACGACGTCGAGCGCCCCGAACCGGTCGACCGTGTGAGTCACCGCGTTCTGCAGGGCTGTCAGGTCGGTGACATCCGCACGCAGAGGCAGTGTCCGGTCTTCTCCCAGCTCACGGGTCAGCTCGGCGAGCTGGGAGACGGTGCGGCCCGTGAGGGCAAGGTTGGCTCCCCGGGCGTGCAGGGCCCGGGCGGTCGCTGCACCGATCCCACCACCGGCTCCGGTGATGAGTACGGTCTTGTCCGACAGGCGGTTCGGTGCCATGGGCCGTTCTTCTGACGAGTGTGCGGGGGAGTGCGGAAGGTCCGCTGCGAAGCGCGGTCCCGGCCGTTTCCCGCACGGGGCCGGATCCGACGGCCGGGCGCGGGCCCTCAGGGGTTTCGTGGTGCGCCGCCTCGTCGCAGGACGTGGCCGGGCGGGGCGTCGCACCCGCCGGCCCGGGTCCGGTTTCCCGAAGACCGCGCCCGTCACGGTGCCCTGCAAGGGACGTGGACCCGAGGGCCGGACCCGGGACGAACGGCCGGAGGCGCCGGACGGGCGGGAGGCGCCCGACGGATGCGGTGTGCCGGCCGGGACGCCCGCGACGTGGTCCTGACCGGCGTCCTGCAGCCGACCGGCCGGCTCCGCCCCTCCGGCCACCGCGGCGGCTCATACCGGCTGGGGTACGTCGTCGGGTGTGAACCGCACCGCCGTGCCGTACAGGTCGAGCAGACCGTGGAAGGGCTGGGCGGGCAGGCCCGGCTTCCACAGCTCGACGGCCATCTCCCCGTGGTACAGAAGGGGCCAGCGCACGTAGGCCCGATCGTCGGCCGGGTCGTTGACGGCGTGGGAGCGGCGGACGGTGTCACGGGCGATCTCGACGGTCAGGTCGGTGCCGCAGCCGAAACCGTAGGGGAACTGCTCGCGGTCTGCCGTGACGGTCTCGACGACCGTGTCGTCGCTGGAGACGACGCCGACGTGGGCATGGATGCCGGCCCGGATGAGGGGGACCTCGCGTTGCCCGCCGGGGTCCAGCACCCAGGCGCCCGAGGCGTCCTTGGTGACGCGGACGGTCGGGCAGGCCTCCATCAGGGCGCAGATCTCCCATGTCTCCACCGAGGGCTGCATCGGCAGCACACCGGCCGGCGCCAGGACGCGCAGGCGCCGGCCGCCGGCCAGGCGCGGCTCGACGGCCACGGTCTGTTCACGCCTCAGGGCGCGCTTGTCGACGTCCCAGGACCCTGAGGCGCTGACCACGAGGCAGTCGAGGCCGGGATCGAAGGCGAACAGCATGCCCTCGCTGGAGCCCCGCATCCCCATGTAGAGCTCGTACATGTCGGCCAGCTGCTCGGAAACGAAGTCGGACACCTTCAACGGTGGTGAGAGCAGTCCCAGCTCACCCATCCGTCGCCCGGCCTCGGCCAGTTGTCCGGGGACGGGGCTCTCCTGCCACGCCTCGGCGGTGATCGCGCCGCGGACGATGTCGTAGTCCTCGGCGACCTGGCGGGCGCAGGCCGCGGTCACCAGCCGGTCGCGCATGCGGTCGGCGATGTCGCTCACCTCGGTGGGATGACCACCTTCCATGGTGCACAGCGTCACCTCCCGTACCCGGCCGGCGTTTCCGCGGGAGACGAAGACGACCTTGGCCTCTCTCCGCCCGTCCACGACCTGCGCGCCCGGTCCGCGAACACCGCCGGAGGGCCGGGGTGTTCAGCCGGGAATCCGCCGGCGGCCGCCTCTCGCAGCCGCCACCAGCTCGGGAACGGTGGCCAGTTTGACCCTGGGGCGGCCGGCACGGCGCCCCAGGGCCAGTTCGGCGCGCTCGATCTCCGCCAGGCCGCGGCCATCGACGACCCTCCGGTTACGCCGCCGCACGAGCCGCTGGAAGGCCTTCGCCCCCTGCCCGGGCGTGGGCAGCGCGCCGCTGACGGCGTCGTCCAGCAGTGTGCCCACGGTCTCGGCGGCGCAGGTGCGGTTGGCCCCGATGCCGCCCGAGGGGCCGCGCTTGATCCATCCCACGACGTAGGTCCCCGGCCGGCCCGTCACCCGGCCGCCCTCGTGCGGAACGGTGCCGCTCGCCTCGTCGAACGGCAGCCCGCTGACCGGCAGTCCGCGCTGGCCGACCGCCCGCAGCAGCAGTCCGGCAGGAATCTCCAGGCCGCTCGTGCTCCTCGTGGCGTCCGCGCCGTCCGTCACCCGTACCGCGCCGACGGCGCCGTCCGCACCGGCGAGTGCCTCGACCGGCGTGGAGTGGAAACGGAACACGATCCGTCGGCCGGCCGAGGGGCGCGACCAGTCCACCACCTCGCGGGTGACGCCCCGCAGGAGCGCGGCCCGGCTGCCCGGGGCCGCGGCGTCGATCGCGGCACCGGTGCGTGGGTCATGATCGTCGACGATCAGCTCCACGCCGTCCAGGTGCTTGAGCGCGAGCAGCTCGGACCTGGTGTACGCCGCGTCCTCGGGCCCCCGCCGTCCCAGCAGCACGACCTCGCGCACCGAGCCGTCCCGCAGGGTCTCCAGCGCGTGACCGGCGATGTCGCCCGCGGCCAGCGCGTCGGGGTCCGAGACCAGGATCCGCGCCGTGTCGAGGGCGACGTTCCCGTTGCCGACCACGACGACCCGCTCCGCGGACACGTCCACGGCGTCCGGGGCGACCTCGGGGTGCGCGTTGTACCAGGAGACGAACGTCGTCGCGCAGACGCTGCCGGGCAGGCCCTCGCCGGGAATCCCGAGCCTGCGCCCGGCAGGTGCGCCGACGGCGTAGATCACCGCGTCGTGATGCGCGGCGAGCTCCTCCGGAGTGATGTCCCGGCCCACCTCCAGGCCGAGGTGCATGCGCACCCTCGGGTGCGTGTGGAACCTGGCGAAGGCGTCCCCGGCCTTCTTCGTCGACAGATGGTCGGGTGCCACCCCGTAGCGGATGAGCCCGCCCGCGACGGGCAGCCGGTCGATCAGCGTCACCTCGGCGCCCGTGTGCAGCAACAAGTCCTCGGCGGCGTACATCCCCGCAGGCCCGGTGCCCACGACCGCGACCCGGATCGGTGCGAAGTCCGCGGGCAGGCTGCGCTTGAAGACCGGCTCCCCCCACACGTGGAAGTTCGGCCCCCCGGGGGTCTGCTCCGGTTCGCGCTCCGCGAAGTACGCCGCGTTGAGCGGGCCGTACTCCTGCTGTGCGGCCGGGAGGCTGTCCACCGGGAACACCGCGTCCACCGGGCAGGCGTCCGCACAGGCACCGCAGTCGATGCAGGACTTCGGATCGATGTAGAGCATCTCCGTCCGGCCGAAGTCCGGTTCCTCCGGCGTGGGGTGGATGCAGTTGACGGGGCACACCGAGACACAGGTGGCGTCGCTGCAGCACGTCTGGGTGATCGCGTAGGTCATGATGTCCGCTCAGATCAGATGGGCGCGCTTGTAGAACATCAGGGCGGGCTTGGTGAGCAGGCGGGCCGAGGCCAGGAAGTCCATCAGCCCCGAACAGCTCGAGCGCATCATCGACTTGTGGTGCTCATTGGCCTTCGCCTCGCCGAGGGCGCGCTTCTTGTCGAGTCCGGCGTTGGCGTAGACGTCCTTGTTCACCATGCTGGTGACGATGACGTACGACGCGATCGCGATGACGAGTGCGTTGATCTGCCGTCGCACCGGGCCTGCGCCGCTGAGGTGCTTACGCGTCTTCGCGCGGGCGAACTTCATGTGCCGGGACTCTTCGACGACGTGGATGTTGTTGATGGTGCGGACGAAGGGCACGACCCGCTCGTCCCGCATCCAGTCGCGCTGCATGACGTCGAGGACCTCCTCCGCGACGAGGATCGCCGCATAAGCGGCCTCGCCGAACGCGAGTGTCTTGAAGGCCCGGCCGAGCTCCACCGCGAGCCGGTGCGGCCGGTAGGGCGGGGCGCCCAGCTTCTGTGCGCCGCGGGCGAACATGATCGAGTGCCGGCACTCCTCGGCTATCTCGGTCAGCGCCCACTGGACGTCCGCGCTCGTGGGGTCCTTCGCGTACACATCACGCAGGACCATCTGCTGCAGGATCATCTCGAACCAGATGCCGGTGCTGGCCACCGAAGCGGCTTCCTGGCGCGTCAGTTCCTTGCGCTGCGCCTCGGTCAGCTCGCCCCAGTACGCGGTGCCGTACAGGGTGCTCCACTCCGGGCTGGCCCCGTGGAACTCCTTGTCCAGCGGTGTGTCCCAGTCGACCTCCGTGGCCGGGTCGTACGCCAGTGTGGCGGCCGATTCGAGCAGGCGGCGGGTGAGGTGGTCCTCGGGAGGCCGGTCCTCGGCGTCCGGCCGGACGGTGCTGCTTGCCATGGTGCGGCTCCTCGGTTCGTCAGGGATGTCCTTGGTGCTGTCACATGTGCGCTGTCGGTGACGGCCCGTCATGCCCCGTGTCGCTGACGGGGGATGGCGGCAGCGTCCGGCAGGGGCCGGTGCCGGCCCCTGCCGGACGGCCCTTCGCCCCGCTTGTTAGACGGAAGGTATAGCAAGGATGCCGGGCAGGCCTACCCCCCAGTAAGAAATGTGCGCTCATCCTCGCGATATCTCCTCGCGTATGCCCGTGCGCGCGTTCCTGTCACCGGCCGGAGCCGGCGAAGGGCTGCTTGTTCGCAGTGCCGAACATCGTTCGCAATTTCAGCGCGAGTCATTGACGCCGCCATTTCCCGGGCCTACGGTCCCGTCCGAAGTGACGGTCGTGCGTCGAAATACCGAACACGCTGCCTTCCCTTCACGCGTCCCCGCACCTCAGAGACGAGCCGAGACGAGCCGCCATGCAACCACCTCTCCTCAGCCGGCGCCGAGCCCTCGCGGGCGGTGCCGGCGCCCTGGCCGCCGCCGGAGCCCTGAGTTCCCTGTCCGGCTGCGCCGCGCCCGCGACCGCAGCCGGCCCTGGACAGACCCTGTTGCGGTACTGGCATCTGTTCGGCGGTGGCGACGGCGTCAACATGCAGGGAATGCTGGACGACTTCAGGGCCGGTCACCCGGACATCGCCCTCGAGGCCTCGACCCTGCAATGGGGCGCCCCGTACTACACCAAGCTCGGCATGGCCGGTGCCGGCGGCAGGGCCCCCGAGCTCGCCGCCCTGCACCTCGCCAGGCTCGCGGGCTTCGCCCCCGGCAGGCTCCTCGACCCGTTCGACCTCGATCTGCTGGCCGGACACGGCGTGCGGGAGGAGGACTTCCCGCCGGACATCTGGCGCCGGGGCCGGATGGGCGGCAAACAGTACGCGGTCCCGCTCGACACCCACCCCTTCGTCCTCTACTACCAGACCGAGGTCTGCGAGAAGGCCGGCCTCATGTCGGGCGGCCGGCTCAGGACGATCAGCGGCGCGGACGATTTCGCCGAGGCGCTGTGCGCCGCGAAGAAGACGACAGGGCGGCCGGGTCTGGTGACCGAGACGCTCGGACCCGACTGCATCACTCCCTGGCGTCTCTTCTCCAGCTTCTACGCCCAGGCCGGTGGCACGGTGCTCTCCGCGGACGGGAAGCGCCTGGCGCTCGACGACGACAAGGCCCTGCGGGTGCTGGAGTATCTGGCCCGGCTCACCGAGGAGGGGCTCATGGTGCGCCGCGTCGACTACCCGGGGTCCGTCGGTGTCTTCAACGGAGGGAAGACCGCCTTCCACCTCAACGGTGAGTGGGAGATCAGCAGCTTCAGGGCCACCGGGCTCCCGTTCTCCATGACCCGTATTCCCGCGCTCTTCGGCTCAGCGGCCACACAGGCCGACTGCCACGCCTTCGTCCTGCCGCACCAGGAGGACCGCGGCGGCGCCCCGAACGAGGCGGCCCACGCCCTCGTCGCCTGGATGCTCAAGAACTCCGTGGCCTGGGCCGAGGGCGGGCACGTGCCCGCCTATCTGCCGGTGCTGGACGATCCGGCCTATCTCGCCCTGAAGCCGCAGTCCGAGTACCGCACAGTGATCAACGATGTGGCGCTGGACGAGCCCGCGTGGTTCGCCGGTTCCGCCTCCCGGCTGTGGATCGAGCTCGGCGCCGTGTTCTCCGGGGTTCTCACCGGCTCCCGAAGCCCGCGCAACGCCCTGACCGAGGCCAGGACGCGGCTGCGGAAACTCCTCGACACCCGCAACCCCCTCCCGGGAGCCGCGTCATGACCTCCACCACCACAGCGGCGGCGCCGGCACCCGTGGCGAAATCCGCCGGGGGCGCGGCCCGGCGTCCGGCCCGCGCTGTGCGCAGGAAGTGGACCGAACACGGCCTGGTGTTCGTCACGCCCTTCTTCCTCGTGTACGCCATGTTCCTGGTCTGGCCTCTGGTATCCGGCCTGGGCATGAGCTTCACCAGTGAGGACATCACCGGTACCGGAGGGGAGTTCGTCGGCCTCGACAACTACGCCGAGGCGGTGCGTGACCCCGAGGTGTGGTCGTCGCTGTGGAACACCGTCTGGTTCACGGTCCTGTCCACCGTCCCCCTCGTCGTCGTCGGTCTCGTGCTGGCACTGCTCGCCCACCAGCTGCGGGTGGTCCAGTGGCTGTGGCGGCTCAGCTGGTTCGCCCCGTTCCTGCTGCCGTCCGGGGTCGTGTGCCTGCTGTTCCTGCACATGATCCTGCCGTCCGACTACGGCCTCGCCGACCAGCTGCTCGCAGCCGTCGGACTGACCCCGGAGATCGGTTGGCTGACCGACGAGCGGTACGCCATGCTCAGCATCGTGGCGACCACCGTCTGGTGGACCGTCGGCTTCAACTTCCTGCTGTACCTCGCCGCCCTCCAGGCCATCCCCACGCATCTCTACGAGGCCGCCGAGCTGGACGGGGCAGGGGCGTGGGACCGGCTCCTGCGCATCACCCTGCCGATGCTGCGCCGTACCACCGGACTGGTCGTGGTCCTCCAGGTACTGGCCTCGCTGAAGATCTTCGACCAGGTCTACATCATGACCGGCGGCGGTCCCGACGAGTCCACCCGGCCGATCCTCCAGTACGTCTACCAGCAGGGTTTCACGGGCTACCGCATCGGCTACGCCTCGGCCGTCTCGTACATCTTCTTCGCCCTGATCCTGACCGTCTCCCTGGTGCAGCCGCTGCTGTCCCGGCGCCGAGCTGAGGAGGCCGCGAAGTGAGCGGTTCCGCCACCGTCACCCCCCGTCCCACCCCGCGGTCCGAGCGTTCCACCGACGCCGGGGGCCGTCGCCTGCGGTGGACGCGCGGCAGGATCGTCCTGCTCGTCATCGCCCTGCTCCTCACCGCGGCGTGGCTCCTGCCGCTCGCCTGGGCCGTCGCCACCTCCCTGAAGCCGGAGGGCGACACCACGAAGACACCGCTCTCCTGGATCGGCTCGCGCGTCACCTTCGACGCGTACAGCAAGGTCTGGGAGTCGGGCGACCTGATGGTCTGGCTGATGAACTCGGCCTACGTCTCCGTCATGACCACCGTGCTGACCGTCGTGACATGCGCGATGGCCGCGTACGGATTCACACGCACCGACTTCCGCGGCCGGCGGCTGCTCTACGGGCTGGTGCTCGCCGGCATCATGGTGCCCCCGCAGGTGCTGATCGCGCCCCTGTTCCGCGAAATGGTCCAGCTGGGCCTCGTCGACACCTACTGGGGCGTGATCCTGCCCCAGGTCGCCGTGCCCGCCATGGTGTTCATCCTGGTCAAGTTCTTCGAAGGCGTACCGAGGGAGCTCGAGGAGGCGGCCTTCGTCGACGGCGCCGGCCGCTGGCGGGTGTTCTGGACGATCGTCATACCGCTGTCCCGGCCCGTGCTGGCGGCCGTGGCGATCTTCACCTTCATCTCCACCTGGAACAACTTCCTGTGGCCGTTCCTCGTGACCACCGACCCCGGTGGCATGACCCTTCCCGTCGGCCTCGTCAACGTCCAGTCGACCTTCGGGGTGCGCTACGCCCAGATCATGGCCTCTCTTGTGATCGCGGGAATGCCGCTCCTGATCGTCTTCGCGTTCTTCCAGCGGCAGATCGTGCGGGGTATCGCCCACACGGGTCTCGCCGGCCAGTAGGAGCGGCGCCGGATTCCAGGCCCGTACGGACGGCATCCGTACGGGCCCAGGCGATCTCCGCGCCCCCGTCGGCAGCACAGCACCACACCCGCCGAGGTCGCCGTCACGGTCCGGCCCGGCGCCGTCCTCCGCGCCGGGCGTGGACCGGCGCACACCACTCGTCGCGGGGTCCGCACCGGTCACCTCCCTCCTCCTCGGCACCGGACCGCGTGTCAGGCGGCCGTACCGGCCGGTCCACGAGGCCGGCGGGGCGGCGAGGAAGCGGGAAGCCGTGTAGAAAGGGTCACATGGCCGGACACTACGGCCGCCTGCGTTCGTTTCTCCCCATGAGAAGCCTCGCTGGTCAGGTCTTTCTCCTGCAGGTGGCGATCGTGGTGCTGCTCGTCGCTGCCTCCGTGGCCGCGCTCGTGCTGCAGTCCCGCGCCGACAGCGACCGCGAGGCCCGTAACCGCTCCGTCGCCGTGGCCGAGGCCTTCGCGAACGGTCCGGGCACGGCAGCCGCCTTGAAGGGCCCCGACCCCACCGCAGTGCTCCAGCCGAAGGCCGAGGCGGCGCGCAAGGGCTCCGGAGTCGACTTCGTCGTCGTCATGAACCTGGACTCCATCCGCTACACCCACCCGCTGCCCGACCGGATCGGCAAGAAGTTCGTCGGCGAGGTGGCACCCGCCCTGACCGGCCGGGTGGTGACCGAGAAGGTGGACGGAACCCTCGGCCCGCTCGTGCAGGCCGTGGTTCCCGTGCCCGGCGCGGACGGCGAGGTCGTGGGCCTGGTGTCCGCCGGAATCACCATCAAGAACGTCAGCGGCGTCGTCGAGGACCAGTTCCCCCTCCTGTTCGGCTCCGCCACCGGGGTGCTCCTGCTCACGACGGGAGGCACGGCACTCGTCACCGGACGGCTGAAACGCCAGACCCACGGTCTCGGCCCGACCGAGATGACCCGGATGTACGAGCACCACGACGCCGTTCTGCACGCCGTACGCGAGGGCGTGCTCATCCTCGGCGGCGACGGGCGGCTCCTGCTGGCCAACGACGAGGCGCGAAGACTCCTGGGCCTCCCACCGGACATCGAGGGCACGCCCGTCACGGAGCTCGGGCTCGGCCCGGTCACCACCGCGCTGCTGGCCTCGGGACGCAGCGCGACCGACGAGGTGCATTCCGTGGGTGACCGCCTCCTGGCCGTCAGCCAGCGGGCCACCGACAGGAACGGCGGACCGCCCGGAAGCGTGACGACCCTGCGGGACACCACGGAGCTGCAGGCCCTCACGGGCAGCGCCGCCATGGCGCGCGGCAGGCTGAAGCTCCTCTACGACGCGGGCACGGAGATCGGCACCACCCTGGATGTCGTACGGACGTGTGAAGAACTGGCGGACTTCGCCACGGCCAGATTCGCCGACCACGCCACCGTGGACCTGGCCGAGGGGGTGCTGCGCGGCGAGGAACCCACAGCCGCCCGCGCGACCACCGAGGGCCTGCGCCGCTCGGCCTTCAGCGGCCGCCGCGACGACACGGGGCTCCATCCGCTGGGCTCGGTGGTCCGCTTCCCGCCGACCACGGTGATCGGGGCCGGTCTGTTCAGAGGCGAAGCCGTTCTCGACACCGATCTGGCGCAGCTGTCAGGATGGCAGCAGCCTGACCCGGCACGAGCCGAGCGCATCATGGAATGCGGATTCCACTCGCTGATCGCCGTCCCGATGCGGGCCAGGGGGGTGATCCTCGGCGTGGCCGTGTTCTGGCGCGCCCAGAGGCCCGAGCCGTTCGAGGACGAGGACCTGTCCGTCGTGGAGGAGATCGTCGCCCGCGCCGCGGTCAGCATCGACAACGCGCGCCGTTACTCGCGTGAGCACAACGTGGCGGTCACCCTGCAGCGCAGCCTGCTGCCGCAGGGGCTCCCCGACCAGAGCGCCATCGACGCCGCCTACCGGTACCTCCCCGCACAGGCCGGGCTCGGCGGACTGGGCGGAGTCGGCGGAGACTGGTTCGACATCATCCCGCTGCCCGGCGCCAGGGTCGCACTCGTGGTCGGTGACGTGGTGGGGCACGGGCTCCACGCCGCCGCCACCATGGGACGTCTGCGCACGGCGGTCCACAACTTCTCCACCCTGGACCTGCCGCCCGACGAACTGCTCTGGCACCTGGACGAACTCGTCGCCCGCATCGACCTGGACGAGACGGCCGAGGGTTCCGACGGAGGCGGTGTCACCGGGGCCACCTGCCTCTACGCGATCTACGACCCCGTGTCCGGGCGCTGCACCATGGCGCGGGCCGGTCACCTCCAGCCGGTGATCGTCAGCCCCGAGGGCGACGCCGTGTTCGCGGACGTGCCCGGTGGCCCGCCCCTCGGGCTCGGCGGTATGCCCTTCGAGACCCTCGACGTGCAGCTCCCGGAGAACAGCCGGCTGGTGCTCTACACGGACGGGCTCGTGGAGGAACGGCACCGGGACATCGACTACGGGCTGGAACTGCTGCGCGAAACGTTGTCCGGGCACCCCGACAGGACGCCGGAGGAGACCTGTGAAACCGTCCTCCGCGTCCTGGTGCCCGCCAGGGCCCGTGACGACGTGGCGCTGCTCGTCGGCCGCACCCGCCGTCTCGCCGCCGAGAACGTGGCCGAGTGGGACGTGCCCTGTGACCCCGCAGCGGTCGCCCGGGTCCGTTCGGACGTCTCCCGCAAGCTCGCCGAGTGGAATCTTGTCGAGGAGGCGTTCACGACCGAGCTGATCCTCAGCGAGCTGGTCACCAACTCCATCCGCTACGCCACCGGCCCCATCCGCGTACGGCTGATCCGTGACCGGACACTGATCTGTGAGGTGTCCGACCGCAGCAGCACCTCGCCCCACCTGCGCCAGGCGGCCAGCACGGACGAGGGGGGCAGGGGACTGTTCCTCGTCGCCCAGCTGGCCGAACGCTGGGGCACCCGCTACACCGACGACGGCGGCAAGGTCATCTGGACGGAACAGCTGCCCCAACCGTAGGCGAAAGGGCCGGAACGACCGGACAGCGTCAGGTCACCGGCGGCAGTGCAGGAAGAGATGGGGTTCCGGCGCAGCCCCCGGACGCGACGGCGTGAACACCGTGTCCGCCTCGTGCACGACGGTGAGCCCGGCGCCGGTCACGAGTGCTCTGAACGCTTCCGGGCCGAAGCTGGTCACCCGCACCTCCTGGCCCATGAAGACGGTGCTCACGTCCTCCACGTCCAGCGGTACGGTCGCCAGGACCAGATGGCCGCCGGGCCGGAGCGTCCCCGCCAGGCGGTGCACGAGGGCGCGCTGCTCGTCGCGCGACATCTGCAGCAGCGAGAAGTAGACGCAGACCGCGTCGAAGCTCTCCTCCTCCAGGGGGAACTCACGGATGTCGGCGCAGCGGAAGGAGGCCTCGGGAACACGGTGGGAGGCCAGTTCCACCATGACGGGCGAGACATCGACACCCAGCACCTCGTGCCCGGCGGCCGCCAGTGTGCGGGCGGTCGGCCGGCCCGTACCGCTGCCGACGTCCAGAATCCCGCTGTGCGGAGCCAGCTGCCCCAGCAGCCGGTTCAGCGAGTCGAGGTGTGCCCCCGAGCCGGCGAACGCCGTCTCGTAGTCGGCCCCGATGGCGTCGAACACCTCGGCTGCCGCAGGCCGGTGGCCCTCGGTCATGATGACGCCCCTTTCCGGACCGTCGCTACGGGATACGGGCGACCGCGACGTAGACGCCGCTCATCTCCCGCTCGGGGGCCGGTGTGCCGCGGAACCACTCGGGAGCCGTCACCAGGCCGGGCTCGACGATGTCCAGGCCTTCGAAGAAGCGGGCGAACTCGGCGCGGGTGCGCAGCGCGAGCCGGATGCCGCCCTTGCCGTACTCGGCCGCTCCCTCTTCCCCGCGCTCGGGGTTCACGTCCGACGCGCCCTGGGACAGCACCACGTAGCTGCCCGGTGCCAGGGCCGCCGTCAGGGTGCGCACGACGGACACCGGGTTCAGGTCGTCGGGCAGGAAATGGAGGAGACCCAGGAGCGAGAGCGCGACGGGGCGGTCGAAGTCCAGGACCTTGCGAGCCGCCTCGATGATCGTGGCCGGCTCGAGCACATCCGCGTGCACATAGTCCGTCGCCCCCTCCGGCCGGCTGATCAGGAGGGCCTCGGCATGCCGCAGGACGATCGGGTCGTTGTCGCAGTAGACGACCCGGGAGCGCGGATTTATCTCCTGGGCGATCTGGTGCAGGTTCGGCGCGGTCGGGATCCCCGTGCCGATGTCCAGGAACTGGCTGACACCCTCACCGGCGAGCCAGGCCGTCGCGCGGTTCATGAAGGCACGGTTCTGGAACGCCCCGGCCTTCGCCTCGGCCGGCAGGTGCTCGGCCACCGCCTGGTCCACGGGGTAGTTGTCCTTGCCACCGAGCAGGGAGTCGTAGACGCGTGCCGAATGGGGCCTGCTGGTGTCGATCGGGGGATGAGGTGTCCCAGTCGTCATGACGAGCTCCGTTGCAGATGAGGTGGACCGCTCCACCTGCGAAGTCTGCCACAACAACTCAACCGTCAGAGACAGCCGTTGAGGCTGCGGGGTGGCAGCGGCGGCCCCCGGGGAGCAGACGTCTCCCCGGGGGCCGCGACGCCGGGACACGTGTCAGGGCGCGTCGACCAGATCGTGCTTGGGGACGGTCACCGTACGGGCGCCGGGCTTGCCGCCCAGAACGACCTTCCGCAGGGCGCTGTTGTTCCCGAGGTCGGTCTCCTTGAGCCGCTTCTCCGGGTTGGCCAGCACCTGGATGTAGTAGGTGCCGTTCGCCAGGCCGGTGATGTCGAAGGACTGGCCGGGGAGGTCCTGGGTGTACGTGTCACCGGAACCCACGTCGAGCACCTCCCGTACGGAGATGGAGTTCTCCTGACCGCACGCCGTGGACAGATCGGTGTTGTCCGGGTGCCAGTTCGCGTTCTTCACCGTGTAGTCGACCGCGTCGGTGTTGGCCAGGCAGAAGGCCTCCTTGCCGCTGCGCACGGTTTCCTTCCGGTCGGCCTTCAGCAGCCGGTAGCTCGCGAAGTCGGTGAAGTGCCAGTGCTCGTGACCCGGCCGGGGGTCCCACTCCATGGTGCCGGTGGGCGTGTAGCCGACCTGCTTGCCCGAGGCGTCGTAGAAGTACTGGTAGGCGTCCATCAGCTCGTTGCCCGGCTTGCGGAAGCCGTCCACCACCAGCTGCGCGGGACCCGCGTTCCACACGTTGGCACTGAAGGCCAGATAGTCCTTGCCCGGCGTATCGGCGTCGCCCTGACCGATGGTGATGCCGTAGGCGGGCAGCGAACGCAGGTCGGGCTTGGGGACGTCCGGCACGGTCGCCCTGCCCGTCGGACGCTGGGCGTTCGGCCGTGCGGCGGGAGCCTGCCGGGACCCGTCCGTGATGCCCGGCCCGTCGCCCTGCGCCGACCGGAGCCCCGCACGCCTGACGGCCCACGGCACGGCGGCGGGGGCGGGCGCGTGGGGGCCGTGGCCCACGTTGTACGAGGGCCCGGCTCCGGTGGTCCCGGACGCCGGAGCCGGTGTACGCGAAGCGGTGTGCCCGGCGTGGCCCGAGCGCCCGGACGTGTGGGCCGCGTGCCCCGGCGCCGAGCGGGCGCCGGGAGCGGCTGCGGTGCTCTCCTCCTCCCAGCTGCGCTCACGCACCGTCACCTTGACGGTCTGGGGCTTGTCGGCGATCTTGAACAGGTCGCGGTAGCGCTGGGTGACGGCCACTTCCGCGGTGTAGGTGCCGGCCGCGAGAGCGACCGGCGTCGCGTAGTAGCCGGCGTACGTGTTGGACGCCCAGCCGTTCTCGACACCCCATACCGAACCGAGCGTGAAGGGGTTCGTGGGGCAGCTCTCGGGATACTTCGACGTGGCCGGGGCGTCGGGCTGGATCCTGCCCGACGCGTTGTTCGGGCAGAACGACTCCGTGCGGCTCAGCACCGACTTGCCGGCGGCGTCCCGGAGCGTGATGCGGACGAAGTCCGGCAGCCCGGAGAAGTCCTTCACCAGTCCTTCGGGAAGGGGCTTGGTCCGGGTCTTCGCGCCCTCCCGGAGGACCTGGGTGGCGATGACCGGATCCTTGTAACTCTTGCGGGTCACCCGCAGCTCGAGCGGGGCGCCCGAGGCGGTGAGGTACGTCCCCAGGTCCAGGTAGACGCCCGGATCCTCCTTCCACGAGTCGAGCGTCACCGACTTCGACGCGGCGACCAGGCCGAGCTGGGGAGCAGGCCCCGCCTCCTTGCTGTCAGGCGCTGCGGCGACGACGCCGGCGGTCACGGTGATCGCCGCGGCGGCGGACACCGCCGGTCGCCACAGGCGGCTGCGGGGGGTTCTGGTGCTCATCGTTCTCCGATGTCCGAGTGCCCCGTGGGGGCGGTGGAGTCGCTTTGCCTGTGAGAGACGGCAACCACGGCCGGAGGTTGTCCGAAGGCAGATCAACCCCGGATTGTTGGCCGAAATCAGGCACGGGGGCGCACAATCAGACATTTCCGAGCTGTTTCCGTCTCATGCTTGAGATAGCTGTGCTAGAAGCTCCGATGCCTGTGTGACCGCTGACGGGCATGAAACGGGCACGTCCACGGGTGTTCCGGGCGGCATCCGGCCGGCCCGCCCGCGACGTGGCGCGGCCACCAGCGTGAAAGCCGCCGTGGAACGGGCATGAACGGGCGCAGCCTGTTGCGCGAATAAGCTGGTCGAACGACCGTTCCTGCTTGTACAAACAATGCGTGAGCCCGAACGGACGCAGGGGCCGCACCGGATTCGTACTAGCGCAGGGATGGTTTCGTGGGCACCGAGGAACGCCGACGAGGAATTCTCGAGACCGCCCGGCAGGACGGTTCGGTCGATGTGAACCGGCTGGCCGAACGGTTCCAGGTGGCCAAGGAGACCATCAGGCGTGATCTGCACACCCTCGAGGAACACGGTCTCGTACGCCGCACGCACGGTGGTGCGTACCCGGTGGAGAGCGCGGGGTTCGAGACCACGCTGGCGATGCGCACCACGCACCACGTGCCGCAGAAATCACGGATCGCGACGGCGGCCGCCGACCTGCTCGGGGACGCCGAGACGGTTTTCGTCGACGAGGGGTTCACCCCGCAGCTCATAGCGGAAGCCCTTCCCCGCGACCGGCCGCTGACCGTGGTCACCGCCTCCCTGGCGGTCGCCACGGTCCTGGCGGACGTGGAGAAGACCTCCGTGCTCCTGCTCGGCGGGCGCCTGCGGGGCAGCACCATGGCGACCGTCGACCACTGGGCCACCCGCATGCTCGCCGACTTCGTCATCGACCTGGCGTACGTCGGCGCGAACGGCATCTCCCGCCAGTACGGGCTCACCACCCCGGACCCGGCGGTCGGTGAGGTCAAGGCGCAGGCCATGCGCAGCGCCCGCCGCCGTGTCTTCGCGGGAGTCCACTCGAAGTTCGGAGCGGTGAGCTTCTGCCGCTTCGCCGGTGTCGGCGACTTCGAGGCCGTCGTCACCGACACGGGGCTGCCCTCGGCCGAGGCCCAGCGCTACTCCCTGCTCGGCCCGAACGTCATCCGGGTCTGACCCGGCCCGCCCTCCTCGCTCTCCCCGCCCCGCCAGGCGGACGGAGGGCGGCCCCGCCACGTCCGGAACCGCCGAGGAGGGCGGGAGGACACGGGCACCGATCCATGAGCCGCTACGACCGATCAGGAGAACTTATGCCCCACCAGCAACGACGCCGCGGCATCCGCGTGCGTGCGGTCGCGGGCACGGCAGTGATGACGTTCCTCGCCGCCGGGTGCGCCGGAGCGGGCGGCACCTCGTTCGGAGGAGGTGACGCACTGAACGTACTCATGGTGAACAACCCGCAGATGGTGGAGCTGCAGAAGCTCACCGCCGAACACTTCACCGAGGAGACCGGCATCAAGGTCCACTTCACCGTGCTCCCCGAGAACGACGTCCGCGACAAGATCAGCCAGGACTTCTCCAACCAGGCCGGCCAGTACGACGTCGGCACCATCAGCAACTTCGAGGTGCCCTTCTTCGCGAAGAACGACTGGCTGCACCCGCTCGACTCGTACGCCGCCGAGGACACCGCCTTCGACCAGGAGGACATCCTCGAACCCCTGCGGGAGTCACTCACCGCCGAGGGCAGGCTCTACGCCGAACCCTTCTACGGCGAGTCGTCGTTCCTCATGTACCGCAAGGACGTCTTCGAGGCGAAGGGGCTGACGATGCCCGAGCACCCCACCTGGAACCAGGTGGCCGGACTCGCGGCGGAGGCGGACGGCGCCGAGCCCGGCATGAAGGGCATCTGCCTGCGCGGACTCCCCGGCTGGGGCGAGCTCATCGCCCCGCTCACCACCGTCGTCAACACCATGGGCGGCACCTGGTTCACCGAGGACTGGGAACCCCGGCTCACCTCACCCGAGTTCAAGAAGGCCACGAAGTTCTACGTCGACCTCGTGCGCGAGCACGGGGAACGCGGCGCGTCCCAGGCCGGGTACGCCGAGTGCCTCAACAACATGACCCAGGGCAAGACCGCCATGTGGTACGACGCCACGGCCGGCGCCGGCTCGCTGGAGGCCGCGGGCTCGCCGGTCAAGGGGAAGATCGGTTACGTACCCGCGCCGGTCGAGGAGACCAAGAGCTCGGGGTGGCTCTACACCTGGGCCTGGGGCATCCAGAAGGCGTCCAAGAAGGCCGACGACGCATGGAAGTTCGTCTCCTGGGCCTCGAGCAAGGAGTACGAGACGCTCGTCGGCGAGACGAGCGGCTGGTCCGACGTCCCGGCCGGCAAACGGGCCTCCACCTACGACAACCCCGAATACCGCAAGGCGGCAGGCGCCTTCGCGGACGTCACCGAGCAGGCCATCTCCGGCGCCGACCCCAGGAACCCGGGCACCCAGCCGCGCCCCGTGCCCGGCATCCAGTTCGTCGGCGTCCCCGAGTTCACCGATCTCGGCACCAGGGTCGCGCAGGAGATCAGCGCGGCCATAGCCGGCCGCCAGTCCGTCGACAAGGCGCTGGCCACCTCCCAGAAGCTGGCCGAACAGGTCGCCAAGGAGTACCGATGACCACAGCAGTCGGCACCACGCCCCAGTCACCACCCCGGCCCCCGGCCGCCCCCGCCCGCAAGAAGACAGGCCCCCGGGCCTGGGCCACCAGGGCTCCGCTCCTGCCCGCCCTGGTCTTCCTGATCGTCGTCACCCAGCTGCCCTTCGTGGCGACCCTGGTGATCTCCCTCTTCGACTGGAACTCCCTCAACCCCGACAAACGCGCGTTCAACGGGCTCGACAACTACGCCTCCGTCTTCACGGACGCCGCGCTCCGCGACTCGGTCGTCACCACGATCATGCTCACCACGGGTGTCGTCGTCGCCACCGTGGTCATCGGCCTCGCCCTGGCGCTGCTCCTGGACCGTACGTTCTTCGGCCGCGGCCTGGTCCGCACCCTGCTCATCACGCCGTTCCTGATCGTGCCCGTCTCCGCCGCGCTGCTGTGGAAGCACGCGCTCTACAACCCGGAGTACGGCCTCCTCAACGGCGCGCTGAGCTGGATCGGGGAGCTCTTCGGGGACACCACCGCGAGCCAGCCGGACTGGATCGCCGACATGCCGCTGCTCGCCGTCATCGCCGCGCTGGTCTGGCAGTGGACGCCGTTCATGATGCTGATCCTGCTCGCGGGGCTCCAGAGCCGGCCCGCGGAAGTCGTCGAAGCCGCGCGCCTCGACGGGGCGAGCGCCTGGCAGACCTTCCGTTACCTGACCCTGCCGCACCTGCGCAGGTACCTCGAACTCGGGGTCCTGCTCGGCGCCGTCTACATCGTGCAGAACTTCGACGCGGTGTTCACCATCACCGCCGGAGGACTGGGCACCGCCAACCTTCCGTACACGATCTACCAGACCTTCTACCAGGCCCACGAATACGGACTGGCGTCCGCCGCGGGAGTCGTCGTGGTGATCGGCACGATCATCATCGCCACCTTCGCGCTCCGGACCGTCTCGTCCCTCTTCAGTGAGGAGGCGAACCGCGCATGACCACCACCACCGTCCCCGCCCCGTCCGCGCGGCGGGTCCTGCGCAGAGCCAAACGACGCAACACCGCGCTCGGCCTGCTGGCCTGGGCGGCAGGACTCGCCTTCTGCCTGCCCGCGCTGTGGATGCTGCTGACGTCGCTGCACGCCGAGTCCGACGCAGCGACCAACCCGCCCTCCCTCTTCGCACCGCTCACCCTCGACGGCTACCGGGCCTTCTTCGGCGCCGACACCGGCGTCACCCCGTGGCCGCCGCTGCTCAACTCCCTGGGCGCCTCCTTCTTCTCCACGGTCCTGGTGCTCCTGCTGGCGCTCCCGGCGGCGTACGCCCTGTCCATCAGGCGCGTCCGCAAGTGGACGGACGTGATGTTCTTCTTCCTCTCCACGAAGATGCTCCCCGTCGTCGCGGGACTCCTCCCCGTCTACCTGTTCGCCAAGAACGCCGGGATGCTGGACAACATCTGGCTCCTCGTCCTGCTCTACACCTCGATGAACCTGCCGATCGCCGTCTGGATGATGCAGTCCTTCCTCGCCGACATCCCGGTGTCCGTCATCGAGGCAGCCCAGGTCGACGGCGCGAGACTGCCGACCGTCCTGGCCCGCGTGGTCGCTCCGATGGCCGCGCCGGGCATCGCGGCGACCGCCCTGATCTGCTTCATCTTCAGCTGGAACGAACTGCTCTTCGCACGGGTGCTCACCGGTGTCGTCGCCCAGACCGCCCCCGTCTTCCTCACCGGATTCGTCACCAGCCAGGGCCTCTTCCTCGCCCAGCTGTGTGCCGCGTCCGTCGTCGTGTCCCTGCCGGTGCTCGCCGCCGGCTACGCCGCCCAGGACAAACTCGTCCAGGGCCTGTCTCTTGGAGCAGTGAAATAATGCGGGCAGCGATCGTCGAAGCCCCCGGCAAGGTCTCCGTCACCACCGTCCCCGACCCCACGCCCGGCCCCCGTGAGGTCGTCGTGTCCGTCGCCTCGTGCGGGCTGTGCGGCACCGATCTGCACATCCTGCAGGGCGAATTCGCGCCCACCCTGCCGCTCGTCCCCGGCCACGAGTTCGCCGGGGAGATCGTGGGCGTCGGGCGTGACGTCACGGAGCTGGCCGTCGGTGACCGGGTCGCCGTCGACCCCTCCCTGCACTGCCACGAGTGCCGTTACTGCCGCAGCGGACGCGGCAACCTCTGCGAGCGCTGGGCCGCCATCGGCGTCACCGTCTCCGGCGGCGCCGCCGAGTACGCCGTCGCACCCGTGGCCAACTGCGTCAAACTGCCCGAGCACATCGACGTCAAGGACGCCGCCCTGATCGAGCCGCTGTCCTGCGCGGTCCGGGGCTACGACGTACTGAGCAGCACTCTCGGTGCCGAGGTGCTCATCTACGGCTCCGGGACCATGGGCCTGATGATGCTGGAGCTCGCCAAGCGCACCGGGGCGGCCGGCGTCGACATCCTGGACGTGAACCCCGAGCGCCTCGCCACGGCCGCCCTCCTCGGCTGCTCCCGGTCCGCGGCCGGGGCCGACGAGCTGGACCGCCCCGCCGGCTGGGACGTCGTCATCGACGCCACCGGGAACGCGGCCGCCATCCAGGACGGCCTGGGACGCGTCGCCAAGGGGGGGACGTTCCTCCAGTTCGGGGTGGCCGACTACGCGACGACGGCGGTCATCGAGCCGTACCGCATCTACAACCAGGAGATCACCATCACCGGCTCGATGGCCGTCCTGCACAGCTACGAACGCGCCGCAGCGCTCTTCGCCACCGGAGTGCTCGACCCCGCCGTCTTCATCAGCGACCGGTTGCCGCTCGAGCAGTACCCGCAGGCCATCGACCGCTTCAAGGCGGGCATCGGCCGCAAGATCGTGGTGGAGCCGTGACGGGCGGGCCCGGCGCCGTCCTCGTGCTGGGGGAGGCCCTCATCGACCTCGTGCCCGTGGCCGGGGACGGCGGCGTACGGGCCGCCCAGTTCGGCGGGGCTCCGGCGAACGTCGCCGTCGGGCTGGCCAGGCTCGGCACCCCCGTGTCGTTCGCCGGGGGGCTGGGCGGCGACGGCTTCGCCCGCACGATCGAGGACCGGCTGAGCGCGGCCGGGGTCGATCTCACGCTCTGCGAACGCTCCGGCCTGCCCACCGCGCTGGCCGTCGCCGAACCGGGGGCCGGGGGGACGGGGTACCACTTCCATCTCCAGGACACGGCGACGTTCCGGCTGCCCGGCCTCTCCGCACGCGCCGCCGGTTTCGGAGCCGTGTACGTGGGCGGCCTCGCGGCCGTCGTCGAGCCGGCGGCATCGGCCGTACGGTCGACCGCCCTCGCGGCCTCGGAGCACTCCCTCCTCGTCGTGGACCCCAACGTCCGCCAGGACCGCACCCTCGGCACGGACCACGGCTCGGCGGCGCTTCGGGAACTGTGCGGTCTCGCACATGTCGTGAAGGCCAGCGACGAGGACCTGGAACGGCTGTGGCCGGGGGCCGATCCCGAGGAGACGTGCCGCAAGCTGGCGGACGGCGGGCGGCTGGTGGTCCTCACCCGGGGTGCGAGGGGCAGCACGGCGTACACGGCGACCGCGCCCCCCGTGTCCGTGGCGGCCACACCGGTGGAGGTGGTCAACACGATCGGCGCGGGGGACGCGTTCGCCGCGGGCCTGCTGAGCCGGATGGGCGCCCTCGGCACCTTCACGGCGACCCCCGGGCCGGGGGAGGTGCGGGACATGCTGGCCTACGCCTCCGAGGCCGCCGCTTCGGTGTGCGCGCAAGCGGGCACAGAGCCCTCCGTGGCGTAGAGGGCGGGCGGACCGTGGACATGCGCACCCGCGTGCGGGTGCGCATCCTGGCTGTGTGACCTGGAGCCCCGAAGGCAGCCGAACGCCCGACGGCCTGTCGCTGGTGCTCGCCCAGGCCGTGGTGAGCGCCGTCGACGCCGTCGGGGGGTACGCGGGCGGGGTCTACCTGCGCTCCAGGACGCCGGGCCTCCTCCTCATGGCGGTGCTCGCGGGGCTGCCCGTTTCCCTGCTGCGTCCCTGGTGGCGGATGCATGTGAACCGGCCCTTCCCGGTGGCCGAGGCCTATCGTTCGAACAGCCCGGTGTATCTGGGCGACGCGGAGGCCGCCATGCGCCGGTTCCCGCAGCTGATGGCGGGACTGCCCTTCCCCTTCGGATCGCTCTACGTGCCCGTACCGGCCGGGACCACACCCGTGGGCGTGCTCGTCGTCCTGCGCTACGCGACCCGGGGCGAGCCGGTCGGGGGAGCCGACCGCCGACGGATGGAGGCCGTCGCCCGGAGCCTCGGCGCCGACATCGCCGCACAGGACGCACCGGCCGAGTGGGAGGGCGAGCCCATGCCCGTACGGCTTCCTTCGGACACCGCGCGGCAGCTGCGCGTCGGTCACTTCGAGTGGGACACGGGCAGCGGAGCGGTCACCGCGGACGACTGCACGCACGAGATTCTGGGCCATGCGCCCACGGACGCACCGGTGCGTTCCATGGAGGCGCTCACGGCGGGGCTGCTGCCCGAGGACCTGTACGGACTGTGGACGCTGGGCAGCAGGGCCGCGCGGTCGGCGGAACCCCATGTGCGCCGGATGCCGCTCTGGGGGCCCGACGGCAGCCCTCTTCTGGTCGAACTCTCCGGCCCCGGGGAGCGCGGAGGCCCGGCGGGCCTGCTGACCGGGGTCCTGTGCGACCCCGGAGCGGGCCCGGCCGTCCCCGACGCGGCCGACCGGATCCCGCGTGGCACGCTCTCCCACGACAGGCTCGGACGGATCACCTATGTCAACCGTGCGGCGGAGGAGATCCTCGGTCACAGCCGGGCGGAGCTGACCGGCCGGCCCCTGGGGGAGGCGCTGCCCTGGCTGGCGAACCCGGCCTACGAGGACCACCGCCGGGCCTCCCTGTTCTCGGACGACCCGGTCCACTTCCTCGCCAGGCGGACGCCGACCCAGTGGCTGTCCGTGGCGATGTTCCCCGGCCGCGACGGTGTCACGATCACCCTCAGCCCCTCCGGGCGGCCCGGCCACACACCGCAAGCCGGTGCCACCCCGGGAGAAGAACTCGGCTCACCGGCCGATCGCTCCACCGTCCTGTACCGGCCGGTCGCCCTGGCCATCGCGCTGACGGAGGCCGTCACGGCGCGTCAGGTGTCGGCGGTGGTCACGGAGGAGCTGCTGCCCGCCTTCGGCGGCCGGCAGCTGGCCATCTACCTCCAGAACGAACGGCGCCTCTACCTGGCCTGGGAGACGGGCTTCCCCAAGGGTTTCCTCGACCGGTTCGACGGGGTCGGCCTCGACACCCACATCCCCGGAGTGGAGACGCTCACGACCGGCCGGCCGCTGTTCTTCGAGTCCATGGAACAACTGGGCGACGCCTACCCCGGCATTCCCATGGACGCCAGTGTCGGCGCCCGTGCCTTCCTGCCGCTCATCGCCTCGGGGCGCCCCGTCGGTTCGTGCATCCTCGGTTTCGACCAGCCCCGCGGTTTCAGCCCGGAGGAGCGCGCCGTGCTGACCGCGCTGGCAGGGCTCATCGCCCAGGCACTGCAGCGCGCCCAGCGCTACGACACCGAGGCCGCGCTCGCCAGGGGGCTCCAGGACGCCCTCCTGCCCCACCGGCTCCCCGTCGTCGACCACGTCGAAACCGTCGGGCGTTACCTCTCGGGCACCCAGGACATCGAGGTCGGGGGCGACTGGTACGACGTCATCGAGACCGGCAGCGGACTGGCCCTGGTCATCGGGGACGTCCAGGGGCACGGTGTCGCCGCAGCCGCCACCATGGGTCAACTGCGCAGTGCCGTACGGGCCTTCGCTCTCATCGGGCACGAGCCGCAGGAAATCATGAGTGCCACCAACCGGCTTCTCATCGGCCTCGACCCCGGCCAGTTCGCCAGTTGCTGCTACGTGCTGCTCGACCCCGCCACCGGCGCCACCTCGGCCGTACGCGCCGGGCACCCCCAGCCCGTCCTGCGGCACCCCGACGGCCGGACCGAGGTCCTGGACCTCCCCGGGGGCGTGGTGCTCGGTGTCGACCCCGGTGCCTCCTATCCCGTCACGGAACTCCTGCTCAGCCCCGGAGGCGTCCTGGCACTGTTCACGGACGGACTCGTGGAGAAGTCGGGTACGGACATCGACGAGGGCATCGAGCGTTTGCGCAGCACCCTGGCCGCAGTGGGCCACATGCCGCTCGCCGTGACCGCGGACCGCATCATCGGACAGGCCGGGCAGGACGACGACCGGCCCGACGACATCGCGCTGCTCATGGCCGCCCGTGAGGGCCCACCCCGCTGATTCCCGCAGGTGGCGGCAGTGTGCGGTGTCCGTCATACGGACGCACCCGGTGCGGACTGCGTCCAAGGCGCCTCGGTGAGGCATCCTCTGCTGGTCGGGCAGAACGGGTCCGTGGCGGTGAGTGGATCATCCGCCGCGGTCTGTGACGGAGAAGGATTCGAAAACCAGATGGCAGACAACACGGACCTGTTGGCCTTCGTGCGGGCGCGTCTCGCCGAGGAGGAGGACATCGCACGGGAAGCGGGCGGTGACGGCTGGCGGACCCCGGCCGAGGCGCCCGGCGAGGTGCACGACCGCACGAGCGGTATCGCCTTCGTCGTACGGTCGCGCGGCTACGACCGGCACATCGCCTTCCAGGACCCGGCGCGCACCCTGCACCGCATCGAGACCACCAGGGTCCTCCTGGACGAGTACGAGGAGATCGCGGCCCTGGACACCGACCGCCCGGCGCAGGACTTCACCTCGGGCCGAGCCGTCGGGCTGGGGTTCGTCGTCCGGCAGATGGCCGCCGAGCACGCCGGTCACCCCGGCTACCGGGTGAAGTGGCTGCCGCGGTTCTCCCACTGGGGGCCGCCCTCCTCCGCGGAGTGAGGCCCTGCCCGGGCCGTGTGACGGCCCGAGGTTCCCGGCTCCGCCGGACGGCGCCCCGGGTGCGGGCCCAGGCGCGGGCCCGCTCGTCTCGTGGGGCGGCATGCCGCCGGTGATGCTTAGGTGGAAGCACCGCCCGTTCGCGAGCCGGTGCCGGGCGGCGCCGTCGCGGTCCACCCGGAGGAGGCACGTATGACGGATACAGCTGGTCCCCTGGAGGGCCGGGTCGCCGTCGTGACCGGCGCCGCGCGGGGTGTCGGCGCCGCCGTCGCCCGGGAGCTGGGGAGCCGTGGCGTCACGGTCGCCCTGATCGGCCGGGAGGCGTCGGGCCTGGCCCGGGTGCGGGGCTCGCTCCCCGGCCCGGCACGGTGCTGGGAGGTCGATGTCACCGACGACGCGGGAATGGCGGAGGCGGCGGACGAGGTCAGGGAGCAGCTCGGGCCCGTGTCGGTCGTGGTCGCCAACGCGGGACTCGCGGAAGGCGGTCCCTTCGCGGAGTCCGACCCGGTGACCTGGCGGCGGGTGATCGAGGTGAACCTGATCGGGAGCGCGATCACCGCACGGGCCTTCCTGCCCCAACTGCACACCACGCGGGGTTACTACCTGCAGATAGCCTCGCTGGCCTCCATCGGAGCCGCGCCGATGATGAGTGCCTACTGCGCCTCCAAGGCCGGTGTGGAGTCGTTCGCGCACTCGCTGCGTGCCGAGCTGGCCCATCAACACGTCGGCGTCGGCATCGGCTACCTGAACTGGACCGACACCGAAATGATCCGCGGCGTCGACCAGCAGCCCGTGCTGCGCGAGCTGCGGGCACACATGCCGCGGCCCGCGCGCAAGGTCTACCCGGCGGAGACCGTGGCGCGCCACATGGTGCGGGCGGTCGAGCGGCGCAGTGCCGCCGTGTACTCGCCCGGGTGGCTCCGGGCCACGCAGTGGGTGCGTGCCGCGATGCCCCCGGTCGTCACGGCGTATTCGAAGCGCGAGCTGCCCAGGCTGAAGCAGAGGGTTCCGTTCGAGCCGACCGGGCTCCTGGGGGCCGGCGGCCGGGCCGACGCCGCGGCCCGGCGGGGAGCGGACGGCTGATGCGCGTCCGCCGGGAGCGGAGAGGTGCCGGGCCGACCGGAGGGGAGCGGCAGGCGTACGGAGTCTGACTGAGTACGGGAAACGGCGCGTCTGAGTACGCGACCCGATCCGCGCACCGGGACTTCGGCGGTCGAATGGGCACCATGGACCCCGAGACGCCGACGCGCCCCCGCATCCGGAACCTGACCTGCGCCGGTACGGCGCTGGCCGTGACCCTGCTCCCGCTCGCCGCCGGCGTCCTGCTGGCCAGGTCGATGGCTCTGGATCCGATGGCACCTGTGAACGCGCTGATCGCCGGTGGCGGCCAGCGCGTCCGTCTCGCGCCTTCGAGCTGGATGCTGAAGGCTCGAACGCGCGATCTTCTTTCCCGGCGGTGAGGGAACTCCTGTCCGGGTAAGCGCTCTCGCTCCTGCTGCACGGCTCCTCGTCGTCGAGGCGGGGACGCCCGGGGGAGCGGGGCCGGATGGAACGGGGCGGCATGACCAGGCGGACGGCTCCCGAAAGGATCGGTGTAACGGTCAACGATTGACAGATGGGTGATCTTCGGCATTCGTGCCGAATGCAGTCGTGTGTGACGGAGATGTCCGCACTTCGTCACGCGGATCAGGGCACTTTCCGGCTATCTCGAAAGCGGGACGAAGGCTGCGTTCCCGGCACGACGCCGGGGTCGGAAAACGCCCGGCGCTTCGTTCCGGGCCTGCATGACGAGGGGTTTCCATGTCCCGTGCCGCACGACGGATCACCGCCACCGTCCTCGCCTCCGGCGCGCTGCTCGCCGCAGCGGCCCTGCCGGCAACGGCCGATGGCCGGAACCGCGGTCACCACCGGTCGGCGCAGCGCTCCGCTGTCGTCCTGGACAAGATCCAGTACGACAGCCCCGGCCGCGACAACGGCTCCGACCGCAGTCTGAACGCCGAGTGGGCCACCGTCACCCACACCAGTCGTCACTCCGTCGACCTCCGCGGCTGGACGCTCACCGACGAGAGCCGGCGCTCGTGCAGGTCCGGTCTGCGGCTGCCCGGCCGCTCCTGCGTCCGCGTCCACACCGGTGCCGGCCGTGACACCCGGCACGACGTGTACCAGGACCGTCGTCACTGCACGGGGGACAGCGGGGACACCGCCACGCTCCGCGACGACCGCGGGCACACGGCCGAATCCGAGTCCTGGGGCCGGCACCGCGACGGCGGCCGCCGCGGCAACCGCTGAGCGGCACCGGCAGGGGGAGCGGCGTTCTCCCTGACCGAAACGGAGTACCACGGCTCGCCCCGTGGGGCGCCGGTTCCGTGCGGCCGCACCCGCTGGGGGGCGGGGCCTGTGCATCAGGAGGCCGCGGGTGATGTCAGGATGGACTCATGACCATCAAGGCGTATTTCGACATCACCATCGACGACCAGCCCGCCGGGCGGATCGTGTTCAACCTCTTCGACGACGTGGCCCCCAAGACGGCGGAGAACTTCCGCGCGCTGGCCACCGGTGAGCAGGGCTTCGGTTACGCGGGCTCGCCGTTCCACCGGGTCATCCCGGACTTCATGCTCCAGGGCGGTGACTTCACCCGGGGCGACGGCACCGGCGGCAAGAGCATCTACGGCGAGAAGTTCGCCGACGAGAACTTCACCTTGAAGCACAACAAGCCGGGTCTGCTCTCGATGGCCAACGCCGGACCGAACACCAACGGTTCGCAGTTCTTCATCACCACCGTCGTCACCCCGTGGCTGGACGGCAAGCACGTCGTGTTCGGTGAGGTCGCGGACGAGGCGAGCATGGAGCTCGTCCGCAAGATCGAGTCCTACGGCTCCTCGACCGGCAAGACCAAGGCGAAGATCGCCGTCTCCGAGTCCGGCGTCCTCTGACGCACGTGACGGTGCTCCTGGCCGGATTCCACCGGTCGGGAGCACCGGCCTGCGCCGCGCGGCCTGCGTGACGGCGGCCGCCCAGCCCTCGAGCGCTGCCGTGGGGCCGTGAGGTCCAGCTCGGCCAGCCGGCCCCTGAAGCCCGGCTGGGCGACCCCGAGCGGCGCGTCCGCGGAGGGGAGGGCGGAGGCGAGCGATGAGGCTGTCAGCCGGCTCCGGGCTCCGGCGAGCACAGGGGTGCCGTCGCTGACGACGTGGCTCACGGACCGCACCACCCGCTCCGGGGGCGCGCCGACCGCTGCGAGCGCGACCAGCGCGCCGGCCATGACCTGGCCGGCCTGACCGCCGGGCCCACAGGGGCCCCCGTCCGGCCGGGAGGGCACTGCCCGGTCAGGTGGGCCGTCCTCCCGCTCCGGCCACGGTGATGTGGTGGCCCGGTATCGCGTGCGGCTCCTCGGGGTCGGTCTCTTGGAGGCGGGAAGGCTCCGAGGCCATGGCGCTGATCCCGCGTCCCGGCCGCCGGCGGTCGACGTGAGCAACGTCTGCCGGAAGGCGTGCCGGGGCGGGGAGTGCCAGGGTGGACACAGCCCCGCACACCGCGGGCACCGGACGAAAGGGCGGCAGGGTGCGTATCGATCTCTCCGGCAGGACCGCGGTCGTGACCGGCTCCTCGCAGGGCATCGGGCTCGCCGTCGCCACCGGGCTGGCCGGTGCCGGAGCGCGCGTCGTGCTGACCGGCCGGGGCCAGGGGAGGCTCGACGAGGCCGTGGGCGCCCTGCGCGGCACCGAACCGGAAGCCGACGTACTCACGGTCGCCTGCGACCTCGCCACCGAGCAGGGGGCGGCAGAGCTGCACGCGGCGGCCCCCGTCGCGGACATCCTCGTCAACAACCTCGGCATCTTCGGCTCCCGGCCTCCGCTGGAGATCACCGATGAAGAATGGCGGGCCTACTTCGACACCAACGTCCTCAGCGCGGTGCGCCTGATCCGCCACTACCTGCCGGGCATGACCGAGCGGGGATGGGGCCGTGTCCAGAACATCGCGAGCGACTCAGCGATCGTCATTCCCGCCGAGATGATCCACTACGGCATGTCGAAGACCGCACTGCTCGCTGTCTCCCGGGGCTTCGCCAAGGAGGCCGCGGGCACCGGGGTGACGGTGAACTCCGTGATCGCCGGGCCCACGCACACCGGCGGTGTCGAGGACTTCGTCCACGAACTCATGGGCGGTGACCTCCCCTGGGACGAGGCCCAGCGCGCATTCATGCGCGTACACCGTCCGCAGTCCCTGCTCCAGCGGCTGATCGAACCGGAGGAGATCGCGAACCTCGTCGTCTACCTCAGTTCCCCGCAGGCGTCGGCCACCACGGGCGCGGCCGTGCGGGTGGACGGCGGTTACATCGACTCGATCGTGCCCTGAAACCCCGGGCTGGCATGATCGGGGCATGGACGAGCGCATCATCGCCGCGTGTGACGGGGCATCGAAGGGTAATCCGGGACCTGCGGCCTGGGCGTGGGTCGTGGCCGACGGCCAGGGGAACCCCCGGCGGTGGGAAGCGGGCCCGCTGGGCACCGCCACCAACAACGTCGCCGAACTCACCGCCCTGCTGGAACTGCTGAAGTCGACCGACCCGGCCGTGCCCGCCGAAGTGCGCATGGACTCGCAGTACGCGATGAACGCGGTGACCAAGTGGCTGCCGGGGTGGAAGCGCAACGGCTGGAAGACGTCGGCGGGAAAGCCGGTCGCCAACCGGGAGCTGGTGGTCGGCATCGACGAGTTGCTGAGCAGCCGGAGCGTGACCTTCCGCTACGTGCCCGCGCACCAGGCGGGCGGTGACCCGCTCAACGCCCTGGCGGACCAGGCCGCGAGTGAGGTGGCCGTTTCGCAGCAGGCCGCGGGGACCGCGCACGGCACCGTGGACATGCCGGTGCCGGCCCCCGCCCGCTCGACGAAGAGCCGGGCCGCGGGCGCCGGGACGGTCAGGGGAGGGGCTGGGGGCGACTCCACGGGCCGGGCGCGCTCCGGCGCCACGATCCGGGCGAAGTTCGCCGGCCGGTGCCACTGCGGCAAGCCGTACGCGGCCAAGGACATGATCGCCAAGAGCCCGGCCGGCTGGGGCCACCCGGAGTGCCGGGCGGCGCTCGCCTGACCGGCGCGAGGAGTCAGAGGACGGTCCGGACGAGCCGGCCGGACACGTTGGTGCGTGTGCCCCATCGTGAGGCCGGCGCGTCCACGAGCATGAGACCACGGCCGCCCCCGGCCACCGCCGCGGGGCCGAAACCGTCGCTCACACCGTCCGGCCGGCCCGGGACCGCCGGGCCGGCGGCCCTTTGTGTCATGAGGCCCGTTCGCCGGAGCGCCGTACGACTCCGGGCTCCGCGGACCGGGCAGCGCCGGTATGGTGCCGCCGGCCGCGGTTCCACACGCAGATGCGCGTCCCCCGGCCGGGGGCGCGCAGCAGGCGGCACCGGAGCCGCCGGCCCGAGTTCCACGGCGTTCGTGACCGGCCCCGGCCATGACCAGGGCCGCCGTTTCGACGCGCTCTCCCCGGCTTCGCATGGCTTCCTGCGCCCGGTGCCTGGCCACGGGGACGCCCCGGGGGAGGCGGAAGAGCCACCCGCTCTGTGCGCTGCGTCCGCCCGAGCCCCCGAGGGCCGGGCGTATGCAGGTGCCCCTTTCCCTCATGTACGCACGCTCCGTGCGGAATACGCGCTTTGCGCGAGGCGGAAGGCCGGGACGGTTCCGGACCGGCACTGATCGATTCAGGACCCGCACGCTTCGCAGCGCGCGAGGAAGGGCACGCCGATGAGGCTGCGGCTCGGCCCCACCGTCCGGCACCGTGTCCTGGTGGGGCGCCTGCGCATACCGCGGGGCCGCGCGGGCGTCAGCCTCCAGGAGACAGCCGTGGTGCTGAGGGCCCACCCCACCACCGTCCGGCGCACCGAGACCGGGCTCGACACGCACCGGGCCGCGTCCTCCTGAAGTGCTACGAGGTGTCCCCCGGCGGAGGCCGAGCCGATCACGGGAGGGCTCACCGAGGGCCGGCCTGCCGGGCTGGTGGCACAGGTGGCGGGACGTGAGGGAGCTGCGGCAGCAGGAGGTCACCGGAATCAAGCCGTCCGGACCTGGCACCCGGCTCCGGTCCCCGGACCGCTGCGCACCCCGGCCTGCGAGGCAGTCCTGTGCCGGGCCCTCACCGCCGGCACCGCTCCGCGGTGCGGGCCGGCACCTCGAACCGCTGGCGCGGCGGCAGTGCCGGCCGGAGGGGCGCGGGGCTGCCCTCCGGGCGCTGGTCCCGGCCGCCCCCCACACGGGCGTCGGCGGACCCGCGGTGACGGCCGGACAGCGGGCGGCACGGGAGGAGCCGTGCACCGGCCGCACCTCACGGTGCGGCTCGTGCCCCTCGGCTCCCCCCGCACCCCGTGACCGGCGTCCCGCCGCTGCACCTGCTGCGCGTCCCGGTCCCGGAGATCGGCGACCGGGCGGTCCTGGAGACCCCCGGGACCCGGGGGGACGTCATCGACGATCCGGCCGCCGCCATGGACCACCGCATCCGGCTGGCCGCCGCGTGCGCGACTGCGCCGCATCCGGGCTCGACCCCGCCGGAAGGGGCTCCGGGTGCCGGAGAACGCTGAAGGCCGGTCCCGCCGGGGTTTCGAACGCCCGATGGCGGTCACGCGCACAGTGCGCACCGAAAACCGCTGCCCAGCAGAGACCGGCGGACCGTTTCCCGTGAGAAGGAGTGAGAGACATGGACAACTGGCGCACGCACGCGGCGTGCCGCGAAGAGGACCCCGACCTGTTCTTCCCCATCGGCAGCACCGGTCCCGCGCTCGTACAGGCGGAGGAGGCCAAGGCCGTCTGCGGTGCCTGCCCTGTGCGGGAACAGTGTCTGGACTGGGCCCTGGAGAACAGCCAGGACGCGGGAGTGTGGGGAGGCCTGGACGAGAACGAGCGCCGCGCCCTCAAGCGCCGCCGTGCCCGGCAACAGGCCAGGAGCCACGGGTGACACCTGCGGCCCCCGGCCGCCCCGTGAGGAGATGATGAGTCATGGACACCTCGGTCCGGTTCATCGCCGGCGCGCTCCTGCTGCTGCTCCTGCTCCTGTTCATGGCGGGCGCCGCCGTCCTGCTGGTGCGGGTCGTCCGGGCCAGGAGACTCCTCGTCGACGCGGGTGTCCCCCTGCGCGACAAGGCACTCGTGTGGGCATCGGTGATCTACACCGTGTCGCCCGTCGACCTGCTGCCGGACCCCGTCTACCTCGACGACATCGGCTTCCTGCTGCTCGCCCTGCGCTCCCTGCGCTCCGCGGCCCACGCGGCCGGCGTGGGGCGGGGGCAGGAGGCCGCGACACCGACGGAGTCCGGTGGCAACCTTTCGGCGTCCGGGAGCAACTGAGGGGGCGTAAGCCGTCCCCGGCCAGAAGGTGCCTCTCGTGGAGCCTCTGCTTCCCCCCGCCGATCCCCGTCCCCGCCGCAGACGCCGTACCATCCGTGCCCGCACGCTGATCGGCGCTCTGGCGGCGGGGCTGCTCGCCGCAGGCGGGCTCGTCGCACTCGGCCCCGCCTCGCAGGCCGCCACCGCCCGGCAGGCGGAGGCGCTCGACCGCGGCGTGGTGAGCGTGCACACCGGCAGCGGGAACCTGGTCAGCTGGCGCTGGCTGGGTACCGACCCCGACAACGTGTCGTTCAACGTCTACCGGGCAGGTACCAAGGTCAACGCCTCGCCGGTCACCGCGTCCACGAACTACTTCCACTCCGGCGCCCCCGCCACCGCCGACTACACGGTGCGCGCGGTCGTCGGCGGCGTGGAGCAGAGCGACTCCGTGCACGCGATCCAGTTCCGTGCCGGATACAAGGACGTGCCGATCAGCCCGCCCGCCGGCGGGACGACACCCGACGGGGTCGCCTACACCTACGAGGCCAACGACGCCTCCGTCGGTGACCTCGACGGCGACGGCGCCCTCGACTTCGTACTGAAGTGGCAGCCCACCAACGCCAAGGACAACTCGCAGTCCGGCTACACGGGCAACACGATCATCGACGGCGTCCGCCTGGACGGCACCCGGCTCTGGCGGATCGACCTGGGGCGCAACATCCGTTCCGGCGCTCACTACACACAGTTCCAGGTCTACGACTACGACGGTGACGGCCAGGCCGAGGTGGCCATGAAGACGGCCGACGGCAGCGTCGACGGCGCCGGTAAGGTGATCGGCAGCTCCTCCGCCGACCACCGCAACTCATCCGGATACGTCCTGTCCGGCCCCGAGTTCCTGACGATGTTCAACGGGAGGACGGGCGCGGCGATGGGCACCGCCGACTACGTGCCCGCGCGCGGCACGGTGTCGTCATGGGGAGACTCCTACGGCAACCGGGTCGACCGCTTCCTCGCCGGCACGGCTTATCTGGACGGCTCCAGGCCGTCCCTGATCATGGCACGCGGCTACTACACGCGCAGCGTCATCGCCGCCTGGGACTGGCGGGGCGGTACTTTCACCCGCCGCTGGACCTTCGACACGAACAGTTCGACCAACGCCGGCAGGGGGTACGACGGCCAGGGCAACCACCAGCTGTCCGTCGCCGACGCCGACGGAGACGGCAAGGACGAGATCGTCTACGGCGCCATGACCGTGGACGACAACGGCAGCGGACTGTGGACGACGAGGAACGGCCACGGGGATGCCATGCACGTGGGGGATCTCGATCCCTCCAGGGCGGGTCTCGAGGAGTTCAAGGTCTCCGAGGACAGCTCGAAGCCGTCCTCGTGGATGGCGGACGCCAGGAACGGCCAGATCCTCTGGTCAACGCCCGCGGGCGGGGACAACGGACGCGGTGTGTCCGGTGACATCTGGTCCGGAAGCGCCGGTGCCGAGTCCTGGTCCTCCGCCGTCTCCGGTCTGCGCGGTCCGAAGGGCGCCGTGGTCACCAGTCGCAAGCCGTCCAGTTCCAACTTCCTGTCCTGGTGGGACGGCGACACCACGCGTGAACTCCTCGACGGCACCCGCATCGACAAGTACGGCACATCGGCCGACACCCGCCTGCTGACCGGGGCGTCGGTCCACTCCAACAACGGCACCAAGGCCACGCCCGCGATCTCGGGCGACCTCTTCGGCGACTGGCGTGAGGAAGTGGTCTGGCCGACCACCAACAACACGGCCCTGCGGATCTACTCCACGCCGCACGAGACCGGCACGAAGATCACCACACTGCTCCACGACACCATGTACCGGACAGCACTGGCCTGGCAGAACACCGCGTACAACCAGCCACCGCATCCCAGCTTCGCCATCGGCAGCGGGATGCCGGCCGCGCCCCGGCCGAGCATCACCACGCCGTAGCGTGCCGCGGGCCGTGACCCCCTCACCCGGGGCACGGCCCGCTCACCCGTGACGCAGGAGCCGGCGGCCGGAACGGCGGATCACCCCGGGGCCGTCTCAGGATGTCGCGGAGCGGCGCGGCCCGGGACCGGTGCGCTCGGCCGGCCGCTCACTCGCCCGTCACCGGGTCGCGCCCGGTGAGGCAGTAGATGCCGCCCGCCGGGTCCCGCATCACCGTCCACCCGTCTCCGTCACGTACGAATCCGGCACCGAGCCGTTCGTGCAGGGTCCGGGTGGCGACGAGGTCCGAACAGGCCATGTCCGGGTGGGCCGAAGCGGCGCGGGGCTCCTCCAGGCGCTGGACGAGCAGACGGACGGGCAGGTCCACGGGCGGGCGGAGAACGTGGAATTCGAGGTGGACGCCCGGGCCGGCGTCCCAGCCGGTCAGCGTGACCCAGAAATCGACCTCGGCCGCGAAGGCGGAGGGTGACACGTCGAGGCAGATCTGGTCCAGGCGGCTCGCGGTCCCTGCGGGGCCGGGGACGACCGGCGGCCGTGTCGTCTGTCCCCGCCATGGCACGACACAGAACGGCTGGCCCCCGGGGGAACGCAGCACCGTTAGTTCCGGATGCGGTGCCTGGGCCTCGGCGCCCAGCCGGCGGGCCCGTACGGTGAAGGCGGACATGTCGTCCACCGCCAGATCGGGATGTGCTCCGCCCGGCCCGTCCACCGCCTGGGTCACCAGGCACGCGTCGGCTCCGTCCGGAAGCAGGGTGGTGAATTCACCCCGCTCGCCCCACGGCGTCGAGACGCGTGTCCCGGTCACCTCGCTCCAGAAGGCGGCGGCGCGGCCGCCCGTGGCTTCAGGGCGGTCGATGAAGGCGTATGTCCAGCGGATCACGGTGCTCCCTCTGCGGCGGTGCGGGGCCTGCTCCCGGTCTTCATCGTGTCAGGGGCGTGGCCCGGAGGGCCGGCTTCACCACTCGTTCACCGGCTGGATCCGTCTGCGGCATTCCCTCGCACGCTGCGGGGACCTACGCTCGGCCGCGAGCCGATCAGCACTGCCCGCGCGAGGCCCGGGTGGTGTTGACAACGTTGTCCCCCCTGTCGGAGGTATCCGAGAACATGCCCTCCAGACCGTCAGCGGCCCGGCGTCCCGCCGCACGGGCCGCCGCGATCGTCCTCACCGGCGCGCTGGCCGGAGCCTTCCTGCCGCCGGCCGCCCAGGCCGGCACGCTCGTCACGCGGCCCACCGCCTACGTGGATCCGATGATCGGCACGGCGAACGGCGGCAACACCTACCCCGGTGCGGTCCGCCCGTACGGCATGATCGCCTGGTCGCCGACCAGTACCACGGGTGACCAGACGAGCACCGGGGCCGCCAACGGTTACGAGTACGGGGTGACCCGGATGCGCGGCCTGAGCCTCACCCATGTCAACGGTGCCGGGTGCAACCCCGGCGCCGCGGGTGATGTGCCGATCATGCCGTTCGTCGGCGATGTCACCTCCTCGCCGTCCGCCGACACCGAGGACGCCGTCTACGCGTCCGGCTTCTCGCACGACGACGAGCGTGCCGTGCCCGGCCGTTACACCGTCGGACTGGACTCCGGCGCCACCGCGGACCTGGCGGTGAGCGAGCGCGCGGGCGTGGCCGACTTCAGCTTTCCGGCGGACGAGCCGGCCAGCCTGCTCTTCCGGGTGTCCAACTCCCTCAACGGCAGTGAGGACGCCGAGATCGAGATCGACACCGCGCACCGCAAGGTGACCGGTTCGGTGCTCACCGGGGCGTTCTGCGGCAGGCGTGCCAACGGCGGCACCAACAACCGCAAGAGCTACTACCGGCTCTACTTCAGCGCCTCCTTCGACCGCGACTTCGCCACCACGGGCACCTGGCACGACAGCGATCTCACTCCGGGTGGGACCAGGTCGAGCGGCGGCGAGGGATACGCCACCGGAGCCGACCGTGCCGGGAGGGGATCCGGCGGCTGGGTCGGTTTCGACACCTCGGCGGACGACGACGTCCGCATGCGGATCGGCATCTCCTACGTGAGTCAGGCCGGCGCCGAGGCCAACCTCCGCAAGGAGATCGCACCGAGGGAGAGCGTCGACGACGTGGCCAGGGCGGGAGCCGCCGCCTGGGACCGCGAGCTCGCCTCCGTGCGCACCGGTGGCGGCAGCGAGGCGCAGCGCACCTCGTTCTACACCGCGTTGTACCACTCGCTGATGCAGCCGAACCTGATCAGCGACACCGACGGCCGCTACCCGGGCATGGACGGGAAGCCGCACCGTGTGACGCGCGGTCAGAAAGCCCAGTACAGCAACTTCTCCGGCTGGGACCAGTACCGTGCCCAGATCCAGCTCCTCGCCCTCCTCAAACCGAGGATCGCGGGCGACTTCGCCCAGTCGCTGTACAACTTCGCCCGGCAGAACGGCGGTGTCTGGGACCGTTGGGTGCACGTCAACGGCGCCACGCACGTGATGACGGGCGACCCGACGGCCGCCACCCTCGCCACCTTCTACGCCATGGGGGTGCGCAACTTCGACTACGAGGGTGCCTACGCGTCCCTGGCCCGCCAGGCCACGGTGCCCCATCCGGACGGCCTCTCCGACGCCGGCTGCCCCGGTCAGTGCACCGGACAGCGGCCCAACCTCGCCCAGTACCTGGAATCCCGCTACGCGGCCCATGACGTCTGCCACTGCTGGGGCGGTGCCGCCGAGACCCTCGAGGACTCGGTCGCCGACGCGGCGCTCGGCCGCTGGGCGCGGCTGCTGGGACGTGACGAGGAAGCAGCCGCCTTCGAGGAACGTGGCCTCTGGTGGCGCAACGTGTTCAACCCCGAGGCCGGCGACGGCGCAGGGACCACCGGCTACGTCCAGGCGCGCAACCTCGACGGCTCCTGGGTGACCCCGTTCAGCCCCGGCGGCGACCGGGGCTTCGCGCAGGGCACCAGTGCCACCTACACCTGGATGGTCCCGCAGGACGTGCAGGGCCTGGCGGAGGCCATGGGCGGCCGGGAGGCCGCGGCGAAGCGGCTGGACGGCTTCTTCCACAAGGCGGACGGCTCCTGGTCGCTCAAGGGCGGCGACGCGCTGCGCTACGACCCGACCAACGAGCCGGGTATCCACGCCCCTTGGCTCTACAACGCGCTGGGACAGCCCTGGAAGACCCAGGAGACCGTACGCGAGATCGTGAACACGGTCTACGGGACCGGCCCGCGCGGCCTGCCGGGCAACGACGACCTCGGCACGATGTCGGCCTGGTACGTCTTCTCGGCCCTCGGCCTCTATCCGCAGACGCCGGGCAGCGCCACCATGCTCCTCGGAGCCCCGCTCTTCCCGTCGGCGGTGCTGGACCGGCCGCAGGGCGGGGACATCCGCATCAGCGCGCCGCAGGCCGATGCGAGACATCCGTACATCGACGCGGTGAGGGTCGACGGGCGGGCGAGCGACAGGTCCTGGACGGACGCCCGGCTGGTCACCCGGGGAGGGTCGCTGACCTACCGGCTCGCCGACCGGCCGAACACGTCCTGGGCCACGGGACCTGAGGGCCTTCCGCGGTAGTACATCAACCGCGGCCTCGGTGAGGGACCCGGCGGGTGGCGTCACGCCGCCCGCCGGGTCCCTCGTGCCCGGCGTGCGGGGCGGGAGTGACCTCGATTTTCTATCGTTGAAAATTCTGTGTGCACGACCGTTGTCAGGTGTTTGAGGCTGTGGCTCAATGTTCGACTATGTGCAGTGCTCCGCGGTTCGGGGCACTCCGGCTCCTTCGACGAGGACGACGCCTTGATACGAGAACTAGCCCGCCCCCGCACTCTTTTCAGAACACTCGCCTGTACGGCGGCACTGCTACTGCCCGTGGGGGCCACCCTGGTCCCGGCCGCCGCCGCAGCACCCGTCGAGGGTGCCGCCGTCTCCTCGGGGCTCACGGCGGAGAACCCCTCCACCGAGGTGCACGGCCTCAAGGGAGAGTACTTCGCCATGTCCGCCCCGGGCGCCCGCGACTTCGCGGAGCTCGGTGCCGTCGCACTCGACCCGGACATCAACTTCCCCGGGCTGACCGGTGCCTTCGAATCCGCCACGGGGAAGACCGAGCACACCACCGCTCGCTGGACGGGGCAGATCGAGGCACCGGAGGACGGCGACTACACCTTCGCCGCCATCGGCGACAACGGCTTCCGGCTCTTCATCGACGACAAGCCCGTCATCGACCACTGGGAGCCGGACTGGGACAAGGAGCAGACCAGCGCGCCGATCTCCCTGAAGGCCGGTGAAGCGCACACGTTCCGGCTGGAGATGTTCCAGGACACCGGTGGGGCGAACATGTTCCTGCGCTGGTCGAGCGCGAAGCTCGCCAAGCAGATCGTTCCCGAGTCCGCGTTCACCCCGCCCGCCGGCTTCGAGGTCTATCCGGTCGGCCTGAGCGTCGCCGAGAACGGCCGGAAGCTGCTGGCGGCCTTCGACCACGAGATCAGCGGTGTCGAGGACGTGAAGGGCCACCTCGACATCGAGGCGGACACCACGCCGATGCCCGTGAAGTCGGTCGCCAGGGCGCCCGGCAACCGCAAGGCGCTCCTCGTCACCCTGGGCGCGGCCGTCCAGAAGGGCCAGCAGGTCAAGTTCGTCTACGATGGTGAAGCCGGCCTGAAGAACGGCGACGAGACCGTCCCGGAGATCAGCCGCAGGGCGAAGAACCTCTCCACGCACCGCCTTCTCACCCCGTGGGGGGAGAAGGCCGACCCCAAGAACCCGATGCCCGAGTACCCCCGTCCGCAGCAGGTGCGCGACGACTGGAAGAATCTCAACGGACCGTGGGAGTTCGCCGGGGCCGAGGCGGGAGAGCAGCCCGTCTTCGGCAAGAAGCTCGACGAGCGCATCACCGTGCCGTACCCCGTCGAGTCCCAGCTCTCCGGACTCGAGCGGCACGAAGACCACATGTTCTACCGCAAGCTCGTCACGGTGCCCAAGAGTTGGTCGGTCGGCAAGCGGGCAGGCGACGACCGCCTGAAGCTCAACTTCGGTGCCGTCGACTACCAGGCGCGGGTCTGGGTCAACGGCAGGCAGGTCGCCGAACACACCGGCGGTTACACCGCCTTCGGCGCCGACATCACCGACGCCCTGAAGGGCAGCGGCCCCCAGGAGATCGTCGTCGCGGTCACCGACACCACCGGGGCCGACCAGCCCACGGGCAAGCAGTCCCCGAACCCCAGCGGCATCTTCTACACCGCCTCCTCCGGCATCTGGCAGACCGTCTGGATGGAGCCCGTCGCCACTGCCGCCGTGGACTCGTTGAAGACCACGCCGGACATCGACAAGGGCCGGCTCGCCCTGGAGGTCACCTCCGAGAACGCGTCGAAGTCCGCCCGTGTCACCGCCGTCGCCCGCGACAGGAAGGGCAAGGTCGTCGGCACCGCCACCGGCCGTGCCAACAGCGAGCTGAGCCTGCCGGTCGCCGAGCAGCACCTGTGGACCCCGGACGACCCCTACCTGTACGACCTGGAGGTCACCCTCAAGGACGGCCGCTCCAAGGACACCGTCGACAGCTACTTCGGCATGCGCTCCTTCGGCGTCGCCGAGGTCGGCGGCTACCGGAAGCTGGTGCTCAACGGGAAGCCCTTCTTCTCCCTGGCCCAGCTCGACCAGGGCTTCTACCCCGACGGCCTGAACACGGCGCCCAGCGACGACGCCCTGGTCTTCGACCTGAAGGCGCAGAAGGACCTCGGCTTCAACTCCGTCCGCAAGCACATCAAGGTCGAGCCGGCCCGCTGGTACTACCACGCCGACAAACTGGGTCTCCTGGTGTGGCAGGACTTCGTCTCCGGCGACATCACCGGCGAGAAGGGCCAGAAGGCCTTCCTCGACCAGGGCGCCGAGATGATGGAACAGCTGCACAACTACCCGTCCATCGGAGCCTGGATCGTCTTCAACGAGGGCTGGGGCGAGTGGGACCGCACCGAGACCGGCAAGATCACCGAGAAGGTCCAGGCCGCCGACCCCTCGCGCGTCGTCAGCGCCCACAGCGGTGTCAACTGCTGCAATTCCAAGGGTGACTCCGGCAAGGGCGACATCATCGACCACCACGACTACAACAACACCGACCCCGCCTTCCCCGACGACACGCGTGCCGCGATCGACGGCGAGCACGGTGGCTTCACCCTGCGTATCCCCGGCCGCATGTGGCCCGGTGCCCCCACCGCCATCTACAGCGGTGTCGCGGACAAGGACGCCCTGACCGCCAAGTACGTCGACAACACCCGCACCTACTACCTGGAGGC
Organism: Streptomyces sp. NPDC014623; assembly: GCF_043088245.1. NCBI lineage: Bacteria > Bacillati > Actinomycetota > Actinomycetes > Kitasatosporales > Streptomycetaceae > Streptomyces > Streptomyces sp. NPDC014623. The sequence continues at coordinate 226,407 of NZ_JBIBZU010000008.1, read as the reverse complement.
CGCCGGTGCCGAACTCTCCGGTTCCGTCTACACCCAGGTGACCGACCTCGAGAACGAGCTCAACGGCCTCTGGACGTACGACCGCCGGGAGATCAAGGTCGACGCCGCCGCGGTGCGGAAGGTCAACCAGGAGGTCATCGCCGCCGGCGCGGCCGCCGGCGAGCGGGACGAGGTCAAGGGCGGCGGCGCCTGGTCCCTCGACGAGAACCAGGGCACCAAGGCTGCCGACAGCGGTCCGAACCACAAGGACCTCACTCTCTCCGAGGGCACGTCCTGGACGGCCGGAGTACAGGGCTCGGCGTTGAAGTTCAACGGCGAGGGCCAGTACGCACAGACCGACGGCCCGGCCGTCGACACGACCGGCGACTACACCGTGTCGGCCTGGGCCTCGCTCGACGCGCTTCCGGGCAACTACGCCACCGTCGTCAGCCAGGACGGCCGGCGCCAGGAGAACCCGTTCTACCTCCAGTACGGGCAGGGCGCGTTCGCCTTCTCCACCCCGGGCGCACACCGGGCCCGACTGGAGCTGAAGCCCGAACTGGGCCGGTGGTACCACCTGGTCGGCGTACGCAGCGGTGACGAGATCAAGCTGTACGTCGACGGCGAGCTCGCCTCCACCGCGGCGGCCGGCACCGCCGATGTCAGCACCGGCTCACTGTCCGTCGGCCGCGCCAAGTGGTCGGGCGGCAACACCGACTTCTGGAACGGTTCCGTCGACCAGGTGAAGGTGTACGACAAGGCGCTCACCGACCAGGAGGTGACCGCGCTCCACGCCGGCGAACGGCCGTAGGGAGCACCCCGCAGGACCGATCCCGGCAGTGTGTGCGCCGCACTGCCGGGAGCCCGGCGCCGCCCGGCGGCCGCGCGTCCCGGGGACCCGCCCACGACGGCCGTACTCCGGCCGTCACGCCGGGGAGGCCGCGGCTCCGGTGCTCTCCCGGACCAGTACCCGGTGCGGGACCACGATCCGGCGGGCAGGCAGCGTCTCGAGCCGTCCGAAGACACGCTCGGTCAGGCACTGCACCGCGCGTTCGGCGATCTGCTCCCGGTCAGGGGCGATCGTGGTGAGGGACGGGACGGCGAACCTGCCGTCCTCGATGTCGTCGAACCCCATCAGCGCCAGATCCTCCGGAACCCGCACACCCTGCTCGGCCGCCACGCGCAGCGCACCGAGGGCGAGTTCGTCGCTGAAGCAGAAGACGGCGTCGGGCGGACCGGGCAGCCGGAGCAGTTCACGAAGAGCCCGTGCACCCTCCGTCCGGTGCAGGTCGGCCACCTCCACCTCGGCCACCGGACGCAGACCGGCCTCCCGCAGTCCCTGCCGGAACCCCTCCGCGCGCAGTTCGGCCGTGCCGTGACCGAGCACGGACTGCAGACCGATCGCCGCGATGCGCCGGCGGCCCCGCGAGACCAGATGGCGAGCGGCGTCCCGGGCTGCCGCCACGTTGTCCAGGGCGACATGGTCGATGGAACCGTCCGGCTCCAGCTCGCCCAGGACCACCATCGGCAGACCCCCGGCCAGGGAGGCCAGATCTGCCGGGGACGTCGACCACGGACTGATGATCATTCCGTCGACCTGGTGCCCCTCGGACCCGTCGAGAAGCCGCCGCTCCAGATCCGCCCGCCCTCCGGTCCGCTCCAGGAGCACCGTCCACCCGCGTTCCTGTGCCGCGTCGATGAGGAGGCCCGCCAACGCGCCGAAATAAGGCGAGTGGATCTCGGGCACGACCACCCCGATGAGTCCGGTGCGCCCCTGACGGAGGTTGCGGGCGGCGAGATTGGGGCGGTAGCCCAGCTCCTCCACCGCCGCCATGACCCGGGCGCGCGTCGCCGGGGCGACGGCCGCCGCGTTGCTCACGACGTTGGAGACGGTCCGGACGGACACACCGGCGAGCGCCGCGACGTCCTTGAGCCTCGCTGCCACGGTCGGTGCGCTCCTGTCCCTCGGCGCGGGGGCGGCCGTCGGCCGCCCACTCCGCGGTGAGCACCGTAACAGCCTTCGTCCACCTCGGTGCGCACTCCCTGTTGCTTCGTTTGTTGCAACGTTGCAATATGGATGGCGGCAGGTCAGGAAGATGAGGAACGTGCCCTTCCGGCCCGCGTGTTGTCCCGCTGCCCCCGATGAGAGGACACTGCCATGACCGACGCCGCGACCACCGCCCCGCACCTCGACGCGGCCGTCCAGGACCTGTACACGGCCGGCATCACCGCCTGCCGGGGCGCCTTCACGCCGCAATGGGCCGATGCGATGCGCGAGGACATCGAGACGGCCTTCGCCGAGGCACGCGGCCGGGAGGGCGGAGCGGTCGGCCGGGGGCCCCACCGCTTCTACGTGGAGATCCACCCCGAGCAACTGCGGGGCTTCGTGGACCTCGTCGACCATCCGTGGGTGCGCGCCGTGTCCGAGGCCGTTCTGGGGGCCGACTACCGCATAGTCGAGCTGGGATTCGACATCCCGCTGGCCGGGGCGGTGAACCAGCCCTGGCACCGGGACTTTCCCATGCCGGACGCCACCCGGCGCCGGCGCCGGCTGACGTCTCTCGCGTTCAACCTCACCGCCGTGGACACGCGCGAGGACATGGGCCCGTTCGAGATCGCGCCGGGAACCCAGTGGGACGACGACACCCGCTTCGAGCACGCGATGTTCCCGCCCCGTGACACCTACCCGCGCTATGCCGTACTCGCCGAGCGTAAGTACCCGAGGCGAGGAGACATTTCGGCCCGCTCCGCGCTGACGGTCCACCGGGGCACCGCCAACCACTCGTCCGACTCCCGGCCGGTCCTGGTGCTCGGCGTCGACGCACCGGGGGCGGGTAACGACGCTCAGCACGACATGGCGGTGACGAGGGAGTACTGGGCGTCGCTGCCGGGGCGGATACGTGCCCATCTCCACTGCCCGGTCGTGGAGAAGCTGACCCCCATCGTCCAGAAGCACACCATCGAGGGCCTGGTCATGGGCGATGCCTGAGACCCGGCCCGGCAGAGCGGCCCGGACGACCCGGAAGGTTTGTTCCCTCCGGGGAATCCACGGCCGTGAGCCGACCGGGTCCGGTGGCGACGCGGACCGCGTCGCCACCGGACCCGGTCGGCAGGCATGCCGCGCACGAAGGCGTCAGGCCACGGCCCGGGGGGTGTCCTCGGTGAAGGTGGCCGGGTCGTCCCATGCGTGACCGCCTCCGGGAGTGGCCGGCCACACCTCCGAGCCGATGTGGCGCAGGTGGCTGCCGGGCGGGTGGGCGCTGGACGGCCTCCCCCCGCCCCGCGCACCAGGTGGCGTCCGCCTTGAACAGCGTGGAGCCGTCGTCCGCGTCTCGGCGGCCCCGGAGCTCCCGGTGGTGCAGCGGGCAGCGCCAGTGGTCCGGTACCGGCGGTCAACGGTCTCCACCAGGTGCGGGGCGTGGTGCGGGTGCGGATCGCATATCGGGAACTCCTTCAGGAGGAGCCCCGTGCCGGCCGGTGCGGTGGCGGGACTGCCGGTCGGAGCAGCTGCCACAGGTGGTCGGCGGTGCCGGTGTCGTCGTACCGGACGACGCGGGTGCTGTGCGCGGTGGACACGAGGTCCACGGCGGGCGCTTCGCCGGAACCGCGGTTGCCTGTCCGGTGCCACCGGTCCACGAGCCGTTCCCCGGCGGTGGCCCCGGCCGGGGGCGGCTTCAGGAGCGCCGCCGGGGGAGTGGTGGGCCACCACGCGCGGCGGCCGTCACACCCTCGGCGGCGGTCGCGGTGGTGGCCCAGCGGCCGGCCGCGGTGGCCGCGCCGGCGGTGACCGGAGCGCCGGTCATGAGTTGCCTGCGGTTCGGAGGCATCGTGCGAGGAGTCCGCTTCTGCTCGGCCGGATACGGGAGGACGGCCGCGCCGGCCCGGGGCGAAGACAGCCGCCAGGCCCGTGCCCGGCGTGGCGGCGACTTGCCTGCAACGTCGAAGAAGTGATGTCGGCGGTATGGCAGCACGCGGCCAAGCCGGTGGCCGGAGGTGGCGCGGCACTTGGCACGGTACCCCCTCGGCGGCCGGTGCGCGGGAGGTGCGTGCGGGGGTGGCACATTTTTGGAAACGCGGCGACCGCACCCTTGCCGCCTGCGGCACCTCGCCTATATAACGTTGTAAACCGAGCCGCCGAGAGGCCGAAACAGACCCTCACGACCACAGTTTCCGCAGTTCGCAGCGGGGTCGTGAGGGGAGAGTGTCATCTGCCGCCGAGCGTCAGATGCACCGTCCCGCCATGCCCGACCGCACGCCGAACGGTGTGCCGTCACCTCGCCAAGGAGCGTCCCGCGCATGATGACCCAGCGTCGATCCCGTACCCTCGCCGCGGCCTGCCTGCTCGCCGCCACCGCCACGCTGGCCGTTTCCGGCTGCTCCAAGTCGGAGACCGCGAACAACGCGGGCGGTGACAGCGGTCAGGGAGCGCAGGCGGCCAAGTCCCCCGAGGCCGCATCCGGTCCCGGCTGTTCGCTGCAGAGTTACGGCGCACCCGAGATCGATCTCGAGGACGCGGTGGTCGGCTTCTCCCAGTCGGAGAAGGAGGCCAACCCGTTCCGCATCGCCGAGACCCAGTCGATCAAGGACGAGGCCGCCAGGATCGGCGTCAGGAAGCTGCTCACCACCAACGCCCAGTCGCAGCTCTCCAAGCAGATCAGCGACATCCAGGACATGCTCTCCCAGGGCGCGCAGTTCCTCATCATCGCGCCGCTGAACTCCGACGGCCTCGAGCCGGCGCTGAAGGCCGCGGCGGCGAAGAAGGTGCCCGTCCTGACCATCGACCGCAAGGTCAACTCCACGGCCTGCAAGGACTACGTGGCCTTCCTCGGCTCCGACTTCGTCGAGCAGGGCAAGCGGGCCGCAGACGCCATGATCAAGGCGACCGGCGGCAAGGGCAAGGTGGCGATCCTCCTCGGCGCCTCCGGCAACAACGTGACCACCGACCGGACCAAGGGTTTCGTCGACCAGATCGAGGCCGAGGCCCCCGGCATCGAGATCGTCGCCCAGCAGACCGGTGAGTTCGCCCGCGACAAGGGCCAGCAGGTCATGGAGCAGCTCATCCAGTCCAAGCCCGGCATCACCGCCGTCTACGCCGAGAACGACGAGATGGGACTCGGCGCCGTCACCGCCCTGAAGGCCGCCGGCAAGAAGCCCGGCAAGGACGTCAAGATCGTCTCGGTCGACGGCACCCGCAACGCAGTGCAGGCCCTGGTCAACGGCGAGTACAACGCCGTCATCGAGTCCAACCCGCGTTTCGGTCCGCTGGCCTTCGCGACCGCCCAGAAGTTCTACGACGGCGAGGAGATCCCCGAGAACGTCATCATCACCGACCGAGCCTACGACGAGAGCAACGCCGAGGAATCACTCGGCGGAGCGTACTGATCCGCTCCTGAACCCACAGCCCGGCCGCCGTGGCGCCCCCCATGGGCCGCGGCGGCTCCCAGGCCCCCACCCTTGGACAGCGGAAGGCCAAGCACCCCCATGGCACCACCCGAAGCAGTACCTCAGGCACCGGAGGCGACCGGTCAGGTCTCCGCCGTGCTCGAAGCCCGCTCGGTGAGCAAACGGTTTCCCGGCGTCGTCGCCCTCGACGATGTCACCTTCTCCCTGCGCGCGGGGGAGATCCACGCGCTGGTCGGTGAGAACGGCGCGGGCAAATCCACCCTCATCAAGGTGCTGACCGGCGTGTACCGGCCGGACGGCGGCGAACTGCGGATGACCGGCGAACCGGTACGGTTCGCCCGGCCGTTCGAGGCACAGCAGGCGGGGATCTCCACGATCTACCAGGAGGTCAACCTCGTCCCGCTGATGAGCGTGGCGCGGAACATCTTCCTGGGGCGCGAGCCCAAGAACAGGTTCGGCCTCATCGACTTCGCCCGTATGCACCAGGAGACGGGCGAGCTGCTCGACGGGTTCGGCGTACGCGTCGACCCCCGGCGCCCCCTGCACACCCTCGGGGTCGGCACCCAGCAGATGGTCGCGCTCGCCCGCGCGGTGTCCGTCGACGCCCAGGTCGTCATCATGGACGAACCCACCTCCTCACTCGAACCACGCGAGGTGGAAACCCTCTTCCGCGTCATCGAACGTCTGCGGAGCCAGGACATCGCCGTCCTGTACGTCAGCCACCGCATGGACGAGCTCTACCGGATCTGCGACCGCGTCACCGTCCTGCGCGACGGACGTCACATCCACACCGGCGAGCTCGCCGGCCTCGACCGGATGCGGCTCGTGTCCATGATGCTCGGCCGCGATCTCTCCGAGGTACGCCGTTCCGGCGTCACCAGCTTCGCCGCGGAGGGACACGAGGCCGCCCGCACACCCGTACTCACCGCGACCGGCCTCTCCAGCCGCCTCCAGCTCCACGACATATCCGTCTCCCTGTACGCGGGAGAGGTGCTCGGTCTCGGAGGCCTCCTCGGATCCGGCCGCAGCGAGACGGCCAAGGCGCTGTCCGGCGCCCTGCCCCTGGACGCGGGCGAACTCACCGTCGACGGCACCACCCTGAAGCGGCTCACCCCGGCCGCCGCCATCCGTGCCGGCATCAGCCTGCTGCCCGAGGACCGCAAGGCGGAAGGCATCGTGCCCGGCCTCTCCGTCCGCGAGAACATCGTGCTGGCGGCGATGCCCCGCCTCTCCCGGGCCGGTGTCGTCTCGCGCGCCAAGCAGGACCGGATCGTCGACATCTTCATGAAACGCCTGTGGATCAAGGCGTCGAGCCCCGAGCAGAAGGTCGGTGAGCTCTCCGGCGGCAACCAGCAGAAGGTCCTGCTGGCCCGCTGGCTCTGCCTGGAGCCCAAGGTCCTGCTCCTCGACGAACCCACCCGTGGCATCGACGTCGGAGCCAAGGCCGAGGTCCAGAGCCTCATCGACGACCTCGCCCGCGAGGGACTCGCCGTCCTGCTCATCTCCTCGGACATCGAGGAACTCATCGAAGGCGCCGACCGCATCGTCGTGCTGCGCGGCGGAGCGGTCGCGGGTGAGCTGTCGGGCGACGAGGTCGCCGAAGGCCGGCTGCTCGAAGTGCTCGCCGATCACGCACCGGAGCCGGCGGACAGGGCCCCGGCCGCCCAGGAGGACCCCCGATGACCCAGACCGCCGTCGCACCGCCCACGAAGGGCGGCACCCCCCGGAAGTCCGTGGATCCCCTGGCCCGGCTGCGTGATCCCGCCTGGTACCAGAAATACGGTGTCTACGTGGCCGTGGCGGTGGTGCTGCTCTTCAACGCCCTGTTCACCGACCACTTCATGACCGCCGACAACTTCCGCACCCAGCTCGTCCAGGTCGCCCCCATCGTCATCGTCGCCCTGGGCATGGCCCTGGTCATCGGTACCGAGGGCGTCGACCTGTCCGTCGGTTCGACCATGGCGCTCGCCGCCGCATTCCTCCCGCTCTACCTCGGATACGGGCTCGTGCCCGCGCTCGTCGTGGCCCTCCTGGCAGGCGCGGTCGTCGGAGCGGTCAACGGCGCCCTCGTCTCCCTCGTCGGGCTGCAGCCCATCGTCGCCACACTGGCCCTCTTCGTCGGAGGCCGCGGACTCGCCCTCGTCATGGCCGACGGCCAGCTCAAGCAGATCGTCAACCCCGACCTGCTGTCGCTGGGAACCGGCTCCGTCCTCGGCATCCCGCTGGTCGTCCTGATCGCCGGGGTGCTGGCCCTCGCCGTCGCCTTCCTGGTGCAGCGCACCACCTTCGGCCGGCAGGTCGTCGCCGTCGGCGGAAACCGGTCCGCCGCCGCACTCGCCGGGCTGCCCGTCAAGCGGATCCTCATCGGCGTGTACGTGATCTGCGGGGTGCTCGCGGCCCTCGCCGGAATCCTCGCCACGGCCAGGCTCACCGCGAGCGACCCGTCCTCGCTCGGCACCCTCATGGAACTCTCCGCGATCACGGCGGTCGTGGTCGGCGGCACCCCCCTGAACGGCGGCTCCGTCCGGGTGCTCGGCACCGTGGCGGGCGCCCTGCTCATGCAGCTCCTGCGCGCCACCCTCGTCAAGCACGACCTGCCCGACTCCACCGCACAGATCGCCCAGGCGGCCATCATCATCGCCGCCGTCTACGTCGCCCGGGAGCGTCGGTCCCGATGAACGAAACCAAGTCCGCCACCACCGCCCCGGCCCCGATGCCGCCGAAAGAGCCCGCGGCCCGCCCCGGCACCGGCCCCGAGCAGACCGGCCGACAGCGCGCCGCCGAACTCCTGCAACGCCAGGGTGTCCTCGCGGTCCTGCTGGCCGTCGTGGTCGCCGCCTCGTTCGTCTACCCGACGTTCGCGTCCCTGGACAACGCCCGTGGGGTGACCATCCAGGCGTCCTTCCTCGCCGTGGTCGCGCTCGGCATGACGATGGTCATCATCACGGGCGGCATCGACCTGTCCGTCGGGTCGGTCTTCGCCCTCGGGGGAGTCCTCGCCGCCTGGGCATCGCAGTACGGCTTCCTCGCCGCACTGCTGGTCCCCCTCCTGGTGTGCGGCGGAACCGGCCTGCTCAACGGGCTCCTGATCGCCCGTGGGAACATGGCACCCTTCATCGTCACCCTCGCCACCCTGCTGGGCGCCCGCGGCCTGCTGCTCGCCCTCACCGACGAGGGCGCCACCACCTATCTGGTGCCCAAGGACTCCGCCTTCGGCGAGCTCGGCCAGGGCAGCCTCTGGGGCTTCGGTCACCCGGTCCTCATCGCCCTCGTGCTCTTCGGAGCCGGCGGACTCGTCCTGCAGCGCACCTCGTTCGGCCAGACCCTCTTCGCCGTGGGCGGCAGCAGCGACGCGGCCACCCTGATGGGCCTCCCCGTCGCCCGTACGAAAATCCTCGTCTACACGCTCAGCGGCCTGCTCGCCGGACTCGCCGGCGCCCTCAACGCGGCCAGGCTGTCCTCCGGAGTCACCATCGTCGGCGTGGGCATGGAACTCGACGCGATCTCCGCGGTCGTCATCGGCGGCACCCTCCTCGCCGGAGGCGCCGGGTCCATCAGCGGAACCCTGTGGGGCGTCCTGCTGCTGGCCGTCATCCAGAACCTGATCAACCAGATCGGCTCGCTCAACTCCTCCTACCAGTCCGTGGTCAGCGGCGGCTTCCTTATCGTTGTCGTGGTGGCCCAGCGCTATCTCGCGCGCAGTCGCAGAAGCACCTGACGACGAGCCGGCCGGACAGGGCCGGACACCGAGCCGAACCGAGCCGAACCAAGGAGTGCCGTGGGCGTCAGCCTCAAGGACGTTGCACAACGGGCGGGCGTGTCCATCAAGACCGTGTCGAACGTGGTGAACAACTATCAGCACGTCACACCCGCCATGCGCGCCAGGGTGCAGCAGGCGATCGACGAGCTCGGCTACCGGCCGAACCTCACCGCTCGCCATCTGCGCAAGGGCCGCACAGGCATCATCGCTCTCGCCGTCCCCGAATTCGGCAACCCGTACTTCGCGGAACTGGCCGGAGCGGTCATCGACGCGGCCGCCCGGCACGACTACACCGTCCTGGTCGACCACACCGCCGGTCTCAGGGAGAAGGAACTCCTGGTCAGTCAGGGTTTCCGGTCCCATGTGATCGACGGCCTCATCCTCAGCCCCATCCACCTGGAGACCGAGGACCTCATGGCGCGTACCGAAACGGCGCCGCTGGTCCTGCTGGGCGAGCGCGAGTACGAGGCGCCCTACGACCACATCGCCATCGACAACGTCGCGGCGGCCCGCGCGGCCGTGCGCCACCTCGTCGGCCAGGGAAACCGGCGGATCGCCTTCCTCGGATCGCGCACCGGCCGGGAACGCCAGCCCGCGCACCTGCGGCTGAGGGGCTGGCGCGAGGAACTCACGGCCGCCGGCATCACACCGGACGAATCCCTCGTCGTGGTCACCGACGGCTACGGCCGTGAGGACGGCGCCTGCGGCATGGCGCAGCTCCTGGACCGGGAGGATCCGCCCGACGCCGTATTCGCGTACAACGACCTCATCGCCATCGGAGCGATGCGGACCGTCACCGAACGAGGCCTGCGCATCCCGGACGACATCGCCGTCGTCGGTTTCGACGACATCGAGGAGAGCCGCTACACCACCACCACGCTCACCACCATCGCCCCCGACAAGGAGGCGATCGCCCGCCTCGCCGTCGACAGCCTCGTCGCACAGCTCTCGGGCGAACCCGTCGCCGAACCGCGCAGGCCACGCCCCGGCTACCGGCTCGTCGTCCGCGAATCCACCACACCCGCCTCCGACTCCGGCCCCACCGAGGACCTCTGATGCCGCGCCCCACCGTGCACCGCACCCCGTTCGGCTCCGTCCAGGGGGCCCCGGCCGACCTGTGGACCCTCGACAGCGGGACGGGGGTCCACGCCGGGATACTGACCTACGGCGCGTCCCTGCACCACCTCACCGTGCCGGACACCACGGGCGCCACCTCCTCCGTCGTCCGGTCCCTCGCGACCCTCGACGACTACACCGCCAAGCACCCCTACTTCGGTGCCGTCGTCGGCCGTTACGCCAATCGCATCGCCCACGGCCGCTTCGTCCTGGACGGATCCGAGCACCACATCCCCGCCAACGACCGGGGCCACGCCCTGCACGGAGGCCCGGACGGATTCCACACCAAGGTGTGGGAAGCCACCGCCGGCCGGACCGGCGACAGCGTCTCCGTACAACTCACCCTGCACAGCCCTGACGGAGACATGGGCTTCCCCGGGGCCCTGGACACCACCGTCACGTACACCCTCGACACGGCGGGCACGCTGGCCGTCGACTACGCCTCGGTCACCGACCGCCCCACGGTCGTCAACCTCACCAACCACGCCTATTTCGACCTGGCCGGCCACGAGGACGTCCTCGGGCACCACTTGGAGGTCGACGCAGGCACCTATCTTCCGGTGGACGACGACGGCATCCCCCTGGGAGCGCCTGCCGAGGTCCGCGGAACACCCTTCGACCTCACCACTCCCCGGGTCATCGGGAAATGCCTCGGCACCGAGAACGGACAACTGCGTGCCGCGGGCGGCTTCGACCACTGCTGGGTACTGCGGGACGCCGACGGCTGCCTGCGCCGTGCCGCACGTCTCACCGCCCCGGACGCGACACGTGTCCTGGAGGTGTGGACGACGGAGCCCGGCATCCAGGTCTACACCGCCAACCAGCTCGACGGCTCCTTCACCGACGGCGCCGGCCGCCGCCACGAACGCCACGGCTCGATCTGCCTGGAGACCCAGCACCTGCCCGACTCACCCAACCGGCCCGACCTCCCCAGCACAGTGCTGCGCCCCGGCGAGACCGCCCGCAGCCGTACCGAACTGCGTTTCCCGCACCTGAGGAACTGATCGATTGCCCTCCGGCGCGGTGGCCTGCTGGAATTCCGGCACCAGCTGATCAATCCGGGAGATGTCCGTGCGCCGAGCTTCTGTGTCCACCCGAAAGGGAATTCACACCTGTCTCGAGGACCTGAAGCCCAGCGCACACATTGAACCTGGGAATTCTGGCGCATGTCGACGCGGGTGAGAGCAGCCTGACCGAGCGGCTGCTCCACGATGCCGGAGTCGTCGGCGCGATCGGCAGCGCCGACGACGGCAGCACACAGACCGGCTCCCTGGCCCCGGAGCGGCAGCGCGGCATCACCATCAGGTCCGCCGTGGTGTCCTTCACCGTCGACGGCGTCACGGTCGACCTGATCGACACCACCGGCCACCCCGACTTCATCGCCGAGGCGGAACGGGTCCTCGGCGTGCTCGACGGCGCGGTGCTGGTCGTGTCCCGGGGCCAGAGACCGTGAAGTGCCGGGTGTCCGGCCCGACGAGGAGGACCGCTCGCCCCTCGTCCGGCCGCGGGAAGGGCGCAACGCCGCGGCCGTTCCTCCGGCCGTCGCCGTCCGGAACCGATGTCCCGGTCGCCCGATGGCCTCATGACGACCGCACACGGCATCGACGTCCCCGTCGGGACGGGTCCGTCTTCGCCCGCAGGAGAAAGCGGAACCTTCATGCGGTCGGCCGGATGGGCTTGCCCCGGTACCGATCGTTGCGCTGTCCGGCTGACGCGGCTCAGGCCCGCCGGAGATATGGACGAAAGATCAGGTGTTCGTACTTTGCGGACCTGACGGGTCCGTGATCCGCTCCTCCGTCTCAAGGAGAACGCATGCGCCTGCGCGCCCGCTGGGCACCGGCCGCTCTACTGCTGATCGTCCCCCTGATCGGCACCACCACGGCCACGGCCGACACCGGCGAAACCCGGGTGCCGGTGCAGAAGTCGGCCCGAGCCGTGCCCGGTCAGTACATCGTCACTCTCTCGCCCGAGCAGAAGCCGGGCACCATGGCCGAGCAGCTCGGTCTCCGTACTCTCTTCACCTACAGCAAGGTCCTGCACGGTTTCGCGGCCTCGCTCACCGCCGCCCAGCTCGAGCAGGTGCGCGGCGCGGCAGGTGTCCAGGCGGTCGAGGAGAACAGCGAGGCCTCCGTCTCGCCCCCCGCCGCCGTGGCGGCGGAGAAGCGGGCCGTGGCCGGGAGCTGGGGGCAGGACCGCATCGACCAGCGGGAGCTGCCGCTGGACGGCACCTACGACGTGGACGGCACGGGGCAGGGGGTGACCGCGTACATCCTCGACACCGGCATCGAATCCGCCCACAGCGAGTTCGGAGGCCGGGTGGGCGCCGGGTACGACGCGATCGGTGACGGCCGTAACGGCGAGGACTGCAACGGTCACGGCACGCACGTGGCCGGAACCGTGGCCGGTGCGACCCACGGTGTCGCCCCCGCCGCCTCCCTGGTGCCGGTGCGGGTGCTCAACTGCGAGGGCTCGGGCACGTGGGCCGGGGTCATCGCCGGTCTCGACTGGATCGCCCGGAACGCCGAGCAGCCGGCCGTGGTCAACGCCTCGCTCGGTGGGCCCGCGTCGTCGGCCGTCGACGACGCGTTCGACGCGCTCGCGGCGCAGGGCACCCTGCCCGTGGTCGCGGCGGGCAACGAGGACCAGGACGCCTGTGACGTGTCCCCGGCCCGCGCCGACGGCGTACTCGCCGTGGGGGCGAGCGACGCCCGGGACCGGCAGGCGACGTTCAGCAACTGGGGCAGCTGCGTGTGGCTGTACGCCCCGGGCGTGGACATCGTCTCCGCGGGCCTCGGCGGCGGTTCCACGACGTTGAGCGGAACGTCCATGTCCAGCCCGCACGTCGCCGGTGTCGCGGCGCTCCACATGGAGCGGAAGCCCGACGCGACGCCGCAGGAAGTCGCGGACCGGCTCGCCGCCGAGGCGACCCCGGACGTCCTGACCGGTCTGGGCTCCGGCTCGCCCGACCGGCTCCTGTACGCCGGTGGTCTCTGACCTCCGGCCGGTGCCACGGGAGCGGGGCCCGCTCCCTGCGGCCCCCGCTCCTCGCCGTCTCGTGGACCAGGCCCTTCTCGGGCGGCTTGCGGCTGAGCGCGGAACAGCCGCCCGACCGCGCGCAGGTCCGCACGGCGCCCACGGCGACGTCTTCCGCCACCTCCCCATCGCCGGCGTCCTGGTGTGTTCCGGGACCACGGCCGGCCCCCCGGACGCCGGCTGCCCCGCTCCCAGGGCCGGGCGGCCGCCCGGCTCCTCCCCGGCACCACCCACCCGCACCGGGGAGAGGGGCCGGGGCCGGCTACGGCGGTCCGGCCGCGCCGGACGCGTTAGCGGGCGGGCGAGGGCTGCGGCACAGTGGTCGTATGGACGATCTCAACGCTCTTGCCGACGAGCACCTGGCCGCAGCCCGCGCCCACGTACATGGACGCAGCGCGCATCTCCTGCTGCGGCAGGCGCCTCTGCGGCAGACGGTGATCGCGCTCACCGAGGGCTCCGTCCTCGACGAGCACAACGCGCCTCCCGCCGCCTCACTCCAGGTGCTGCGCGGTGCGGTCAGGATCACCGCGAGCTCCGGGGACGTGGACCTCACGGCGGGCGGGCTGCACCCCATTCCCCAGGAGCGGCACGGCCTGCTGGCCCTGGAGGACGCGGTGGTGCTGCTCACGGCGGTGAACGACTGAGCCGGCCTGGAGTACGGCCGGAGGACCGAGGCATGAGAGAAAGGGAGCAGCCGGCACGTCGTGAGGCGTCCCGGCCGTCCGCCCTTCCCCCGTCCCCCGGAGAATCCGCGTGCCCAGCAGGACCGAAGACCCCGTCGCGGAACGCGCGGTGCCCCCGGCAGGGCGTACCGCCAGGAGGCACTGGCGCACCGCTCTGCGCCGGACCCCCGTCTCCTTGTGGAACGACGACCTCTCCGACTGGGCGGCCGCCCTCACCTACTACGCCATCCTGGCGCTGCTCCCCGCTCTCCTCGTCACCGTCTCCGTCATCGGCCTGGCCAACCCCGGAGCCACCAACGCCCTGATCACCGACATCACGGCCTTCGCACCGGCCGAGTCCGGAGCGGCGCTGCGGCGGCCCCTGGAGGCGGCCACCCAGGAGCGCACCGCCGTCTGGCTGTTCGTGGCCACCGGCAGCGTGAGCGCCGTGTGGTCCGCCTCCAGCTATCTGGCGGTCTTCCGCAGGGCGATGCACGCCATGCACCAGGTGGAGGACACCAGGCCCGCCCTGCGCCAGGTACACGTGATCGTGGTCTCGGCCATGGGGCTGCTCGTCCTGTTGATGGCCAGCGCCTTCGCTCTCGTGCTCACCGGGCCTCTGGCTCGCTGGCTCGGACGCCGTGCGGGCCTGGCACAGGCGAGCGAGACCCTCTGGGAAGGGCTCAAATGGCCCGTGATGCTCTGCCTGGTCGCCTGCCTCATCCTGGTTCTCTTCAGCACCGGTCCGCGCTCCGCCCGCAGTGTCCGGCAGGCGCTGCCCGGCGGGGTGCTCGCCGCGTTCCTGTGGCTGATCGCCTCGGCCGGTTTCGCGCTGTACGCGACACACATCGGCAGCTACAGCAGGCTGTACGGTTCGCTGGCCGGGCTGGTCGTCTTCCTGATCTGGATCTGGTTCACCAATCTCGCCCTGCTGGCCGGCGCCCAGTTCAACGTGGAACTGGCCCGCACAAGGACCTTTCAGGGGGGTGAGGCGTCCTGAAGGCCCCAGGGCCTTGTGGGAGCGCCCCATGCGGCGAGGACGGGGTGATGACCCGGACCGCTTACGTACGTCCCTACCGGCCCGCCGATCGGAAGGACCTCGCGGACGTCTGCGTCCGCACGGCCGACAACGGCGGTGACAGCACGCACCTTTGTCCCGACCCCGGGCTGATGCCCGCGCTGTTCGCCGAGCCCTACGCCCACCTCGAGCCCGAACTCGTCTTGGTCCTGGACGACGGCTCCGGACGCGCGGTCGGCCACGTCCTGGGAACCGCGGACACCCGGCGGTTCGTGGACGCCTTCCGGACGGTGTGGCTCCCCCTGGTCACGGACCGCTTCCCCGAAGCCGAAGGGGAAGCCGAAACGCCCACCGAGACGATGACTGCTCTCCTGCACCGCCCCGGACGCATGATCCTTCCGGAGCCGGACGACCACCCCGCGCACCTGCACATCGACCTGTTGCCGCCGTGGCGGCGCAAGGGGTACGGCCGGGAGCTGATGAACGCGTTCCTCGACGCCCTGCACCGGAAGGGGGTCCGGGCGGTCCATCTGTCCATGCTGACGGCGAACACCCCGGCCAGGGCCTTCTGCGACCGGCTCGGGTTCCGGGTGGTCGACGTACCCGTCCCCGGCGCACTCACCTGTCTGGGGCGCTCGACGGAGGGTGCGGAGCCGGCGCGCTGGGCAGGTAGTGGGGTGGCGAGCCCGGGGGAGGACCCAGGGCGCCGGTCCGGAGGGGTGAGGGCATGACGGAGCGGAGCGCGTGGAATTTCGCGGACGACCGGGGCCGGCTGGTGGCGGCGGACCGCCGGCCGTCCCGGGTGCTCGCGTACGTCCAGGCGGGAGCGACGCTGTGGGACTACGGGATACGCCCGGAGGGCATATTCGGCTCCGGGCACGACGGGGCGGAGCCCGACCGTGCGAAGACCGGCGCGCTCCCGCTGGGCGCCGTGGACTACCGCGGTTCGGGTGCCGACCTGGATGTGGACACACTGTTACGCGGCGCACCCGACCTGGTCGTCGCCGTCAGCTACGGCCACGGCCAGCTCTACGGACTGGACCCGGACACCGCCAAGCACCTGGAGGAGAGTGTTCCGGTCGTCGTCATCGACGTGGGCCAGGCCCGCACCCTGGACCGGGTCGCCGAGCGGTTCGCCGAACTCGCCCGCTCGCTCGGTGGCGCACCGGCCCCGGCCGCAGCGGCTGACCTGCACGCCGCCCGCGCACGTCTCCGCGCGGCCGCCCGCTCCGCTTCCGGAGGCCCCGGGGTGCTGGCCCTCTCGCCCGCGAACCAGGAACAGGTCCATGCCGCCCGCCCCCGGATGTGGCCCGAACTGCGCGTCCTGGACGAACTGGGGATCGGTCTCGTGTCCCCGCCGGAGGGGGCCGGAGCCAACTGGGCCACCGTCGGCTGGGCGGACGCGGCAGCCCTGGAGCCCGGCATCGTCCTGACGGACATCCGGTCCAACGCGATCCCGCTCGACGAGATCACCGCCCCCGCCTGGGAGGCTGCCGGGAGCCGCGCGCGGATCGTGCCGTGGAACCCGGAACCCCTGTGCAGCCCGCAGGCCCATGCGCGTTTCCTCGCGCTCGTGGCGGACGCGGTGGAGGGGGCGTCGGACGACTGAGCAGATCTCCCGGAAGAATTCTGCAAGAACTGTTCGGCGAAGTGCCGGGCGCCCCAGGCTGCCGCCGTGGAAAGCGACGCGCGCTCCGCGTGACCGGCCGTGGCGTCGTCGGACACGAACCGGTCCACCTACCTGGGCCTGGGCGCCGCAGGACCCAGCGAGAACGACCTCCCGCACCGTCGCGTCGGCGTGTCCGGGAGGGCTACCGCCCTCTCCGTGCAGTCGCTCGCCCTGCACCTCGTCGGGGCAACCGGCGGCCTGGTGGTCGGCGTGCCGCCGGCCGGAACGCTGCTGTGGGCCGGGCGCGCCGCCCCCGCTCCGCCGGCCGCTCCCGTCGTCGCACCCGAGCGGGGCGGGGGCCGGTCCGCTGCTCCGTACGGACGGCCCGGACCGAGCCCGGCCCCGCCGTCCGGGGGCTGCCCGAAGCAGAAAGCGAGCTCCCTCGGCCGGGGTGCGGGCCCTTACGGACGGCGGCAGAGCCCCCACCTGGGCCGCCACGGCCGGCCTCGACGTCGAGGAGGAGCCGGAAGAGGCGTTGACCAGCGCACCGGTCCCGGAGAGCCGAGCACCTCCAGGGTGTCCTAGTCCGTACCCCGGTCGTTCATTTCGTTATGACCGTGACCCTTACCGACATCGACCCACCGTCCACCACCGAACTGCTGACCGAGGCCCTCCTCGGTCCGGACCACCGCCGCGAGCACGGATTCTGGCAGCGGCTGATCAGCACAGAACCGTTCCGCCGCCCTGCCGGCGGAACGCCCGAAGAGCGACTGGACCTCGCCTACGACCGGTTGCGGATCCTCAACCAATCACTCGACAGCGGGGCACGCCTCGCCGCCGACCCACGCGCGCTGGCCGCCCTGCACGCCTGGCTGGGCCCGGTGGACCCCGCACTCACCACCGTGGCGGGCATCCACTACAACCTCTTCCTCGGCAGTCTCCTCGACCACGGCTGCGTCGTCCGTCGCGATCTGTCCGACTACCTGACGATGCGGCGCATCGGCACCTTCCTGTGTACCGAGGTGGCGCACGGCAACAACGCGTCCGCCATGGAGACCACCGCGACGTACGACCGTGAACGGGACGGATTCGTCCTGCACACCCCGAACGCGGGCGCGCAGAAGTTCATGCCCAACACCAGTCCGGCGGGCGGAGCGAAGTCCGGGCTGGTCGCCGCACGCCTGGTGGCGGACGGGTCCGACCACGGGGTACGCCTCTTCCTGGTACCGCTCACCGACGAGGCACAGGCGCTGCCGGGTATCCGGGTACGGCGGCTCCCCGCACGGATGGGCAGCCCGGTGGACCACTGCCTGACCTCGTTCGACCGGGTCTTCGTCGCCCGGGACGCCCTGCTGGAATCCGGCGAGGAGGGCGACAGCCCGGGGGAGTTCAGAACAGGTCCCGGAGACAGGCGGCGACGCTTCCTGACCTCGATCGGGCGGGTCACCCCCGGCCGGATCTCCATGAGTGCCTGCGCGGCGGGATCGGCCCGCGCGACCCTGGCAGTCGCCGTGCGCTACGGCGGACACCGGCTGATCTCGGGGGGCCGGGGCAAGCCGCTCGTGCCCGTCAACGCCCACCGGTCACACCACGGACCGCTCGCTTCGGCCATGGCCACGGTCTTCGCCATGAGCCTGCTGTACCGCAGGGCGCAGGAGCGCTGGGAAGCCTGTACGGACGCGGGCGGCCGGACGGAGGCGGGGAGGCTCGTCGACGTCGCCAAGGCATGGATCACCTGGCGGGCCCGTGAGGTGATCGTCGAGAGCCGCGAACGCTGCGGCGCGCAGGCGCTGCTGGAGAACAACGGCATGACCGAACTCGTCACGGGCGTGGAAGGAGCCATCACCGCCGAGGGCGACAACATCGCCCTCTGCGTCAAGGTGGCGGCCGACATGCTCCTCGCCGCCGAACCGGGCAGCGAGAGCGCCCCGGACCGGGACCCGGGCACCGGTGACCTGACCGACCCGCGTTTCCTCGGCCGGCTCCTCGCCTCGGTCCAGGACATCTGGTTCGCACGGGCCAGGACCCGCGCCCTGAGGGCGCCCGACAGTGACTCCCTCGGGCGGTGGAACGCGGCCTCGGGC
Source organism: Streptomyces sp. NPDC014623 (assembly GCF_043088245.1). Taxonomy (NCBI): domain Bacteria; kingdom Bacillati; phylum Actinomycetota; class Actinomycetes; order Kitasatosporales; family Streptomycetaceae; genus Streptomyces; species Streptomyces sp. NPDC014623. Next base: position 207,743 of record NZ_JBIBZU010000008.1, on the reverse strand, counting down.
CCCGCCCTGCGCGGCGTCGAGGCCTTCGCGTACCGGCAGGCCGCAGAGGCGTACGCCGAGGCCCGCGCCGCGCTGCCCGAAGGGGCGGCCCGGGACCGGATGGGCGAGCTGGAGCGGCTGTTCGCCGTCGAGTGGGTGGCTCGTAACAGCGGCGATCTGCTGGCCGCCGGACTCCTGAGCGGTGACCAGGTCGACGCCCTGCCGGAGTTTGCCGAGGAACTGATCGCGGCTGTCGCCGCCCACGCCCCGGAACTGGCCGACTCCTTCGCCCTGCCCGAGGAACTGCTCGCCGACTGGCCGATCGCCGGAGCCGGGTACGCGGATGCGTACGACGACTCCCGGGGCCCCTGGAAGACCGGCCCGGAGGCCACCCGATGAGCACGGCGAACAGGGAACGGACGGTGTGCGGGCGCCTGGGCGAGCGCCTGGAGATCCTGGGTCTGCGCACCGTGCTGCTGGCCTACTGGGGCACCGCGTCCGTGTGCGCCCGCCGGTGCGGGAAGCCGCAGACGGGCGGCGGCGAATCGGTTCACCACAAGCGCTGACCCGTCCGACGGCCTGCCGGTACGGAGGAGCGGCCCTCCTCGGTACCGGCAGGCCCCCCAAGGGCGCCGACAGGCCGCGTGATAGCTTGCAGGCGCCAGTCACACTCCACGTGGAGTCAGGGAATCCGGTGAGAATCCGGAGCTGACGCGCAGCGGTGAGGGGGACGGGCGGGGCCACGGCCACTGGGACACCCTCGGGTGCACCGGGAAGGCGCCCCGTCCGGACGAACCCGAGTCCGAAGACCTGCTGGCAACCGTTTCCGTACCGGGAGCGGAACACCGTAGCGGGCTTCGCGCATGAGCCCTGGGACGCCGAGGGAATCCGTGCCGCGCATAACCAGCACCGTACGCCGAACCGCTTTGCTCATCACGGGACTTGTCGTCCTCACGGCCTGCGGCGGTGGCGTGAGCCCCCCCGACGGCGAGACACGGGAGGCCGCAGCCGCCGGGTTCCCCGTGACACTGGAGAACTGCGGCCGCACGGTGACCGTCGACGCGCCACCGCGTCACGCCGTCTCCCTCAACCAGGGATCGACGGAGATCCTGCTCTCCCTGGGCCTCGCCGGCCGGCTCGCCGGAAGCGCGACCTGGACCGACCCCGTGATGAAGGGACTGGAGAAGGACGAAGCGACCGTGCCCCGGATCGCCGAGAACCAGCCCTCCTCGGAGAAGGTCCTCGCCGAGGAACCTGACTTCGTCAGCGCCTCGTTCGAATCCACCCTGGGAAAGGGAGGTGTGGCATCCCGTGACCGGTTCGCGGAACTGGGCGTACCGACGTACCTCTCGCCCGCCGACTGCGTGGGCAAGGACAACCACGGCAGCAGCGACGGCTCCCGCACCGAACCGCTGACCATGGATCCCGTCTACGGCGAGGTACGCGACCTGGCCGAGGTGTTCGGCGTCCCGGAGCGGGGCGAGAAGCTGATCACGAGCCTCGAAGGCCGCATCGACAAGGCGGCGGCGGACATCGACGCGTCCGACGCCACCCTGCTCTACTGGTTCGCCAACGCCGAGGCTCCCTACCTCGCGGGCTGCTGCGGCGCCCCCGGCATCATCACCGAAGCACTCGGCGCGAAGAACGTCTTCGACGACACGCACGAGGAATGGCCGCAGATCAACTGGGAGACGGTCGCCGACCGCGACCCCGACGTGCTGGTCATCGGTGACCTGACCCGCACGTCGCAGACGGCCGAGAGCGCCGAGAAGAAGATCGAGTTCCTGGAGTCCAACCCCGCCACGAAAAATCTGGACGCCGTCCGGCACAAGCGTTATGTCCTGCTCAGCGGCCAGGCCATGAATCCGACCATCCGGACCGTGGAGGGCGTCGAACGCGTCGCGGCAGGGCTGCGCTCGTTCGGACTCGCAAGGTGACGAAGACCGACCATGCGCCGGACGTACGCGGGGCCCGGCAGCCCGCGCCCCGGGCGGACGCCGGAGCCCGGCTCCTGCGCGACGGCCTCCTGTGGGGCGTCGGCGTCGCTCTGCTGCTCCTGTCCGTCGCGGTGGCCGTCACGATCGGACCCGCCCGCATCTCCGTCCCGGACGTGTGGTCGGCGGTGGCCTCGCACCTCGGCCTCGGTGACGGGCGGCTGACCCCGGTCCGGGACGGCATCATCTGGGACCTGCGCATGCCCCGCACCCTGCTCGCCGCGGTGTGCGGGGCCGGACTCGCGGTGTGCGGCGCCGTGATGCAGTCACTGCTGCGCAACCCGCTCGCCGACCCGTTCGTCCTCGGCGTCTCCTCGGGTGCGTCCACCGGTGCGGTCGTGGTCGTGGTCCTGGGCGTCGGCGGGGGAGCGGTGTCCGTCTCCGGCGGTGCCTTCGCCGGGGCGCTGTGCTCGTTCGCGCTCGTCCTGCTGCTCAGTCACACACTCGGCGGATCCACCGACCGGGTCGTCCTCTCCGGCGTCGCGGCCATGCAGCTCTTCTCCGCGCTCACCTCCTTCGTCGTGATGACCGCGGCCGACGCGGAGCAGACCCGGGGTGTGCTCTTCTGGCTGCTCGGTTCGCTGAGCGGGGCAGGCTGGACCGACGTGTGGATGTGCTCCGCCGTACTGGCGGCGACCCTGACGATCTGTCTCGGCCATGCCCGTACCCTCGACGCCTTCGCCTTCGGCCAGGACGCCGCGGCAGCCCTCGGGGTGCACGTGGCCCGCACCCGGGTGGTGCTGCTCTGCACGACCGCGCTGCTGACCGCCGCCCTCGTCAGCTCGGCGGGCGCCATCGGGTTCGTCGGACTCGTTCTGCCGCATGCCGCCCGGGCGCTGACGGGGGCCGGGCACCGGAGGTTGCTCCCGGTGACCGTGCTCGCCGGAGCGGTCTTCCTGGTCTGGGCCGACACCCTGGCCAGGACCGTCCTCGACCCGCAGGAGGTCCCGGTCGGTGTGGTCACCTCCCTCATCGGGGTGCCCGCCTTCGTCCTCGTCCTCCACCGCACGCGGAGGAACGCATGAGCCGGGAGGAGCACGGGAAAGGCATCCCCGCCGACGGCCTGCGGGCCGCGCGGGTCAGCAGGGAGGCCGGCGGGAGAATCGTCCTCGACGGAGTGAGCATCGCGCCGCCGCCCGGCACCACGGTCGGCCTCCTCGGGCCGAACGGCTGCGGCAAGACCACACTGCTGCGGGTGATGGCGGGTGTACTCGCCCCCGGCGCGGGTGTCGTCACCCTCGACGGACGCACGCTCGCCGAAACCGGCCGGCGAGCCGTGGCCCGTCGCGTCGCCGTCGTCGACCAGCACGCGGTCACCCAGGTCGACCTGAGCGTGCTGGACGTCGTCCGCCTCGGCCGCATCCCGCACCGGCGCGCCTGGTCGGCGTCCGGTTCCGAGGACGAGGACGCCGTACGCGAGGCCCTGGCGCACACCGGACTCACCGGCCGGGCCGGGCAGTCCTGGCACACCCTGTCCGGTGGTGAGCGCCAGCGCGTCCAGATCGCCCGTGCCCTGGCCCAGCAGCCGCGTGAACTCCTGCTGGACGAACCCACGAACCACTTGGACATCCAGCACCAGCTGGAACTGCTGTCCCTGGTCGCCGCACTGCCCGTCACCACCGTGGTCGCGCTGCACGACCTCAATCTGGCCGCGATGTTCTGCGACCGGGTCACGGTGATGAGAGAAGGCCGCGTGGTGGCCGGCGGAACGCCCTCGGAGGTGATCACCGAGGAACTCATCGCCGATGTCTACCGCGTACGCGCGGTGGTGACACCCGAAGGGCCGGAGGGGCGCCCCTCGGTGCGGTTCCTGCCGGGAAGAGCCCCCCGAGGGGGCCCGCAACGCGGCGAGGGGGCAGGCCCGTGAACCACCCGGGTCCGCCCCTCGCTGCTGTCGTGCGGCTTCTCGCCGCTGTGTGAGGGGTCAGCGACGACGTCCCTGGCCGAACTCGCCGCCCGTGTCCTTGCCGCTGCCCGTGTCCTTGCCGCTGCCCGTGTCCTTGCCGTCCGCGTAGTCGATCTTCTCCTTGCGGATCTCGGCGGAGACTTCCTTCTGTTCGGTCACCTTGCTGGTCTCGAGGTGGACCCGTTCCACCGGGACCGCCTCCTTGCGGACGGTGGCGCGTTCGGCGTGCAGGGTGACTTCGACGTCCTGTTCGCCGAGGTCGTTCGTTCCCTTCGTGCCCGTCACCTTCTCGCCCGGCCGCATGGGCTCGCGCACCACGCGTACCTCTTCGTGGGACACCGGGACCGTCCGCGTGACGTTCTCGGTCACGACGTACTTGTGCAGGCGTGCCTTTCCGCTCTCGTACTCCTCCGTGCCCACCTGGAGCTGTTCCTCGGACCGGATCATGTCCTCCCGGCCTCCGGCACCCGCGGCGGACCGTTCGGCTCCGGCTCCGGCGAGCGGACGCGACGTGGAGGAGTCCGCCGTGTCGCGGTGCCTGCCCGCGCCTGCTGCGGTGCCGGCCGTCTTCGCCTGGCCGGTCCCGGCCGTGCGGGCGGTACCGGCTGCGCCGGCCGCACCCATGGCTCCCGTCCCGGTTCCGGACGTCGTACGGGCGTTGCCGCCCGCCCCGGCGTGGCCGGCGCCCTTCCTGGTCATTCCGTAGTGCCGGTAGAGCTCCTCCTCCTCCGATACGGAGAGGTGCGCGTCCGCGTCGACCCGGGGGGCGTCCTTGACCCGCTCCTTCGGATGCGAGACGTGCAGGTCGGAGCCCACGCGGCGGGCTCCTGCAAGCGGTACGAAGCTCTCCTTCATGCCGAACATGCCGGTCTTGACCGTGATCCAGTCGGGCCTGCCGGTGTCGTCGTCGACGTACACCCGTCCCACTGTGCCGACCTTCTCTCCGTCACTGTCGTAGACGGTCAGACCGTCGAGTTCTCCGGAATCCGTGAAACCGTCAGCGGCTCCCATGGCCGATCCCTCCTCGCCCGGGCGCGTCCTGCGGTTGGGTCCAGCAGAGGAGGCGCGTCCGGATTCCATCGCGCCTCACCCGCTTGGCCGCTGCAACTTCCCGGCCTGGGCGGCGGGCTGCCCAGACCACCGGGGGAGGGCGATGGCCCAGCTCCACGCGGATATCGGCCCGTCACGTGGATTACGCCATTCGGGTGAATGCTTTCCCGGGTGCGCCTGATGCGGGGCCCCGGTCCGCCCGTATGATCGACGCGCCGTTGCCGACCGCCGGCAGGCCTTCACGGGGGTGCGCCATCGGATCTGCGGACATCTTCCTGCCCCGTCAGCGCGGCGAGTTGCTGACGCGGCAGGAGGACGGCCTGGGGCTGCACCATCTGGTCTGGCGGCTGGGACCTGGCTGGCGGGTGTGCAGCAGCGCCGTGCTGGGCGGCGGGATCGGCCCACGCGCCTGGATCCTGAACGCGCAGGTGCCCGGCGGCTATCCCCGGCTCGACCCCGACCGGCACCTCGCGGAGATCGCGGTGGCCGAAGCTCTCGACGGCCCGGGTGCCGGGCTGATGACCGCCGCCGATGTCACCGCGTACACCGTCGCCGACGACGGAGGCGTGAGCGCCACCGTCACCAGCGGCCTCGGCGTACGGGGATGGGCCGCGACCCCCGCCCCGGGCGCCGACGGCGCGCTCCCACCGGGCACCGTCAACATCGTCGTCACCCTCCCCGTGGCGCTCTCCGACGCCGCCCTGGTCAACGCGGTGGCCACCGCCACCGAGGCGAAGGTCCAGGCGCTCGTGGACGCCGGACTCGACTGCTCCGGGACGCCGACGGACGCGGTGTGCGTGGCCGCACCCGATCCGGGAGAGCAGGCCGGGGAGCCGTTCGCCGGTCCGCGTTCGCGCTGGGGCGCGCGACTCGCCAGGGCCGTGCACCGCGCCACTCTGGAGAGCGCGCTGCGGCAGTCTTGAGACCCACTGGTCCCGAGACCGCCCCGCACCGACGAAGGGAACACCTCCATGGCCACCGCATCCCCCGCCGACGCCGCCCCCGGCACGCCGTCCGTCGCGGTCCTCGGCACCGGGATCATGGGATCCGGGATGGCCCGCAGCCTCCTCAGGGCGCAGCTGTCCGTCCGCGTCTGGAACCGCACACGGTCCAAGGCGGAGCCGCTGGCCGTCCAGGGCGCCACCGTGACGGAGACGGCGGAGGAAGCGGTACGCGGAGCGGACGTCGTCCTCACCGCCCTGAACGACGGCCGGTCGGTGGCGGACACCCTCACCGCCGCGACGCCCGGTCTGCACCCGGGGCAGGTCTGGCTGCAGAGCTCCACCGTCGGTCTCGATGCCACGATCGACCTCGTCCACCGGGCCGCCGGACTGGGACTGGTCTATCTCGACGCCCCGGTATCCGGAACCAAGCAGCCCGCGGAGCAGGGCACACTCACCGTTTTCGTCTCCGGTCCGTCCAGTGCCCGCGCGACGGCGCTGCCCGTCCTGGAGGCGATCGGGCAGCGCACCGTATGGGTCGGTGAGGAACCGGGAGCCGCCACCCGGCTCAAGCTCGTCGCCAACACCTGGGTGATCAACATGGTCAACAGCGTGGCGGAATGCCTCAATCTCGCCGAGGGACTCGGGCTCGATCCGCAGCTCTTCCTGGACGCGGTGAAGGGCGGACCGCTGGACACGCCGTATCTCCAGGGCAAGTCCGCGGCGGTGCTCTCCGGCGACCTCTCCCCGAGCTTCGCGCTCTCCACCGCGCTCAAGGACTCCCGGCTGATCCTCGACGCCGCCGGGGCGTCCGGAGTGAAGCTCGACCTGGTCGCCGCCTCCGCCGAGCGGTTCGCCCGGGCGGAGGCGGCCGGACACGGCGGCCAGGACATGATCGCCACGTACTACGCGGGCCGTTCCGCGTAGCCGGTCAGACCACGGTCACCGGATGCCTCACCACCGCGTCGAAGAGGTATCCCTGCGTGTTGTGCGCGGTCGTCGCCGGCTGGGTGCGGCCCGAGCGGTCCGTCGCCCGCGCGAGCAGGACGCCCGGGCCCGTCTCCTCCGGGACCCAGTCGGCGGCCCAACGGACCCAGCTCCCGGACCTGGGCTCGTCGCGCAGCCGCGCGGGACGCCACCGGGTCCCCCCGTCGGTACTGACCTCGACCGAACGCACCGGTGCGCCGCCCGACCAGGAGCGACCGGTGAGCACATGCCTGCGACGGGCGGCGAAGGAGGCACCGGGTGCGAGCTCGAACGCGCTCTTGAGCGTCTGGCGGGTCAGTGGCGCGCTGCCCCCGGGCGGGTACCCGGGGCCGAAGAGCCGGTACAGCCCTGTGTTCCACGGGGTCAGCAGCGGCTCCGCGCTCACCTCGATGTCACCCACCCACTTGATGTTCGCTACGCCCACCCACGACGGCACGATCAGCCGGACCGGAGCGCCGTGGTCGGGCGGCAGAGGCTCGCCGTTCATCTCGTAGGCGAGGAGCACGTCGTCCAGGGCCTTCGCCACCGGCAGTGGCCTGCGCACCCGGCCCAGGTCGGTTCCGTCGCTGATGACCTCCGCGTCCAGGCCACGCGGCAGCACGTCGAGCGCGTGCCGGCCGATCCCGGCCCGGCGCAGCACCTCGGCGAGCCGTACGCCGCGCCAGCGCGCCGTCCCGATCGCGCCCAGGGTCCAGGCGGTGCCGCTGACCTGCTGGCCCTGCTGCGAGGCGAAGAAGCTCCGGCCGTTGCCGGCGCACTCGACGAACGCGGTGCGGGCGATGGAGGGCAGTGCCCGCAGCGCCTCGTACGAGAAGTCCACGGGACCACCGGTGAGTCCGCTGCCCCAGACGGTCAGCTTCCACCGCGCCGTGTCGATGATCGGGGTCAAGGTGTGATTGCGGACGAAGAAGCGGTCGACGGGAGTGAGCAGCCCCGTGCCCCGCAGCGCCGCGAAGTTCGTCTCGGCGTTGGTGCCGCGCACCGTGAACAGCTCCGGCGGCAAGGGCTTCACCACCCCGGCGAACGACTGCGCCACGTGGGCGGGGGACGCGGCGGCCGGGATCAGCGGGGCCGCGACCGAGGCCGCGGCGATCAGTCTCAGCAGATCACGACGGTCGATCCCTGCCATTCTCGCACGCCCGCGGGTCCACAGGCGTAGCCGCGTCCGGTCGTATGCCGCTTCGGACAGGGGCACGGAATTCATGGGCGCTCCAGAGGAAGAAGTCTGCGGTCAGGACCGGTGGGCCGGAGGGCCGGAGTGCAGCAGCTCCCTTACGAGGGCACCCACCTGGCCGGCCTCGATGAGGAACCCGTCGTGCCCGTACGGGGATTCGATGATCCGGAGACGGTCCGCGCCGGGCAGGCACGCCGCCGTCCCGGCCTGCTGCGCCGGTGGGTACAACCGGTCCGAGTCGATGCCGGCGATCAGGGCGGGCATGTCCGCCCGGCGCAGCGCCCGCGCGACACCACCGCGGCCCCGGCCCACGTCGTGTGCGTTCATCGCCTCGGTGAGCACCGTGTAACTGCCGGCGTCGAAACGGCGCACCAGCTTGCCCGCGTGATGGTCGAGGTACGACTCCACCTGGTAGCGCCCGCCCTGTGAGGGCAGCTCGCCGGGCTGCGCCCGTCGGCCGAACCGCGTCCCCAGCTCCGCCTCGCTGCGATACGTGACGTGGGCGATCCGCCGGGCCAGGCCGAGTCCCCGGTGCGGCCCCGAGCCGGGCGGGGCGTCGTGGTAGCGGCCCTGCTGCCAGCCCGGGTCGTTCCTGATCGCCGCGATCTGCGTGCTTCCCCAAGCGATCTGTTCGGCCGAGGCCGCGGCAGGTGCGGCGAGCACCAGCAGCGACCCCGTACGGCCGGGGCGGCTCACCGCCCACTCGAGCGCCCGCATCCCGCCCATGGAGCCGCCGATCACAGCGGCCCATCGGCCGATTCCCAGGGCATCGGCGAGCAGGGCCTCCGCCGCCACCTGGTCACGGATCGTCAGGTACGGGAAGGCGGGGCCCCAGGGGACGCCGTCGGGCCGCCGGGAGGACGGGCCGGTGCTGCCCTGGCAGCCGCCCAGCACGTTCGGTGCCACGACGAACCAGCGATCGGTGTCCAGTGCCCTGCCCGGGCCGATCAGCGCGTCCCACCAGCCTGCCGTCGGGTGCCCGGGCCCGGCGGGGCCTGCCGCGTGGCTGTCACCTGTCAGAGCGTGCAGGACCAGCACCGCGTTGGCACCGTCCGGCGCGAGCCGGCCCCACGTCTCGTACGCCAGCCGTACATCCGGCAGCGCGTCACCGGATTCGAGCCCCAGCGGACCGTCGAGCGCCACCCACGCACGGCGGCCGGGCGGGTCCCCCTCCCGCCAGCCCCCGGACGCCGGTGGAAGGGGGAGTGCCGGCGGTGCGGCGACCCGGTTCAGGACGCCGCCTTCGCGGCGCGGAACCCTGCCTCCAGATCCGCCTTGAGGTCGTCCACGTTCTCCAGGCCCACGGAGAGCCGCACCAGGCCGGCGGTGGCGCCCGTGGCGGCGAGCTGCTCCTCGGTCAGCTGGCTGTGTGTCGTGGACGCCGGGTGGATGATCAGGCTCCGCACGTCACCGATGTTGGCGAGATGACTGAACAGTTCGACCGCGTCCACGAACCGCTTGCCCGCTTCCACCCCGTCCCGGAGTTCGAAGGCGAGCACGGCACCGGCGCCGCGGGGCAGGTAGCGTTGTCCGGCCGCGTACCAGGGGCTCGTCTCGAGCCCGGCGTAGTGCACCGCCGCTACCTCGTCCCGGTCCTCCAGCCAGCGGGCCAGGGCCAGCGCGTTGGACGTGTGCCGCTCCAGGCGCAGGCTCAGCGTCTCCACGCCCTGCAGGAGCAGGAAGGCCGAGTGCGGGGCGAGCGCGGGTCCGAGGTCGCGCAGCAGCTGCACCCGCAGCTTCACGGCGAAGGCGCCGTGTCCGAGGTCCGGCCAGTAGCGCAGGCCGTGGTAGCTGGGATCGGGGGCGTGGAAGTCCGCGAAGCGCTCGGCGTGCGCGCCGAAGTCGAAGGTACCGCCGTCCACGACGACGCCGCCGATCGTCGTACCGTGCCCCCCGAGGAACTTCGTCGCCGAGTGGACCACGATGTCCGCACCGTGCTCCAGCGGCCGCAGGAGGTAAGGGGTGGGCACCGTGTTGTCGACGATCAGTGGAACTCCGGCGGCGTGCGCCACGTCCGCCACGTTCCGGATGTCGAGGACGTCGCCGCGCGGATTGCCGAGCGTCTCCGCGAACAGGGCCTTGGTGCCGGGCCTGATCGCCGCTCGCCACGCCTCGATGTCGTCGGGATCCTCCACGAACGACACCTCGATGCCGAACCGGGGGAGGGTATGGCGGAACAGGTTGTACGTACCGCCGTAGAGGGAGGCGGAGGAGACGATGTGGTCCCCGGAGCCCGCCAGGGTCAGGAGCGCGAGTGTCTCGGCGGCCTGGCCCGAGGCGAGCGCGACGGCGGCGGCTCCGCCCTCGAGCGCGGCGATCCGCTGTTCCAGGACGTCCTGCGTGGGGTTGTGGATCCGTGTGTAGATGTTGCCGGGCTCGGCCAGCGAGAAGAGGTCGGCCGCGTGCTTGGTGTCCTTGAAGACGAATGACGCCGACTGGTAGATCGGCACCGCCCGGGCGCCTGTCGTCGGATCGGGGACCGCGCCCGAATGGATCTGCTTGGTCTCGAAGGACCACGCGGTCCCGGCGCCCTGCCGGTCGTGGTCCTCGGGGGTGTGTCCTGCGGTGAGGGAGTCGACGGGCTGGCTCATGTCATACCTCGCACGGTCGTTCGGGGATGTCCGCGCGAGCACGGTGGCGACGCGGCGGCGTACTGGTTACGGACCGTAGAGGCCGCCCGCGCCGGGACGGAAGCGGAACGCGCACGTGGCCACGAAGCTGCAATGCCGCCGCAACAGGACCGGGCCGGCCCCGCGGAAGGCGGGGCCGGCCCGGTGCCTGTCGCGGCGTCAGTCCTGGGTGAGCATCCCGTCACGCAGCCGGCGGAGAATGCGGCTGAGCAGCCGGGAGACATGCATCTGCGAGATGCCGAGCTCCTCGCCGATCTGGGCCTGCGTCATCTCCTGACCGAACCGCATGTCGATGATGCGGCGCTCACGGGCGTCGAGACCACCCAGCAGCGGGGCGAGCGTGTGCAGGTTCTCCACCGTCTCCATCGCCGGGTCCGGCTCACCCAGTACGTCCGCGTAGGTGCGCGCGCCCGTCGCGCGGCCCGTCGGGGCGGTGGAGTCGGCGGGGATGTCGAGGGAACCCGCCGTGTAGCCGTTGGCGGCGACGAGGCCCTCGGTGACCTCTTCCTCCCCGATACCGAGATGCTCGGCGAGCTCCTTCACCGTGGGGTCGCGGTCGAGGCCCGCCGCCAGCGTCTCCTTCGCCTTCGCGAGGTCCACACGCAACTCCTGGAGCCTGCGCGGCACATGCACGGACCAGGTGGTGTCCCGGAAGAAACGCTTGATCTCGCCGACGATGTACGGCACGGCGAACGAGGTGAACTCGACCTCACGGGAGAGGTCGAAGCGGTCGATGGCCTTGATCAGACCGATCGTGCCGACCTGGACGATGTCCTCCATGTCGCCGCTGCCCCGGTTGCGGAAGCGTCCGGCGGCGAACCGCACGAGGGACAGGTTCATCTCGATGAGGGTGTTCCGGGCGTACTGGTACTCGGGGGTGCCCTCCTCGAGCACCCGCAGGCTGTCGAAGAAGTGTTTCGACAGCTCCCGGGCGTCCTGCGGGGCGATCCGCGCGGCGTCCTCGATCCAGGGAAGCCCGTCCGGGGCACCTGCTCGTTCCGCGCCAACGGTCTGTGCAGTGCGCAAGGCCATCCCGTCACGCTCCTCAGGTTGTGTGCCATGAGGTGTGGGCGTCTGCCCGATGGCCCGCAACTCATGTGCTGAGCGACCGTTTTGAGCTACATGTGCGCCGGTATCGGCCGAAAATACTCGCTGTGGTCCTCGTCGGCCGCCGTGGGGGAGCCGATGCGTGCGCGAGCACACAGGACCGCCCCACCGGTACGGGGGAGCCCGGTGGGGCGGCCTTATCCAGAGTGCCACAGGCAGATGCCCGTTGGGGACGTATCCCGCGCAGAGGTCCGCGATTCGCGGGACCGGCCGGGGAAACCGTTCCGCGTACCGCACGGTCCGGTCCACCCGGTCGCACGGTGATGCCGCGGGGACGAGCGGGAAGGCGCTCGTACGGGCTGGGGGTGCCACGGACGAGCCGCGCTCCGCGAGCGTTTTGACCGCACGCCCGTGAACGGGCCGGCGGCCCGGGAACAGGCGCGGGGCGATCAGCCTTACACCCCCTGTCCCACCCGCCGGCAGTGACCGGAGTGAGTCCGTGGGCGAGGCCGCGCCCCCAGCCCGTACGAGCGCCTCGCGGACCACCGGCCCGACCGTGTCACGGGGCGCGGACCCGTCCACGTCGCCGAGCGGGAACCCGTCGCGGAGCGCGGACCGGTCGACGTTGCCCGGTGCCCCGTCCCGGGGATCGCCGTGCCCCCTCCGCTGGACAACCCCGCGCGTCGCCGAGCGGCCCCCACCCGCTTCGCCGAGCGGCGCGGCCGCATCCCGCGCCACCGCCCCGACGCCGGTCCCTGGCCGGCCCTGCCGGACGCCCAGGACGCCCGGGACCGGGCCGGTGCCGGGGCGCGCTCGCGGGCCCCGGCACATCCGTCGCCCTCACTGCCTTGCGTGGGCCTTTGCCACTCCACCGGAAGACGGCCTTCCAGGCCGAGGGGGCCCAGCTGGTGGACGACGGCGCGGACGCCGCCCCCGCCCCGGAAGCGGTGCTGCTCGGCCCGGCCGGCGTGCCGGAGACGCTGGATCCGGCCGGGCGCACCCGCCCCGGCCCGCTCCTGCCGCGCACCGTGGGGACGGTCACCTGTCTCGGCATCCGCCGCGCCGGGAACCTGGCCGTGAGGGCGGGGAGCGACCGCATTCCCGGGCCGTACCGGGATCAGTGGGTCCGCGCCGACGGGGCGGCGCGGGGCCGGGGGCTCGCGCCGTCCCGTCCGGACGGTCGCCCACGGCATCCGGGAGGGGCGAGACACCCTTCCCGCACGCCGCCGCATCGGACACCTCCGCCGTCCGGCTCCACTAATCGCTCGGCTTCCCCCCTTCGCCGCAGGACCTTCTTCCCGCCGGCGCTCGTACCGGCGGGCCCTCCCGGGGACGCGGACCCGCGCACCGACGTCAGGACCCGGGACCAAGGGGCGGGTAGCTTGGAACACGTGGGACGTCAGGGACGAACTGGAGGCGTACCGTGGTCATAGGGCTCCGGCGCCCGTCGGCGGCGCGCAGGCCGACGCTGCCCGACCCGGATCCGGAAGAGACGGCGGGCGCCACCCGGATCGGGAACCGGGCCCTCTCCCTCTGGCTCCTCCTCCTGACCGCCGCGGTCGTCCTCCTCGACGCCCTCACCGGGAACGACCTGCCCCTCATCCCGCTCCTGGTCGTGCTGCCCGCGCTGGCCTCCGTCTTCTGCACGGTCCGCCAGACCACCGCAGTGGCGGTGTGGGTCACCCTGGTCGTCGTCGGATCCCGGATCGCCGCCACCGGTGCCTTCTGGGACGTGGTCTTCCTCATCGGCTTCACGGCCCTCGCCAGCACTCTGGGCGTCGTGGCCTGCGCCGCGCGCATCCGGCACGCCACCGAGGTGGCGAGACTCCGCTCGGCTGTCGTCGCGCTCCAGCGTCAGATCCTGCGCCCGCTCCCCGTCACCACACGACAGGTCTGTGTCCACGGCCTCTACGAACCGATGGAGGAGGACCGCTTCGTCGGCGGTGACATCTACGAGGTCGTGCAGGCGCCCCATGGAACCCGAGTGATCATCGGCGATGTGCAGGGCAAGGGACTGCCCGCGATCGGGGCCGGATTCGCCGCGCTCGGCGCGTTCAGGGAGGCGGCCGTGCGAGAGTCCGAGCTCACGGCGGTGGCCGACTCCGTCGAGGACGCGGTCGTACGGCACAACGCCTTCTCCGCCGAGACAGGTGAGACCGAGCGCTTCGTCACCGCCCTGCTGCTGTGCTTCGACGGCAGTGACCGGGTACGGGCCGTGAACTGCGGCCATCTGCCGCCGCGCCTGCTGTACGACGGGGCGGCGGCCGTGGCCGCCCTGCATCGGACATCCGTACCGCTGGGCATGGCCGATCTGAGCGATGAGGCGCGCGCAGCGGAGTGGCTGAGCTTTCCTCCGGACGCCGCCCTGCTGGTCCTCACCGACGGGGTGACCGAGGCGCGCGACGCGACGGGTGCCTTCTACCCGTTCGACGAGCGGCTCGGTGGATGGGCGGGGCGCGAACCGGATCAGGTCCTGGACGCGCTCCAGAGCGACCTGCAGAGGTTCTCCGGCGGAGTGCGCCGCGACGACGTCGCCGTGCTCGTCCTGAGCAGACCGCCGGACGGCGGGGCCGCGGCCGTGTCTCTCGGCCATGACGTGGTCAAGCGCGGCACGGACCGACGCCCGCCCCGTCCTTGACGCACCTCGCCCTCACGCCCCCATGGAGCGCCGTCACGCGGGAGGCGTCGACGGCGCCCCGCCGAGGACACGCCACTTCAGGGAAAGCGCCCATGTCTCTTCGGCGCACCCGCGCCCAGCTGACGTCGAGCCACGTCCCCGAGGCGTCCGGCGGACCTGACCGTGCCCGTGGCCGCCCTCTCCCTCGGGCAGCAGCGCAGACCCGCCCTGGCCCGGCTGGTGACCCGCCCGGCGGACCTGCTGATCCTGGACGAGCCGACGGACCACACCGCGCTCGGCCTGGTCGGGGAAATGGAAGCCGCACCCGGTCGGTACGCGGGAGCGGTCGTCGTCTCGCACGACCGGAGCTTCCGGAGCCGCTTCACCGGCGAACGGACCGAACTCCGGGCGGGCAGCCCGGTGACGGGCCCCGGCCCCTACGCCTCCGAGGGAGCGCGCCCCTCCCGGACGTAGGCGCGCAGCCGCTCGACGAAGACCCGCTGGCCCGCCACCAGCAGTTCGAGTGCGTCCTCCGGTGTGCACCAGGCGAACCGGTCCATCTCCGGGAACTCCCGCCGCACACCGGACCCCCTCGGCCACTCCATGGTGAAGGTCCCCGGCACGGCCCCGGCAAGGTCCAGGCCGGCTTCCACGGCCCATACGGTGACGGTCTTGCCGCCGGACTGACGTGTCTCTCCCAGCGGCATCCACGCTCCGTCCGGAAGAGGCAGCCCGAGTTCTTCCTCGAATTCCCGGCGCGCGGCGGCGGCGGGCTCCTCCGGAGGCACGTACTCCCCCTTGGGGACGGACCAGGCCGCTGCCTCACGGCGGGCCCAGAACGGTCCGCCCATATGGCCGATCAGCACCTCGGCGTCCGGCCGGCCGTCCTCACCGGTGACGACCCGGAAGAGCAGAAGCCCCGCACTGCGCTTGACCGTCGGCATGCCGTCAAGTGTGCGGGCCGGGAAGACGGAAGGCCACCGGTCCACGGATACCGGGGCGGGCGGCCCGCAGACCGCAGGGCACGGCCCGGGCCGCCAGGGGGCCACTCGTCCGCCGCACGCTGTTCCTCCTGACGTCCCCGATGCCCTCTGGTGCCTCCTGGTGAGCCCGGTCATGCTGTCCGCCGACAGTGCATTCCGCGCGATCTGCTCTGCACCAGGAGGATTTGTGGGCCTTGGCACATTTCGCGGCGTCGTGCGGCCACTCGTGCTGCTGGCGACCGCAGGGGCGATGGCGGCCGGGGCCGTCACACCCGCGGCCGCCGACCAGACTCCGGACCCCCGCCCGTACACCGCTGCCGAGGTCCTCAGGCCCGTCGCCCCGCCCGCCGCGAGCGGTCCGTCCGGCGAAGCGAGATCCGTCGTGGACGGTGACGGCATCGAGACCGCCCGCGCCTCCCGTCCCCTCGCCCCCGGCGTCCGTCTGAGCTCGTACGACCGCCTAGAGTCCGACAAGTGGCTGCGGGTCGACGCTCTCTCCGTCGACCTGGACCGCAGCGGCGTGCGCGCCGACTACCTCTCCTCGGGCAAGGTCGCGGACCGGCACACGATCTCCGAACTCGCCGCCGGGCACGACCCGGGGCCGGGCCGCCGTACCGTCGCCGCGGTCAATGCCGACTTCTTCGACATCAACCAGACCGGAGCTCCCCAGGGGCCCGGGGTGAAGGACGGCCGGACGGTCCACTCCCCGGCCCCGGGTGTCAACCGGGCGGTGGGCATCGGGCCGGGGAACGCAGGCCGTGTCCTGGAGCTCTACTTCGAGGGCACGTTGTCCCTCCCTTCCGGAGCGCACCCGCTGGACGCGTACAACGCGGCGAACGTACCGGCCCAGGGCGTCGGCGCCTACACCTCGGCCTGGGGCAGCGCCGACAGGGCGCTGACCGTCGACGGCGCACAGCCCGTGGCGGAAGTCGCGGTGCGGGACGGTGAGGTCGTCTCCGTGTCGGACACCCCCGCATCAGGGCCCGTACCCGAGGACACCGTGGTCCTGGTGGGCCGGGAGGCCGGGGCCGGACCGCTGAACGCCCTGAGGCCGGGCGATCCGGTCGGCATCGAATACCGGGCACGCACCGACAGCGGAGACGTACCGCGCACCGCCGTAGGTGGCCGGGAGCTGCTCGTCGTCGACGGAGTGGCGCAGGACCACGACGGCGAGGGCAACAACACCGCGGCGCCCCGCACCGCTGTCGGGTTCTCGAAGGACGGCCGGACCATGCAGGTCGTCACCGTCGACGGCCGCCAGACCGACAGCGGCGGTGTCACCCTCACCGAGCTCGGCGAGATGATGCGCAGGGCCGGCTCGTACAGCGCCCTGAATCTCGACGGCGGGGGCTCCTCGACGCTCGTCGCCCGTGAGCCGGGCAGCGACGTGCTCCAGGTCGAGAACAGCCCGTCCGACGGCAGCGAGCGCACGGTCCCCAACGGCCTCGCCCTGACCGCCCCCGACGGCAGCGGGCGCCTCGAAGGGTTCTGGGTCGAGACCCGTACGCCCTCCGGCGCGGCCCCCGGTGACGACCCGGTCGGCGGCGGTCACCCCGAGCGGGTCTTCCCCGGCCTGACCCGGCAGCTCACGGCGGCCGGATACGACGAGACCTACGGCCCCGCCGCGGGCGCCCCGCGCTGGCGCGCCGTCAGCCCGGCGGTCGGCAGCGTCGACGCCCGGGGCACCTTCACCGCACGTCGCAGCGGCACGACCGACGTGCGGGCCGAACGTGCCGGCGCCCACGGCGGCACCCGGCTCACCGTCCTCGGCAGGCTGGACCGGATCCGGTCCACCACCACACGCGTCGGGCTGGCGGACAAGGACGCGGCCGGCAGCTTCGGCGTCGTCGGACTCGACGCCCACGGTGCGAGTGCTCCCGTCGAACCGGGTGACCTCACCCTCGACTACGACCACACGCTGTTCGCCGTCGACGACGACGGCCGGGGATCCTTCACCGTGAGGTCCCTCACCGGATCCGGATCAGGCCGGATCAAGGCCACCGTGGCAGGTGTCAGCACCACCCTCGCGGTGAGCGTCGGTCTCACCGAGCAGGCCGTGGCGGACTTCGAGGACGCCGGGTCCTGGAAGTTCAGCCAGGCCCGCGCGGACGGTTCGCTCGGCGCCACACCGGACGGGCACACCGGCACCGGTCTCCGGCTCACCTACGACTTCACCCGCTCCACGGCGACGCGCGCCGTCTACGCCGCCCCGCCGCGGCCCGTCGCCGTACCGGGCCAGCCGCAGGCGTACACCCTCTGGATCAAGGGAGACGGCCACGGCGCCTGGCCGACCCTGCACCTCAAGGACGCCGCCGGGTCCGACCAGCTGCTGCGGGGACCGTACCTCACCTGGACCGGCTGGCGGCAGGTCACCTTCGCCGTGCCGCCGGGCACGGCGACGCCGCTGTCCGTGCACCGCTTCTACCTCGCGGAGACAGCGGCAACCCGGCAGTACACCGGTGAGATCGTCATCGACGGCCTCACCGCCCAGGTGCCGCCCACGGTCGCTCTGCCCGAACAGGCGGAGCCCGCCGACCCGCTGATCGACACCGCCGCGGTCACCGAGCGCAGGGACTGGCGGTTCGCCGTGATGTCGGACGCCCAGTTCGTCGCACGGGAACCGGACAGTGCCGTCGTCCGGCAGGCCCGGCGCACCCTGCGCGAGATCAAGGCGGCGCGGCCGGACTTCCTGGTCGTCAACGGCGACCTCGTCGACGAGGGATCGCCCGCCGACCTCGCCTTCGCCCGCCGGCTCCTCGAGGAGGAACTGGGCGACTCGCTGCCCTGGTACTACGTACCGGGCAACCACGAGGTGATGGGCGGGAAGATCGACAACTTCATCGCAGAGTTCGGGCCGGCCCGGCGGACGTTCGACCACAAGGGAACCCGGGTCATCACGCTCGACACGTCGGGTCTCAGCCTTCGCGGGGGTGGCTTCGCCCAGATCAAGGAGTTGCGCGCACAGCTCGACGCGGCGGCGGAGGACCGGTCCGTCAGCTCCGTGATGCTGATCGAGCACGTGCCCCCGCGCGATCCGACGGTGCAGAAGGGGAGTCAGCTGAGCGACCGCAAGGAGGCGGCCCTCGTGGAACAGTGGCTCGCCGCCTTCCGCCGTACGACGGGCAAGGGCGCGGCGCTCATCGGCAGCCACGCCGGGGTCTTCCACGCCTCGCACGTCGACGGAGTCCCGTACCTGATCAACGGGAACTCCGGCAAGGCGCCGGCAGGACCCGCGGACGAAGGGGGGTTCACCGGCTGGTCCCTGATCGGCGCCGACCGCGTCCCGGCCGGTGAACAGGCGAGGGCGCGCCGTCAGCCTTGGCAAGGCGGACCCGACTGGATCTCCGCACAGACCCGCGCCCATGTCGACGGCCTGACTCCGGAGGCCCCCTCCGCGCTCGTCGCCGGAGAGCGCACGAGGGTCGGCGCGTACGTCACCCAGGGCACGCGGACCGTGCCGGCGGCCTTCCCGCTCAGCACGGACTGGACCGGCTCTCCGAACGTCCACGTGGGCGAGGCGGAGGACGCCCGTAACCACCACGTCGTGACGCTGGACCCCGCCACGGGTACGCTCACCGCGCTCCGCCCGGGCACCGCCGGACTGGCCGTGACCGTCAACGGCGTCACCCGGCAGGTACGGATCGAGGTGGCGGCCGGGTCGGTGGCACCCGCCGCCTGACGCCCCGTCGCGAGCCGCGACGCCGTACGGCTCCCGGACCCCGCCCGGGAGCCGTACGGTGTCCCGCTGTGTGCTCCGGTGCATGCGGGAATGCCGGAGACCGGTGGCGGCCGGGCCGTGCGCGGACGAGCACCAGCCCCGTGGGTTCCGCCCCGGGACGGAGGGGAGCGCCCCCGGTGCCGCCCCGTCCGCGGTCACGAGCCGGAGCCTCGACGCCATGGACTTCGTCGACGGGGCCGTGACCCGGAGCATGGCGCAGGCCTCCTGGTACCTGACCGGCGTCCAGACCGGGTCCGAGCCGTGGCAGGAAGGAGCGGTCCTCGCCGCCAGCTCCTTCGCCCGGGCGTCCCCGGCCCGAGCGAGCCGGGTACGCCCGGGCCCTGCCGGGTGAGCTGCACGGCGGACTCGTGGCCGGGCGGGTCCACCGCCGGCGTCACACTCACCCCCACCGGGACCACGCCGCTCGACGGCTGGGAGCCGGGCTTCACGCTGCTACCCGGCCAGACGGTCACCCAGGCGTGGAACGCGACGCCCACTCCGGCCCCCGGACCGGTAAGGGCCGTCAACGCCGCTTTCGACGGGCGGCTCGCGGCGGGCGCCAGCCAGTCCTCCGGCTTCCAGGATTCCTGCTCCGGAACCTACGCCCCGGCCACGGGGTCCACACTCAACGGAGCGGCCTGCGCGGTGACCTGAGCCGGCACGCGGCCCCCTGACGCCGACCGCCCCTCCCTGCCGGGGTGCTCACGCCTTCCGGTAACCGTACGCGTCCGTGGCCGCCGCCTCCACGGCGTCCAGATCGCCACCCACCGACGCCGTCACCAGCGCGGCGACAGCACCCTCCACGAACGGGGCATCCACCAGCCGCGCCCCCTCGGGCAGTCCACCGCCCCCGGTCAGCATCGACTTCACGGTGAGCACCGCACTCCCGAGGTCCACGAGCAGCGCGATCCCGGCACCCCTGTCGACCGCTCTGGCCGCCTCGACGATCAGCTCCGCGCTCGTCCCCAGCCCGCCGGCCGAGGTCCCTCCGGCCGCCGCCACAGGCGCCGTCGCGCCCCCGGCCGCCAGCCCTCTGGCGAGTTCGGCCACGGCTTCCGCCACCGGCCCGCTGTGCGAGACCAGCACGATCCCGACCTGCTTCTCCTCGCTCACGCGTCACCCCCGCCACTCGTCCCCGAGGCCTCGACGAGCGCCCCGACCAGCAGTACGGCCGAGGCGGCCCCCGGGTCCTGGTGCCCGATGCTGCGCTCGCCCAGATAGCTGGCCCTGCCCTTGCGCGCCCGCAACGGCACGGTCGCCAAGGCGCCGGCCAGCGCGGCGTCCCGGGCTTCCCCGAACGAGGCGCCCAGCACCTCGACGGCCGGCAGCAGTGCGTCGAGCATCGTCTTGTCGCCCGCGTGCGCCCCGCCGAGCTGCGCCACCGCGGCGACGCCCGCCCCGAGGGCGTCGGCAAGCTGATCCGTGCTCACCTCCTGAGCGTCACCGAGCGCCTTGCCGGTGCGGCGCAGCAGAGTCCCGTACAGAGGCCCGGACGCTCCGCCGACCGTCGAGATCAGCTGCCGGCCGGCCAGAGTCAGCACTGCCCCCGGCGTCGTGGGGGCCTCCTTCTCGAGGACGTCGCTCACCGCGGTGAAGCCGCGCCGCATGTTGCTCCCGTGATCGGCGTCGCCGATCGCGGCGTCGAGCGCGGTCAGCCGGTCCGCCTCACGGCCGACGGCAACCGCGGTCGCGTCCATCCAGCGCCGGAAGAAATCGGTGTCGAGCACAAGATCTCCTGTTCCTCGCACGGTGGAAAGCCCCGTTCACCGGCCCCAGCGGAGCGCGGGCGTCTGTACCGGTGCGTCCCAGAGCCGCACCATCTCCTCGTCCACCTGGCAGAGCGTCACCGAACAGCCTGCCATGTCCAGCGACGTCACGTAGTTGCCCACCAGCGTACGGGCCACCGGCACGCCCCGTTCCGTCAGCACCCGCTGCACCTCGGCATTGAACCCGTACAACTCCAGCAGCGGTGTCGCGCCCATCCCGTTGACCAGGACCAGCACGGGACTGCTGGGCCGCAGATCATCCAGCACCGCGTGCACCGCGAAGTCGGCGATCTCGCCGGACGTCATCATCGGCCGGCGTTCCCGGCCCGGCTCGCCGTGGATGCCGATCCCCAGTTCCAGTTCACCGGGGGGCAGATCGAACGTCGGCGTGCCCTTCGCCGGAGTCGTCACGGATCCGAGCGCCACCCCGAAGCTGCGCGAGGACTCGTTCACACGCCGGGCCAGGGCCTCCACCCGCTCCAGCGGCGCACCCTCGTCGGCGAGCGCACCGGCGATCTTCTCGACGAACAGCGTCGCCCCGGTGCCGCGCCGGCCCGCCGTGAACGTGCTGTCGGCCACTGCCACGTCGTCGTCGACCAGGACGCGGGCGACCTGGACGCCCTCGTCCTCGGCGAGTTCGGCCGCCATGTCGAAGTTCAGCACGTCCCCCGTGTAGTTCTTGACGACGAACAGCACCCCCGCACCGCTGTCGACGGCGACGGCCGCCCGCACCACCTGATCGGGCACCGGCGAGGTGAAGACCTCCCCGGGGCACGCCGCCGACAGCATCCCCGGTCCGACGAACCCCGCGTGCAACGGTTCGTGCCCGGATCCGCCGCCGGACACGAGCCCCACCTGCCCCGCCACCGGGGCGTCGCGCCGGACGACGAGCCGGTTCTCGGCGTCCACGACGAGCTCCGGGTGGGCGGCGGCCATTCCGCGGAGGCCGTCCGCGACGACGGTCTCCGGCACGTTGATGAGCATGCGCAACGGTTCCTCCTGGAGAGAGCGCCGACGGCCGGCCGGCGTCGGTGTGAATCCGACCTATCGGTCAGGTACGTGCGCCACCAGTATCGAAGAGACCCGGGAGATCGGGAAGCGATACGTACCGGGCAGCTTCACGGCCACCACCGGTCTGTGCCCTTGGCGGGCATCGGACAGCCGGAGGGCGGCTTTCAGCCACGCGCACAGAAGCCACGGTCGTTCAGCCACTGGCTGAACCAGTCGTCCAGCGGAACGGTGACGCACCATTCCGGCTCGTCCGTGTCCGGAGCAGGCACCGTCGGAGCGGACTCGGGCGCCGCCGGTGTCCCGCTCGCGTCGGGCTCGGGCGCCGAGGGGCCGGTGGCGTCCGGCAGTCCGCTCAGCATGTCGCGGAAGACCCGGGAGGACTCGGGGTTGTCGGCACACTGCCACACCCCGTGCGGGCAGTAGTCAGTGATCGTCTGGTAGACCGGCTCGTGCCGCTCGATCCACTCCAGCATGCGGCGCATGTACTCGGGGTTGTCGCCGTTGCGGAACAGTCCCCACTCCGGGAACGAGATCGGCTTGCCGCGCTCGGCCGCGAAGTCGACCTGCTTCTGCAGGCCGTACGGCTCGTTCACCTGCTCGTCGAAGGTGCGCGCCGGCGGCTGGTCGTAGGAGTCCATGCCGATGATGTCCACGACGTCGTCACCCGGATAGCACTCCGTCCAGGGCACGGCGTCCCGTCCCCTGCTCGGTGCGAAGTCGAAGCGGAACTCCTGGCCGGACACGGACCGCATCGTGGTGACGATGCGGTGCCAGTACGCCTTCCACGCGGCGGGATCGGGGCCGCACCGGTGTGTGTACGTCGTCCCGTTCATCTCCCAACCGAGGACGATCACCGTGTCCGGCACGCCCAGCAGGACCAGACGCTCGGCCAGCCGGCGGAAGTGCCTGTCGAACTGCCCCTCGGCGCCGGCCCGCAGCAGACCGCGCACCTCGTCGTCGGGGACATGCGCCTCGTTCCGCTCCAGCATGGGCGTGTTGAGCACGAACATCCTGTCCTCGTCGGCCTTCCGCCAGGCCGCCCACGCTGCGAGGAAGCCAGGACGGCCCTCGATGTTCACCCACAGGTCGCCCGGCAGATAACTGTGCCCGACACGAAGGTCCGTACCGCCGAGCCAGCGTGACAGTTCTCCCATCCGCTGGATGCCTTTCGGCCCGTAGTCCAGGTAGGCGCCGATCGCGGTCGTCCCGTCCGGATCCGGCGCACTGTGAGTGGAGCCCTTGCCGGCCTGGGCGTCCGTGGCGTCCTGGCCGGCGAGGGCCGCGCCGCCGACGAGGAGGCAGAGCATGGTGGCGCCGATGCCGAAATTGATGAGACGGCGCTGTGCGGGCACGGCTCCTCCTTGGATTGCGGCCTGTCCGACGCTGTCGACCCTAAGGAGAAAGATTCGGCGACGGGCTGTGGGACAGCCCGTGAGTAGACCATTCGCGACACGCACGAATTCAGAGCGGGCCGTTCGGGTGAGACATTTCGAACGTGAAAGGGAGGGAGCCCACCCGGTTGTCGAAATTCGAGTCGATCAGACCCGGGGCACCCGAAGCCCGGACACCTCCGAGCCGCGTGAGCATCTCACGGAAGAGGGCCTTCATCTCCAGTTTCGCCAGATGCGCCCCCAGGCAATGGTGAGGGCCCCCGCCGCCGTATCCGAGGTGCGGATTCGGCGACCGGGTGATGTCGAAGACATCGGGGCCGGCGAAGACGGAGGCGTCCCGGTTCGCGGACGCGTAGAGGAGCACGACCTTCTCCCCCGGCAGGAAGGTGTGGCCGCCGAGCACGCACTCGGCCGCCACCGTCCTGCGGAACTGGATGATCGGCGTCGAGTGGCGGACGATCTCGTCGACCGCGCCATCGGCGTAGCGGTCGAAGTCGGATTCCAGGAGGGCCCGTTGTTCCGGATGCGCGGTCAGCAGCACCATTCCGTGGGCGATCGCGTTCCGGGTGGTCTCCACGCCCGCCACGAGCAGTAGCGAGAAGAACGCGCCGAGTTGGCGCGCGGACAAGGCCTGGCCGCCGACGTCCGCGCGGACGAGTGCCGAGATCACGTCGTCCGCCGGAACGCGACGCCGCTCACGGGCGATGCCCGCCACCTCCATCTGCATGCGGGCCAGGGCACGCAGCCCACGCCCCGGGACCCTTAGCCGGGCGCGGCCACGTCTCCGCACTCCGACGTACTGTGAAGCGTGGTCGATCCGGGCGGCGATGCCGGCCCGGTGGCGAGCGGGAATGCCCATCAGGTCGCAGATGACCTCGAACGGCATCCGGGAGGGCGCCGAGCGCATGAAGTCACCCGGGCCCTCGGTGATCACCTCGTCCACCAGCCGCCGGGCGACGGCACCGATGTTCTCCTCCGCGGCGGCCAGCAGTCTCGGCGTGAAGGCGCGGGAGACGGTCCTGCGCAACCCCGCGTGCTCGGCGCCGTCCATGTTGACCATGGAGTTGCCGAACACCGCCTTGGCCCAGGGAGCCGGTTCCGGAACGGTGACGCCGGGTGAGCTGGTGAAGACCTGTGGCTGCCGGCTGGCCGCCCTCACGTCCGCGTGCTTCACCAGCGCGTAGAAAGGCGTCCGGGACCCCGTCCGAGGAGTGAAGAGGACCGGTGCGTCGAGCTCTCTCAGCCGGGCGAACGCGGACAGGCGCTCGGGCCGTGGCAGGCACCAGAACGTCGGATCGGCCAGATCGGCGGAGACCGTGCCCCGCACGCGGTCCTCGGGCACGTTCGTCGGCGCTTGCATGCACAACCTCCGGGAGTTCGGAGGACCATGCTTGCCCGGCAGGCGGCACTCGGCGCTCGACACGACCGGATGAGCCGGACAATTCCCACGGTCGCGTGATGTCCTGCGCAGGAGAACCGTCCGCCCTCCGTCTCGTTGCCCATGCGAGCGAGGCACCTCGCAGGAGCGGACGAGAGGGAGGTACATCCACCATGAACCCGGCCACCGGCACGCGCGGGGACCCGCCCAGCGCCCCGCGACCGGCCCGCCGCGCGGTGCTGCGCTCCGTCTTCACCGCATCCGTGATCGCCGGCACCGGCGGCGCGCTCGCCCCGGTCCTCCTCAGGGGCCCGGAGCCCGAAGGCCGTCCGCGGGAGCGCGACGCCGTGGGGCCCGAACGGTTCTACGAGCTCTACAAGGGCCGCGAGATCCGGGGGACGGTCACCGCCGTCGTGCCGGCCGGCGCCCCGGCGCACGCCGGCGAGCCCGGAACTCCCGCCGCGGCACCCGGTATCCACGTCAGCGTCGACGGGAGGGCGCTGCATGTGATGAGGCGCGCCGACGGGAGTTATCTCAGCACCGTCAACCACTACGAGTCGTTCCCGACGCTCGTCGAGACGGCCCGCGCGGCGGTCGACGAACTCGGTGCCTCCCAGTTGCCGGCCGTCTCCCCGCACACCATCTGAGCCCTGAGGACTGAGCACGGTTGTACCACCGCAAGAATCAGCGCGATCTGACGCGCACCGAGAAGAAACGCCTGGTCGACGCGATCCTCGAGCTCAAACGCTCGGGACGCTACGACGACTTCGTCGCCCTGCACCAGCAGTACTACGTCACCGACGCCGAAAGCGGGCCCCGGCCCGCCCATATGACCCCGTCCTTCTTCCCGTGGCACCGCAGATACCTGCTGGAATTCGAGGAGGCGCTGCAGGCCGTCGATTCCGGTGTGTCGATCCCGTACTGGGACTGGACACAGGACAACACGGCGGGCGCCTCCCTCTGGGCGGAGGACTTCCTCGGAGGCAACGGCCGGCCGGGCGACCGGCAGGTGATGACCGGGCCGTTCGCCCACCGGCAGGGGAACTGGCGTATCCGTACCGGAGTCACGGGTGACCCCTTCCTGCGGCGGAACTTCGGCCGGCCCTCCGCGCCCGTGGCCCTGCCCGGGACGGCGGACGTGGACCGCGCGCTGAGCGACCCGGTGTACGACGCCGCCCCCTGGAACAGCGTCAGTACCACCGGCTTCCGGAACAGGATCGAGGGCTGGGGCATCGAAGGCGGCCGCGGGGTGGCCAACCACAACCAGGTGCACCTTTGGATCGGCGGATCGATGGCGGGTGCGGCATCGCCCGACGACCCGGTCTTCTGGCTGCACCATGCCTTCATCGACCTGCTCTGGAGCCGCTGGCAGAAGGCGCACCCGCGCTCCGGCTACCTGCCGGCCGGCGAGCTTCCCGCCGACGACCCGCAGCGGGGCCGGATCTTCGCGCTCGACCAGCCGATGCCGCCGTGGGACGTGGCGCCCTCGCAGGTCATGGACCACACCCGGTTCTACCGGTACGTCTGAGGGGCGTCGGCCCTGCCGGTAATGGGGCCGGGCCTCCCCTCACCGCCCGGAGGCGGTGAGGGGAGGCCCGGCGGCGCCTCGGGGGAGATCAGTGGCCGTAGCCGTCCTTGCCCGTGTCCTCGTGGCTGTCCGAGACGTTCACGCAGGTGTTGCCGAACGCCGGGTTCAGCAAGGCGATCACGTTCACCGTGTTACCGCACACGTTGACCGGGATGTGGACGGGCACCTGGACGGCGTTGCCCGAAAGGACGCCGGGGGAGTGCGCGGCGACGGCCTCCGCACCGGCGTCGGCGGTGGCCATGCCGGCACCGCCGGCGATCAGGGCACCGGTACCTGCCATGACGGCGGCCACCTTCGAGATACGCGACATCAGTTCTCCTTGAGAGGGCGAAGTCGGCCGCCGATCGTGCGGCCGGTATGCCCTGACAACGCGAAAACCGGCAGACGGTAACGGACCATCTCGAACTCGCCGTCCCGGCTCAACTCCGGCTGACGGCCGCGAGCCCGGCGGCCGGAAGCCCGCTCAGCAGGTCGCGCCAGTTACGCGCGCCGGGGAACCGGGCCCCCACCGTCTCCGCAGCCCGGTCCCGTGCGGCCAGCTGTGCCCCGCGCGACCGCAGCAGCGGCTCCAGCGCGGAACGAGCCAGCAGCAGACGCCGGTTGACGACCGGATCGGGCCCCCAGTGATTCTTGTACTGTTCCGAGCCGCGCAGCAGACTCAGCACCCCGCGGTCCGGACCTCCGGCCTCCCGCGCGATCTCGCGCAACAGCATCGAGGAGACGTCCACCTTCCTCTCCCTGAGCCGGGGATCGGCGCCGTAGAGATAACCCCCCGTCAGCCGCGCGGACCGGAGCGACAGGTCGGCGGCCACCACTTCCCCGTCGAGCAGGAACTCCCTGACCGACGCCTCGCCGTCGCGCACCATCCGGCGGGCGGAACGCACCAGATGTGCGCAGAAGCGGGGCCGCAGATGCTCCGGGTTGACTCCTCTGCCGAGCCACTGGAGTTCGTGCAGCCGCAGCAGGGTGCCGATCGCGCCCGCGACCCGGTGCACGGGCACGGGGCGGCACTCGATGCCCAGGGCGTCGATCCTGCGCAGCTTGGCCCGGGTCCGCTGGGCGCGCGAGCCGGTCATCCGCCCGATGAGAGCGTCGATGGGCTCGGCGGGCAGCTCCAGGCAGGTCGAGTCCGTGCGGCTGCTCCGGACGCCGGGCCATGCCTCGAACAGCAGGTGCGCCGAGGCGCCGGGCCGTACCTCCCGCAGATCGACGACCGCGTGTGCGGCTGTCCGGTGGAGGCCGCGCTCCAGTGCGCCGATCGCTGTCTCGGTGTCCTCGCCGTCCACCAGGATGTCGAAGAAGTCGGAGATCGCGCCGCCCATGGGCACCAGCAGAGGCATCGGGCGGTGCACGAGCATCAGCGGCGCCGCGCCGATCAGCCGTCCACCCCGCCGTGCCAGTACGACCCGGAGCCGGCCGGGGACCCCGTAGGAGAGCCACCACGAGTGGAGCCACGCATGGCTCTGGAACGGCGTGGCGGTCGGGCAGCGGCGGTGCAGCGCGTCCCACTCGGCGGCGAGGTCCGCGAAGTCCGGAAGATCGCGGCAGAGGGTGACGGCGAGCCGCCCACGACGGTCGGTGGTCATCGTGTGAGCTCCCGTTCGCCGGTGGCGTCACCCTGGGCCGGGCCCGGAACCTGGACCATGACCTCCTGGCGCCCGGGCCGGGGGCGGACGAGCAGGGCCAGCCCGCCGATCAGTCCGCCCGCGCCGGCGCCCACGGCCGTGCCGAGCGGCGCGGACGGAGACACCGGATCGGCAGGTGGCACGGCGTGCGAGAACTTGATCAGCTTCATGCCGGTCTCCTTCGCGACATGCCCGCTGCTGACGATCACGGCCTCGGTCACCGCGTTGGCGATGTCCGCGGCGCGGTTCCGGTCGGCCGACGTGCCGGTGACCGCGATCATGGGTGAGTCGGGGGAGGTCTCGGACCTCACATGTGTGCGTAGTTCGCGCACGGGCTCGCCGGCGGCCCCCTTGGCGTAGGCGAGGGTGGCGTCACTGGTGGCCAGGCGGCCGTACGACTGCGCGTACCCCAGCGCCGCCGCCGGATCGATGTCCTTGCCGGCCGTGACCATCGCGTAGCTGGTGGCCGCGTATTCGGGCCGGGCGAGCATTCCGTAGGAGAGCCCGCAGGCGGCCCCGAGCAGGACGCAGACGGGCAGAGGCCACCAACTGGGCCGTACGAATGCGGGGTGGAGCCTGCGGAACCGTCCAGGGACGGCGGGCTGCTGCTCGGACGAGTCGGTCATGGGTGATCTCTCTCGGTCGGGATGGCTGGGGCGATGCCGGTGGCCTGCGCGTAGACGTCCATGAGGCGCCGGCTGCTGAGCCGGATGTCGTAACGGTCCACGGCGGGGGGTGGCGGCAGTCTGCGGGCACCGCTCCCCATGCGGTGCCGCAGCGCGGCCGTCAGCTCCTTCGTGGGATCGGACGTGCCGGGGAGGGACCCGATACGGGTGGTGCCCGGGACCCGGCCCGCCGGAAGGTCCTCGACGGCGGGACAGGCCGCGTGCACCACGGGCAGTCCGGCGGCCAGGGCTTCGACGACGGCAAGACCGAAGGACTCCTCCCGGGACGCCGAGACGAAGATGTCGACGGCACTGAGGACCGCGGGAACGGCCGGAGCGGGGCCCGCGGCGCCGCACTCACCGAGGAACCTGACGCGGTCCGCCGCACCGAGCCGGGCGGCGAGCGTGCGCAGCGGCACGGCTTCCGGCCCGTCCCCGGCCAGCACGAGCCAGGCACCGGGGAGGGCGGCGACGGCGCGGACCAGCAGGTCGAAGCGTTTGCCGGTGACCAGCCTGCCCACGCCTCCCACCACGAAGGCTGTTCCCGGAAGACCCAACAGGGCCCGCGTCGCGCGCCGCTGCGTGCTGTCGAAGCGGAAGGCGGCGACATCGATGCCGTTGGGCACCGTATGGATCCGGGACGCCGGCACACCCCAGTCGCGCAGCCTGCCCGCGACGGTGTCGGAGACGGCGACCGTCGCCGCACCGAGCCGCTCGGTGCGCAGATAGAGCTCCCGGGTGCCACGGGTGAGCGGCCGTCCCTCGATCTCCGCGCGGCCCAGCGAGTGCTCCGTCGCCACCACGGTTGTCCCGGCGAGACGCGCCGCGATCCGGCCGTAGACACAGGCCCGGTAGAGGTGCGTGTGCACGAGGTCGTACGAGCCGCGGCGGATGAGCCGGGCCAGCCGGGGCACGGCGCCCAGGTCCCGGTTGCTCTTCATCCCCAGATCCCGCACCCGGACGCCGTCCGCCCGCAGCCCTTCCGCGACCGCCCCCGGATTGGTGAGCGTCACCACGTCGCAGCGCACCGGCAGATGGCGCAGCAGCAGCCGTAGCTGCTGCTCGGCCCCGCCGATGCCGAGTCCGGTGATGATGTGCAGCGCCTTCACCCGGCGTCCCCCGGCCATCCTCCGGTGCCGGGGGAGCGGTGGCGCAACCGGTGACGCACCTCCTTGGCCCACAGACGGGCGCCCCGGTCGGAGTGGCTGACATGCGTGCGGGGAAGGGCGAGCGGGCCCGAGAGGGCACCGGGAGCGAGGGCGCACCCGTAGGCGTATCCCGCTTCCCGTACGGCCTCGACCACCCTGTGGTCGACCGTGCCGTACGGATAACAGAAACCGGACGGCGCCTGCCGGACGACGCGGTTGAGCGTCTCCCGGCTGCCCTGTGTCTCCCGGCGCAGTTCGTCGTCGGACAGTGCGGTCAGGTCCCGGTGGAGCATCCCGTGCGAACCGACCTCCATGCCCGCCGCCGCGACGGTGCGGATGTCCTCCTCGGTCAGCAGCGGTCTGCGCGGGCCGAGTGGATCCCAGGCGTTGGAGCCGCCGGGGCGTCCGGACAGGACGAACACGGTCGCCGTGCAGCCGTGGGCGAGCAGCACCGGAAAGGCCTCGTCGAGGAAATCGGCGTACCCGTCGTCGAACGTGAGCCCCACCAGCCCCCGTTGCCCGCGGGCCCGCGCGTTCAGCAGCTCCGCGACGCCCACGCCGGTGAGTCCACGGCTCCGCAGCCAGGTCAGCTGCTCGTCGAGACGGTCGGCGGACACAGTGATGTTGTACGGGTCGTCCGTGGGATCGCTCACCGAGTGATAGGTCAGGATCCACGGCTGGGACCGGCGGGGGAGAGCACGGGCAGGGCGTGACGAGGTGTCAGCGGTCATGGGAGAACCCCTGTCGGATGAGTGCCAGCAGATGAACGGCTTCGGGGGCCCGCAGCGCAAGCCCTGTGAGGAGGAACGCCGCGGGTACGAGGAGACAGCAGGCGGCCAGCCCCGGTACCGGACCGGCCACCAGATCCGTGACGAGCCGGCCGGTGGCCGCGGCGACCGCCGCCGCGGCCACCGGCCGGGCGAGGGAGACGGCGACGGCCCCGGCCCGCACGGCGACCGCCCGTGAACCCAGCCCCAGAAGCATCAGCAGGGCGGCCACGCTGACACCGGCGGCGTTGGCGGCCGCGATGCCGTTGACGCCGAACGGGCCGGTCAGGAGCAACCCGGCAGCGGTCGTGACCAGGAGCCCGGCGCCCATGGCGCAGAGGGGGTACCAGGTGGGACGGCCGGCCGAGAAGAACGGCCGGCACAGGGCGCCGACCAGTGTGTGGCCGAGCAGCCCGAGTGCGTAGACCCGCATGACACCGGCCGTGGCGGCGGTGTCCGCCGCATCGAAGGCACCTCGCTGGAAGAGGACTTCGACGATCAGGGGGGCGCATCCGAGCACCATCGCGGTACCCAGCAGCACCACGGTGCCGGCCAGGGCGAGATCGCGCTCGACCCGCTTCCTGGCAGCCTCACGGTCCCCGGCCGCCACGGCCCGCGCGACGACGGGGAAGGTGACCGTGCAGATCATCATGGACAGCACCATCGGCAACTGCGCGACCTTCTGAGCGTAATTGAGGTGGGAGATGGCCCCGTCCGGCAGGGACGAGGCGAGGAACCGCTCGACGAGGACCTGCGACTGACGGCTCACCACGAACAGGACGACCGGTGCCAGGACCGCCGCGCCGAGCAGGGCGGAACCGTGCTCCCGCGCCACCGGCTTCCCGCCTCGCCCCGGCAGCAGCCGCACGAACGTGGGAAGCAGGGTGAGGATCATCAGCAGACTGCCGAGGGCGACCCCCGCGGCCGCGGCGCGCACGCCCCAGACGGAGTGCAGCGCCAGGGTCGTGCCGATGATGCCGAGGTTGTAGGAGACGTAGACGCCGGCCGGAGCCA
This sequence comes from Streptomyces sp. NPDC014623, assembly GCF_043088245.1. NCBI lineage: Bacteria > Bacillati > Actinomycetota > Actinomycetes > Kitasatosporales > Streptomycetaceae > Streptomyces > Streptomyces sp. NPDC014623. The sequence goes on along the minus strand of NZ_JBIBZU010000008.1, from coordinate 176,364 downwards.
GGAAACGGCCGTGCGCCCGCAGCGCCGCGCTGAAGTACCCCGTGATACCGAAGGTGAGCACCGTGACGGCCGTCAGCCGCGTGCAGTCCACCGCGAGCCGGGGGTCGTCCAGCCCCGGCGCCAGGATGCCGACGGCCCAAGGAGCGCCCCAGACGAGCAGCCCGCCCGCACAGGCCAGTGACGCGAACAGCCGGGGAAGGGTGTCGGCCACCAGGGCACGGACCGGGTCCTGCGTGTCACCGCCGCGGTCACGTCGGGTCAGCGCCAGGCTGAACGCCGGTACGAGGAGCAGGGCCATGCCGTCCTCGATCAGCAGCGTGGCCGCCATCTCCGGCACCGTCCAGGCGATCAGGAAGGCGTCGCTGGCATGGCTGGCACCGAAGAGCCGGGCGACGGCCTGGTCCCGGACCAGCCCCAGCAGGGCAGCGACCACGGTCAGCCCGGCGGCGCCGCCCGCCGCCCGCGCGAGAAAGCGCCCGGGCCGTACCAGAGCGCCGGGCGTGGGCGGCCCCGCGGCCGGATCCGTGGCGGTCCCGCTCACCGGGCGGTCGCCTCCTCCGGCTCGGCCAGTGCCCACCACGCGGCGAGGCCGAGCACGATTCCGGTCAGCACGGTGGAGGGACCGCCGATGTCCGCGTACAGGAAGTCGACCGTCTGCCAGGTCATCAGCCCGACGGCGGCGAGACCGCAGTCGACGGCTGCGGCCCTCCGTGCCCGTGCGAGCACCAGCCGGCGCACACCGCCCACCAGGAGCGCCGCCCAGGAGCCCGCCAGCGCCGTGAAGCCGATGAGTCCTTGCTCGCTGAGCACGAGCAGATACATGTTGTGAGGGGAGAGCAGCGGCTGCTTGCGGAACTCCTGCCCGGCCCCCGCCGTGTCACTGCCGGCGGACAGTCCGATCGAGGCGTGCCCGTCCCTGTGCGCCGGGAAACCCTTGAGACCTACGCCGGTCGCGGGCCGCTCGCGCCACATGCCCGCCGCGGCCGCCCACATGGTGTAGCGGTCGTTGACCGACCGGTCGGGTGCACCGGTCACCTCGGTGATGCTGGTCAGGCGCTGCGAGATCATCTCGGATCCGACGCCGAGACCACCGACCAGGACGATTCCGGCCGCGCCCAGCACCGCCAGCACGCGGACGGCCTGCCGGAGCCCGGTCAGCGCGATCACGGCAAGGGTCCCGGCCGCCGTCGCGATCCAAGCCCCCCGGCTGAAGGACAGCGTGAGCGGGACGACCAGCAGCACGGCGGTGACGGGGGCCCACACCCTGAGCCGGCGAGGTGCGCCGGCGGGAGGGCGAAGGGCGTAGGCGGCTGCCGCCACCAGGCCGTAACCGACGACCGTGGCCATTGCCATCACATCGCCGGGGCCGAACGTGCCGACCGCGCGGATGTCCTCCCCCCTGTAGGAGGCGCCGGAGCCGGTGACGTACTGATGGACACCCGTCGCGCCCTGGACGACCGCCAGCAGGACGAGTGCACCCGCCACGGCCCGGAACCCCCGCGCGTCCCTCACCAGCAGGAGGACCGCGGCCGGCACCAGGACGAAGATCTGCAGGTACCGCACGCATCCCGGCAGCGCGGCCACCGGGTCCGCGGCAGTGACCGCGGCCACGGCGAGGCCCACGACCGGCAGGCCCAGCACGACCGCCGCCGCCGGTGTGAGCGGACGCCGCCGCAGGAACAGCAGACGGCCCGCACAGACGAGAACGGCCGCACCCGAGAGCAGATCGGCCGAAGGCACACCGAACACACTCCCGGCCTCCGCGCCTTCGGCCGGCACGGCCACGAGGAGGACCGCCGCGATCAGCGGCAGCAACGGCCACCGGTGGCCCCACCGGCGAGGGAGCGCCCTCTCCGGGGCGGCCGCCGGGGCGGTGGACGCTGCGGTTGCGGTGAGTGCCACGGTTCAGCTGCCTCCGAGCCGGAACACCGAACCGGCTGTGCGCGCCAGCACGCACATGTCCTGCCACAGCGACCAGGTGTCGATGTACCGGTTGTCGAAACGGGCCCGGTCCTCGATCGAGGTGTCACCGCGCAGACCGTGCACCTGGGCCAGTCCCGTGATGCCGGCCGGCATCCGGTGCCGGTTCCGGTAAGCGGGATGCTTCCGGCTGAACTGCTGTACAAAGTAAGGGCGTTCGGGGCGTGGTCCGACCAGGCTCATGTCGCCGCGTACGACGTTCCACAGCTGCGGCAGCTCATCGAGCGACGTCCTGCGCAGCATCCTGCCGACGCGGCTCATACGCCGGTCCGCCGAAACGTTCCATCGGGTGGCTGACTCGTGGGCGTCGGCCGGGCGCAGCGTGCGGAACTTCAACAGGACGAACGGCCGTCCGTACCCGCCGATCCGTTCCTGACGGAAGATGACCCCCGGGCCGTCGCACACGCGCACGGCGAGGGCGCAGGAAGCCATCACCGGGGACACCACGACCAGGGCCACCGCGGCCAGGACGGCGTCCATGGCCCGCTTCACCCGGTGAGCCGCCGGACGGCGCGGTCCGGCGTGCAGGGGGTGGACCGCGAAGCCCCACACATGGTCCGGCCGGGGCGGGGTCCGGCACTGTGCGGCCGTTCCCTGATCGCTGATCAGCCATACCCGGCAGCCGTGCCGCGCGAACAGTGCGAAGAGCTCGGCCCCGTCCGGCGAGGCTTCGGGCAGGGCCGTGAAGACGGCGTGCCGTACGGAGTTCTGCACGACCGCCCGGCCGGCGTCCTGCACCGACGTGAGGACGGGCAGCGGTGTTCCGCCGGCCGGCTTGCCCGCATCCGCGCCGGAACCCAGCACCCGGCCGACCGGCCGCATCCCGTACCGCGTGTGTTCCTGCAGCACGGCGATGACCCGGTCGGCGGCCGGACCGTCACCGACCACCAGGGTGGACTGCGGATCGCGTCCGGCCGACCAGAGCCGGGTCCGGTGGACGACGGCACGCCCCCCGCAGCTCACCAGGACCTGGAGTCCGGCCGCGCAGCCGAGCTCGGCCCAGCCTGCGGCGAGGCGCGGGTCGTATGCGGACACCGCCTCGGCGGCGACGTACCACTGCACCACGGCCAGCCCGGCCAGAGCGGGCAGCTCCGCCAGGACCGACGGGGAGAACCCGGGCCTGTAGAGGCCCCGGTGGGCGTGCAGGAGCACCTGGGCGGCAGCCTGCAGGAGGACGGCGGCCGGTGGCCACGGGCCGGGGGCGGCCAGCACCACGACCAGCCCGAGCGAGAGCACGTCGGAGGCCACGAGTGCCGCCGGGGCCCGCCGCCGCGTGACGCCTCCGGTGGCCCGTGGGGCCGGAGGGCCCTCCCTGCCGCCGCGCGGTGGGCGGATCGCGGAGACCGCCCGCCGTACGGCAGTCGCCTGGACGGCTCTGGGGGGAGGCGCGCTGTCCGTCGTCATCGCTCGGTGGGCTTCCTCGTCGTGGGGCGGGACTGGCCGGCAAGTTCCTCGTAGAGGCGCAGGACCGCTCCGGCGGTCTTCTTCACGTCGAAGAGCGACCGGGCGCGGCTCAGTGCCGTACGGCCCAGCTCCGCCCGCAGCGCCGGGTCGTTCAGCAGTGTGGTCAGTGCCGCCGCGAGCGCCGCGGGGTCCTCCGGCGGTACGAGGCAGTGGAGGAGGTGCCGGGGCGGCAGGCTCTCCCTGGCCCCGTCGACGTCGGTCAGCAGGACGGGGGTGCCGCAGGCCATGGCCTCGAGGGGAGCCAGCGCCATCCCCTCCCACCGTGAAGGGAGAACGAGGAGGTCCGCCGCCTGGATCCAGGGCCGTACGTCCGGACAGGCCCCCGTGAAGAGCACGCCGGGTGGCGCGGTGCGCCGCAGTTCGTCCCTGTACGGCCCGTCCCCGACCAGGACCAGGCGCGCGCCGCCCACCGCTGCCGTCCGCCAGGCCCGCAGCAGCACGTCCTGGCCCTTCTGCCGGCTCAGGCGGCCGACGCACACGACGAGCGGCACGTCGGCGGGGATCCCGCCGGGCAGCGGGAGCGAGGCACGTGCGGAAGCGGCGGCGTCACCGCGGACAGGCCGGAAGCGGTCCAGGTCGATGCCGTTGTGGATCACCGACCAGCGTGCCGTGATTCCCACGTGCTGCCCGGCCAGACGCTCGGATTCGCTGACGCAGACGATGCGGTCGCTCCACCGCGCCCCGAATCGTTCCCACGCCGTGGCGAGTCCGGCCGACCTGCCCTCCAGAGCCTCGAACGACCAGGCGTGCGGCTGGAAGACCGTAGGAATCCGGCCGCGCACGGCCAGGCGCCCGGCCAGCCCGGCCTTGGCGCTGTGGGCGTGGACCACGTCGGGGGCGCACGTACGGATCAGACGGCCGGCCGTGAGGACCTCCCGGCCCAGCCCGGGGCCTGGGGCACGCTCCGCGGGCCAGGCGCACACCCGGGCCCCGGCGGTCGACGCACCGGCCGTCAGCGGCCCGTCGGGCGGGCAGGCCACGACGGTCCGCAGTCCTGCCCGGACCTGCGCCGCGACGAGGTCGGTCACGACCCGTGCGACTCCCCCCTCCACCGGCTGGACCAGGTGAAGGACTGTCAGTCGTTGTTCGTCGGTGCAACTCTTGTGCAGCACACACGGCTCTCTTTCACATGCCCCCGAAGAGCCGGTCCGGGTGAACACCGGCGGCAATAAATGTGGCGGCGGAAATCAAGTGGGTGAAACCGAAATGCACTGTGGCAGACCGCGTCAGGGAAAACACGCATGACTCGCGCATTCGTCCACTTGCATTGACTCCGGAAGGCTGGACGTCGCCGGTCCCCCGAATTCTGCGGCGTGTCAGACGGATATGACTGTTCCGGCTCGGGCAATGTCGTCATGAGGGCCGTGTCGTACAGCTTCGCGCGTGTCCTGTCGGCTCCGGACACGTCTGCCGGAAATGCTCGGCAATGCGTGCCGGGTCGAGCCCGCGAATCACATCTGCGGACCGCCCCGGGTGGCGTTCCCGGCCCCGCTGCCGGCCGTCACGCTTTCCACGCGGACCGGCCGGCCGCCGCGGAACGACCCCGTGACCCACCGTTCGCCCGGTGTACCGGCTGCCGTGCCGTGTACCGAGGAGGGCAGCCGAAGAGGCAGTATCGGATGCGGCTCGTGGTGATCGTCCGCTCCGTGGCGGTCCACGAGCGGCCGATGAGGACGAAGGAGAAGCGATGGTTCACGAACGGGCCGGTCAGCCGGCGCAGCCCGGAGATCTGGTGGACGTGGCACGGCTGGTGACGGCCTATTACACGGTGCGTCCCGACCCGGCCGAGGCCGGCCAGCGTGTGGCCTTCGGGACGTCCGGTCACCGCGGATCGGCGCTCGCGGCGGCGTTCAACGAGGATCACATCGCCGCCACCACCCAGGCCATCTGCGATTACCGGGAGCGACAGGGCACCGACGGGCCGCTTTTCCTCGGCGCCGACACCCATGCCCTGTCCGAACCGGCCCGGATCACGGCCGTGGAGGTGCTGGCCGCCAACGGCGCCACCGTCCTGATCGACAGCGACGACGGCTACACCCCCACCCCGGCGGTCTCGCACGCGATCCTGACGTACAACCGGGACCGTACGGGCGGTCTCGCCGACGGCATCGTCGTCACGCCCTCGCACAACCCGCCCGCCGACGGGGGGTTCAAGTACAACCCTCCGCACGGCGGACCGGCCGGCTCGGAGGCCACCTCCTGGATCCAGGACCGGGCCAACGCCCTGATCGAGGGAGGCATGAAGGAGGTCCGGCGGATCCCTTACCCCCGGGCACTCGCCGCCGGCACCACCGGACGGCACGACTTCCTGACCGGATACGTCGACGACCTCCCGGCCGTCCTCGACCTGGACGCCGTACGCGATGCAGGCGTCCGGATCGGTGCCGACCCCCTCGGCGGCGCCTCGGTCGCGTACTGGGGGCGGATCGCGGAACGCCACCGGCTCGACCTCACGGTGGTCAACCCGCTCGCCGACCCCACCTGGCGTTTCATGACGCTGGACTGGGACGGGAAGATCCGGATGGACTGCTCCTCGCCGTACGCCATGGCATCCCTGATCGAGCGGCGCGACGCGTACACCATCGCCACCGGCAACGACGCCGACGCCGACCGGCACGGCATCGTCACGCCCGACGGGGGCCTGATGAACCCCAACCACTACCTGGCCGTGGCGATCCGCTACCTCTGCTCCCACCGTGAGGGCTGGCCGGCCGGAGCCGGCATCGGCAAGACCCTGGTCTCCTCCTCCATGATCGACCGGGTCTCCGCGGATCTCGGACGGCAACTGGTGGAGGTGCCGGTCGGTTTCAAGTGGTTCGTCGACGGCCTGTTCGGCGGCACCCTGGGCTTCGGCGGCGAGGAGTCCGCCGGAGCCTCCTTCCTGCGCCGCGACGGCCGGGTGTGGACCACCGACAAGGACGGCATCCTGCTCGCCCTGCTCGCCTCGGAGATCACGGCCGTCACCGGATCCACCCCCTCCCAGCACTACGGCGAACTCACCGCCCGGTTCGGTGATCCGGCCTATGCGCGGGTCGACGCCCCGGCGACCCGCGAGCAGAAGGCGGTACTGGCCAGGCTGTCCCCGGAGCAGGTCACCGCGGACACACTGGCCGGTGAGCGGATCACCGCCGTGCTCACCGAGGCGCCCGGCAACGGCGCCGCGATCGGCGGGCTCAAGGTCTGCACCGACAGCGCGTGGTTCGCGGCCCGCCCGTCCGGCACGGAGGACGTCTACAAGGTGTACGCGGAAAGCTTCCAGGGAGCCGGACACCTGGCCGAAGTCCAGGACGAGGCCCGCGCCCTGGTCTCCGAAGTGCTGGGTGCCCAGGACTGAGCACCGGGGCGGGCGTGCCCGGACCCCGGGCACGCCCGCCCCGCCCTTCCGGGGCCCTCGGGCCGAGGACCCGGCCGGCGTCGGTGCCGCCCTCGCGTGGCGCGGACCGGTCCCGCAGGGCGCGATGGCCTCAGCCTTCGCCGCGGAACACCCGCAGGATCCGTTCGGCGGCCAGGGTGGCCGTCAACTCGCCCGCGCGGACACGCTGCTCGAGCTCCGGAGCGAGCGCACGCACCGCCGGGTGGCCGCGCAGGCTGTCCAGCAGCTCGTCCCGGACCATCGCCCAGGTCCAGTCCACCTGCTGCTCGCGGCGCTTGGCCGACAGCCGCCCGGTGGACTCCAGGAGCGTACGGTGCTGCTCCAGCCGCTCCCACAGCGCGTCCAGACCGGTCGACTCCCGGGCGCTGCACGTCAGCACCGGGGGAGTCCACGCCGCGTCCACCGGGTGCATCAGCCGCAGGGCGCCGGCCAGTTCACGTGCCGCGGAGCGGGCGTCGTGCTCGTGCGGGCCGTCGGCCTTGTTGACCGCGATGGCGTCGGCCAGCTCCAGGACACCCTTCTTGATGCCCTGCAGCTGGTCACCGGTACGGGCCAGGGTGAGCAGCAGGAAGGTGTCGACCATGCCGGCGACCGCCGTCTCCGACTGCCCGACCCCGACTGTCTCCACCAGCACCACGTCGTAGCCCGCCGCCTCCATCACCACGATGGACTCACGGGTCGCCCTGGCCACTCCGCCGAGGGTCCCCGCGGTGGGGGAGGGGCGTACGAACGCGTTCGCGTCCACCGCCAGCCGTTCCATCCGGGTCTTGTCACCCAGGATCGAACCGCCGGTGCGGCTGGAGGACGGGTCCACGGCCAGCACGGCCACCCGGTGCCCGAGCCGCGTCAGCAGGGTGCCGAGCGCGTCGATGAACGTGGACTTCCCCACGCCGGGCACCCCGCTGACACCGATGCGCCTGGACCGCCCGGCATGGGGCAGGAGCGCGCTCAGCAACTGCTGGGCCGAAGCCCGGTGATCAGGCCGGGCCGACTCCACGAGGGTGATCGCGCGGGCGACGAACGCCCGCTTCCCGTCGAGCACACCCTTGACGTAGGCGTCGATGTCGATACTCCTGTGCGCCGCCACGGTCAGCGGCTCACAGCTCGTGGCCGAGCGCGGAGGCGAGCCGCGTGACCAGGTCATGGGCGGCCTCGGGGATCACCGTGCCGGGCGGGAACACCGCTGTGGCGCCCGCCTCGTGGAGGGCTTCGACGTCCTGCGGCGGAATCACCCCGCCCACCACGATCATGATGTCCTCCCGCCCCTCGGCTGCGAGTTCCTCGCGCAGCGCGGGCACGAGCGTGAGATGGCCGGCGGCGAGCGACGAGACGCCGACGACGTGCACGTCCGCCTCCACGGCCTGACGGGCGACCTCGGCCGGGGTCTGGAACAGCGGGCCGACGTCGACGTCGAAGCCCAGGTCGGCGAAGGCCGTCGCGATCACCTTCTGACCGCGGTCGTGCCCGTCCTGACCCATCTTGGCGACGAGAATGCGCGGACGCCGGCCCTCCGCCTCCTCGAAGTCGTCCACCAGGGTGCGGGTGCGGTCCACGGACGGGGACTCTCCTGCCTCTTTGCGGTACACCCCGGAGATCGTACGGATCTGTCCCGCGTGCCTGCCGTACACCTTCTCCAGCGCGTCCGAGATCTCCCCGACCGTGGCCATCGCCCGCGCGGCGTCGACGGCCAGCGCCAGCAGGTTGCCCTCCAGCCCCGGCCCGGGGTCCCGCTCCGCCGCGGCCGTCAGGGCGCGCAGCGCGCCCTGACAGGCCGTCTCGTCGCGCTCCTCGCGCAGCCGGCGCAGCTTCTCGATCTGCTGGGCGCGCACCGAGGAGTTGTCGACCTTGAGCACGTCGATCTTCTCGTCGGTCTCCACGCGGTACTTGTTCACGCCGATGACCGGCTGGCGTCCGGCGTCGATCCGCGCCTGCGTACGGGCGGCCGCCTCCTCGATCCGGAGTTTCGGGATGCCCGCGTCGATGGCCCGGGCCATGCCGCCGGCCGCCTCGACCTCCTCGATGTGCTGCCACGCGCGCCGCGCCAGGTCGTGCGTCAGCTTCTCCACGTACGCGCTGCCGCCCCACGGATCGATCACGCGCGTGGTGCCCGACTCCTGCTGGAGGAGCAGCTGGGTGTTGCGTGCGATGCGCGCCGAGAAGTCCGTCGGAAGGGCGAGCGCCTCGTCGAGCGCATTGGTGTGCAGCGACTGGGTGTGGCCCTGGGTGGCGGCCATCGCCTCGACGCAGGTGCGCGTCACGTTGTTGAACACGTCCTGCGCGGTCAGCGACCAGCCGGACGTCTGTGAATGGGTGCGCAGCGAAAGCGACTTGGAGTTCTCCGGGCCGAACTCCTTGACCAGCTTCGCCCACAGCAGCCGGGCGGCACGCAACTTCGCGATCTCCATGAAGAAGTTCATGCCGATCGCCCAGAAGAAGGAGAGGCGCGGGGCGAACGCGTCCACGTCCAGGCCCGCCGCCTGCCCGGCCCGCAGGTACTCCACCCCGTCGGCCAGGGTGTACGCCAGCTCCAGATCGGCCGTCGCACCGGCCTCCTGGATGTGGTAGCCGGAGATCGAGATGGAGTTGTAGCGAGGCATCTTCTGCGAGGTGAACGCGAAGATGTCGGAGATGATCCGCATCGAGGGGCCGGGCGGATAGATGTAGGTGTTGCGGACCATGAACTCCTTGAGGATGTCGTTCTGGATGGTCCCGGCCAGCTTCTCGGGCGGCACCCCCTGCTCCTCGGCGGCCACGATGTACAGGGCGAGTACGGGGAGCACCGCTCCGTTCATCGTCATCGACACCGACATCCGGTCCAGCGGGATGCCCTCGAAGAGCTGGCGCATGTCGTAGATCGAGTCGATCGCCACACCCGCCATGCCCACGTCGCCCGTCACCCGGGGGTGATCGCTGTCGTAACCGCGGTGGGTCGGCAGGTCGAACGCGACCGAGAGACCCTTCTGCCCGGCCGCCAGATTGCGCCGGTAGAAGGCGTTGGACTCCTCGGCCGTGGAGAATCCCGCGTACTGGCGGATCGTCCAGGGCTGGTTGACGTACATCGTCGGGTACGGACCGCGCAGATACGGAGCGATGCCGGGGTAGGTCCCGAGGAAATCGAGCCCCTCGAGATCCCGTCCGGTGTACAGCGGCTTGACCTCGATACCCTCCGGCGTCTCCCAGAGCAGCTCCTCCTCGGAGCGGCCGGCCGACTCCTTCACAGCGGCCTGCCACCGGTCCTCGGAGACCCTGTCCGAGGACCCGCCGCTCAGTGCGACGTCGGAGAAGTCCGGCACGGAGGACCCGGGGGTCTCGGAGGCCCCGGAAGCCCCGGAGGTCTCGGGTGTCTGCATCACGCCACTCCCATGCGGTCGAGTTCGGAGGAGAGGACGGCGACCACGTCGCAGCCGGCGAACACATGGACATCGGCCCCGGCGTACTCGCCCGGCCGGCCGGCGAGGAAGACCCGCTCGGCGCCCGCGGCCCTGAGGGCCGACGCGACGGCGTCGGCCTGTTCGGCGTAGAGCGTCTGTGCCGAGCACAGGCAGGCGATCGTCGCCCCGCTCGCCGTGAAGGCCGCGCCGGCGGTCGACGCGTCCACGGAAGCCGGTTCCTGGACGGGCTCGATGCCGCCCGACAGGAAGAGGTTCGCTGCGAAGGAGGCTCGTGCCGTGTGCACCGAAGCGGGCCCCAGTGCGGCGATGAACACCTTCGGGCGGCTGCCCGTGGTCGCGAGGTGCGCGTCCGACCTGGCCCGCAGTACCTCGAACGCCTCGTCGCGCCGGACCTCGGGCAGCCCGCCGCCCGAGGGGGCGGCGGGCATGGGCTCGCGTTCCACCGGCCGTTCGTCGAGGACCGGGAATTCGCTGACCCCGGTCACCGGCTCCTTGCGCCGGGCCAGGTCCTTGCTCCGGGCCGCCCAGGTGGCCGCCAGCCGCTCCTGGACCATGCCGGAGCGAAGGGCGGCGGCCTGACCGCCGGCCCGCTCGACCTCCTGGAAGAACGCCCAGGCGGCGCTCGCGAGTTCATCGGTCAGCCGCTCGACGTACCAGGAACCACCCGCCGGGTCCGTCACCCGGGCCAGATGTGACTCCTCCATCAGGATCGTCGAGGTGTTGCGGGCGATCCGCCGCGCGAACGCGTCCGGCAGCCCCAGGGCGTGATCGAAGGGGAGCACGGTCACCGACTCGGCTCCGCCGACGCCCGCGCCCAGACAGGCCAGCGTCGTCCGCAGCATGTTCACCCATGGATCACGGCGTGTCATCATCACCGACGAGGTCACGGCGTGCTGCCGCTGCCCCCCGGCGTCCGGGGCTCCGCAGACCTCGGCGACACGGGCCCACAGCCGCCGGGCCGCGCGCAGCTTCGCGATCGTCAGGAACTGGTCGGCCGTCGCCGCGTAGCGGAAATCCAGCTGTGCGCACGCCTCTTCGACGGAGAGCCCCGAGGCTGTCAGCGCCCGGAGGTACGCGACGCCGGTGGCCAGCGAGAGCCCCAGCTCCTCGACGGTGGAACCGCCCGCCTCGTGGTACGGCAAGGCATCCACGGTCAGAGCGCGCAGTCCGGGGTATTCGCGGGAGCACAGCCGGGCCCAGTGGGCGGCGGCGCTCAGCTCCGGCTCGGCGCCCGTACGCGCGGCCTGCCCGAGCGGGTCCACCCCGAGGCTCCCGCGTACGGCCCCCTTCGCGATCCCCCGGGCCTCGTAGAGACCGAGCAACTCCCGGACGGCGGGCCCGGGATCGGTGCCCGCGTCGAGCGCGAGGGGCGCCAGGTCGAGATGGACGCCCTCCAGCGCACGGGCGAGGCCGGAGACCGGGACCCCGCCGGGCTCGCCCACGGCCAGCCAGAGCGACGTGACGCCGTTCTCCAGGTCGTTGAGGACCGCCTCGTTCAGGCGCACGGGATCGGCCAGTGCGTGGCGCTGGCGCACGTCCCAGCCGTCCGTGGTGTTCCCCGCGGCCCTGCTGCCCCGGGTGAAGGGCGCGAAACCGGGCAGACCGGGGTCCGTCGACGTGTCGACGGAGGTGTACAGAGGGCGGACTGTGAGCCCGTCCCCGAGCGTGGTGGACAGCGCTTCCTCGGCGGCCGGGCCCGCGACTTCCTTGCCTGACCTGCGCAGGACACCTTCGACAAGGCTCTGCCACTGGTCGTGGGAAGGGTCGGGGAACTCGGCGGCCAGAGGAAGCCCGTCAGCAGGCAGGACCGTCATGCTCAGATGCTAGGTCAGCGCTCGGGTGAGCAGCAGGGCCGCAGGCTGTGACCTTGCACTCTCCGAAATGTGCCGGATGCTCTGGGTGGAGCGGCCTTGTCCCGGGAGCAGGACCGGGGGTGCAGCCCGGCGCCGGGACGGAGGCCGGCGCCGGGCTGCACCGGTCAGGCCCCGGTGTAGGCCGCGAGATGCTCGCCCGTGAGGGTGGAGCGGCCGGCGACGAGGTCGGCCGGTGTGCCCTCGAAGACGATCCGGCCCCCGTCGTGGCCGGCGCCCGGTCCGAGGTCGATGATCCAGTCGGCGTGCGCCATGACCGCCTGGTGGTGCTCGACGACGACGACCGACTTGCCGGAGTCGACGAGCCGGTCGAGCAGGCCGAGCAACTGCTGGACATCGGCGAGGTGGAGGCCGGCGGTCGGCTCGTCGAGGACGTAGACGCCGCCCTTCTCGGCCATGTGGGTGGCCAGCTTGAGCCGCTGCCGCTCACCACCGGACAGCGTGGTGAGCGGCTGCCCGAGGCTGAGGTATCCGAGCCCCACGTCGACGAGCCGGCCCAGGATGCGGTGCGCCGCCGGCGTGCTTGCCTCACCCGGGCCGAAGAACTCCTCGGCCCGGGTCACCGACATACCGAGCACCTCGCTGATGTCACGGCCGCCCAGGCGGTATCCGAGGACCGATGAGTCGAACCGCTTCCCCTCGCAGTCCTCGCAGGTCGTCGTGACGCCGGCCATCATCCCCAGGTCGGTGTAGATGACGCCCGCACCGTTGCACGTGGGACAGGCACCCTCGGAATTCGCGCTGAACAACGCGGGCTTCACGCCGTTGGCCTTGGCGAACGCCTTGCGGATCGGGTCGAGCAGCCCGGTGTACGTGGCCGGGTTGCTGCGGCGCGAGCCCTTGATCGGACTCTGGTCGACCGAGATCACGTTCTCACCGGCGGGAATCGATCCGTGCACGAGCGAACTCTTACCGGAACCGGCGACGCCGGTGACGACGGTCAGCACCCCGAGCGGGATGTCGACGTCGACATCCCGCAGGTTGTGCGCCGACGCCCCACGGATCTCCAGTGCGCCGGTGGGTTCGCGGACCGAGTCCTTGAGGGTGGCCCGATCGTCGAAATGGCGGCCGGTGACGGTGCCGCTTGCCCGCAGCCCTTCGACGCTTCCCTCGAAGCAGACGGTGCCGCCCGCGTTACCCGCGCCGGGGCCGAGGTCGACGACGTGGTCGGCGATCGCGATCGTCTCCGGCTTGTGCTCCACGACGAGCACCGTGTTGCCCTTGTCCCGGAGCCGCAGCAGCAGGCCGTTCATCCGCTGGATGTCGTGGGGGTGCAGGCCGATGGTGGGCTCGTCGAAGACGTAGGTGACGTCGGTGAGCGAGGAACCGAGGTGGCGGATCATCTTCACGCGTTGCGCCTCGCCACCCGAGAGCGTGCCGGCCGGCCGGTCGAGCGAGAGGTAGCCGAGGCCGATCTCCGTGAACGAATCGAGGGTCTGCCGCAGCGCGGCGAGCAGCGGAGCCACCGACGGCTCCTCCAGGCCACGCACCCATTCGGCCAGGCTGCGTATCTCCATCGCGCAGGCGTCGGCGATGCTGATCCGCTTGATCTTCGAGGACCGGGCGCCCTCGCTGAGCCGGGAGCCGTCGCACCCGGGGCAGGTGGTGAAGGTGACCGCACGCTCCACGAACGCCCGGATGTGCGGCTGCATCGCCTCCTTGTCCTTGGAGAGGAACGACTTCTGGATCTTGGGGATCAGCCCCTCGTAGGTGAGGTTGACGCCGTTGACCCTGACCTTGACCGGTTCCCCGTAAAGGAAGGCATGCAGCTCCTTCTTGGTGTACTCGCGGATCGGCTTGTCCGGGTCGACGAAGCCCGACTGGGCGTAGACCTGCACGGTCCACTGGCTGTCCGACTTCCAGCCGGGGATGGTGAACGCCCCCTCGGCGAGTGACTTGGAGTCGTCGTAGAGCTGGGTGAGGTCGATGTCGGAGACCGATCCACGGCCCTCGCAGCGCGTACACATTCCGCCGGTGCGGCTGAAGGTCGCCTTCACGGTCCGGGTCTTGGCGGCACCGCGTTCGACGGTGATCCCGCCGCTGGCCTGGACCGAGGCGGTGTTGAAGGAGTACGCGCCGGGCGGGCCGATGTGCGGCTCGCCGAGTCTGCTGAAGAGGATGCGCAGCATCGCGTTGGCGTCGGTGACGGTGCCGACCGTGGAGCGGGGGTCGGCGCCCATCCGCTGCTGATCGACGGTGATCGCCGTCGTGAGACCTTCGAGTACGTCGACCTCGGGCCGTGCGAGCGTCGGCATGAAGCCCTGGACGAAGGCGCTGTAGGTCTCGTTGATCATCCGTTGCGATTCGGCGGCGATCGTGCTGAACACCAGTGAGCTCTTGCCCGAGCCGGAGACGCCGGTGAAGACTGTCAGCCGGCGCTTCGGGATCTCGACGCCGACGTCCTTGAGATTGTTCACGCGCGCACCGTGCACGCGGATCACATCGTGGCTGTCGGAAACATGCGGCGCGGATGACCGCGTGTCCGTCCTCGTGGCCATGCTCGTCTTTTCTCCATCTGTTGCACGGGCCGCCTGGGCGACCCGCGGCCGGCGTCGCCGGGTTCCACGGCAACGGTCGTTGTCTATCAGGCCGCAGGTGCCGCCATGGGGAATCACCTTCGGGGCCGGCCGGGACGAAGCACGTGGCCGGAGGGGGCGCGGAAGGTGGGGTCGCGGACGCCGTACGGTTCCTGGACCGCCCCGCCCCCGTCGCGCAGACGCGTTCGAAGGCCGTGCCGTAGCCATCGGTGGTGCAGTCGTCAGTGGTGAAGGCGGTACCGCGCAGCAGGCCCTCCGTCGGCAGTTCCGCCATGATCACCCTGCCGGAGACCGCGCGAGCGGCGGCTCGAGGACTGGCTCCGCACCAGGCTGCGACGGTGCCCTGACGGCCACTCAGCGCACGCCCTCCGGCCTGGCACGGTTGCGTACCTCCAGGCCGAGAGCGTCACGGTGGAGAGTGAGCGCCTTGTCGTGACCGTGGCCGTCGACGGCGATGAAGCACTGGGAGAGCTCGATGTCCATGCGGATCACGCTACGGGCGGCGGGAACCCTTCGCTTCTCGATTCCTGACCGGCCGTGTGCGGATCGTGGCGACGCGGGCAGGGACGGTGGTGCCCGCCTCGTGGGAGCGGGCCCGGTACGAGCCCGGACCCTCGCCGGCCGATCCGTCGGAACGCGAGCTGGAGGGCCCCGGTGATGTGCCTTCATGGGAAGGCGGGCGTCGGCCTCGGCACGTCGAGCGGCTGCGCGCAGTTCCGGACCGTCCGACGGTCAAAGATATGCGGCATATTTTCCTTCTGTCATATATTTTTGCAGGGCGTGACGGATTGCCCGGAGTTACGCTGCTGTCGACCCAGAACCCCAGGGGAAGGAGGCGCCGTGACCGTGGGACCCGTGGAGTACCTCGTCGTCACCTTTCCCGGCGGCCGGTTCGCCGACGCGATCGCTCCGGTACTGGCCGAGGCCGTCGCGTCCGAGGCGGTACGCATCCTCGATCTGGCCTTCGCCCGCAGAGCCGCGGGCGGCGCCCTCGAGCGTGTCGAGCTGCGGGAGGCGGACCCCCAGGGGCTGGTGCCGTTCGAGCCACCGGACGTCCCGCCCGCCGGGCTGCCGCAGATCACGGGTCTTGAGGCGCTCGGACGCCTGCCGGAGGAGAGCTGTGCCGCGCTGATCGTGTGGGAAGACCTCTGGTCGGTACCTCTCACCCGGGCGGCCCAGGAGGCGGGAGGCCGGCTCCTGGCGCACGAGCGGGTCCCGGCGGACGGCGGGGACGATGTCATCACGCTGCTCGAGAGACTCGCGGACCTGCGGCAGCGGGGCGTTCTCACCGATGCGGAATTCGTGGAGCAGAAGACAAGGATCCTCGCCGGCTGATTCCCCGCCGCCCCGCGCTCCCGTACCCCACGTTCCCTTTGTCGATATGCGCACGCCGTGCGACGTTGATTCCGACCTGCAGTCTGTCGGGAAAGAGGCAGTTCATCGTGCAGACCGCCCGGGCCGTCCCCGCCTCAACCGTTGTCAACCTGCGCGATCTGGGCGGTGTCGCCCTGGGGCGCCACCGCCGCCTGCGGCAGGGCATCCTCCTGCGTTCGGGCCAGCTGAGCGCGTTCCAGGAACGTGACGTGGCGGTGGCCGCACTCGGTATCCGTACCGTGGTCGATCTGCGTACCGCCGACGAGCGCCGATGGGCGCCCGACCGGCTTCCGGCAGGCGCAAGACTCTTCGTCGCCGATGTGCTCGGCGACAGCCCCGGCTTGGCGCCGGGCCGGCTCAAGGCGTTGCTGGGTGACCCGGACGGAGCAGCCGTTCTGCTCGGAGGCGGGAGGGCCGAGGAGTTCTTCGCGCAGACCTACCGGAGGATGGTCCTCTCGCCGGGCGCTGCGGCCGCCTACCGCGCCTTCCTGGACACCGTCGCGGACCCGCGGACGAGACCGCTGCTCTTCCACTGCGCGACCGGCAAGGGCCGGACGGGCTGGGCCACCGCTCTTCTGCTGATGATGGCGGGGGCGTCCCGGGATGTCGTACGCGCGGAGTTCCTCGCGGTGAACCGAGCGGTGCGTGCCGCGTCCGGGCCCGCGGTACGGCGCTTTCTCGACGAGGGCGGGGACCCGGACATCGCGTCGGCGGTCATCGAGGTCCGGCCCCGCTACCTCGAGGCGGCCCTGGACGCGATGGACGAGCGCTGGGGCGGACTCGACGGTTATCTGAGCAAGGCGCTGCGCCTGCCCCCGGCAGCGGCCGAGCGGCTGCGTGACGATCTGGCCGTCCCTGCCTGACGTACGGCAGACGTGCGCCGGCCCGGTGCCGCGTCGGAGGACGTGGCACCGGGCCGGCGTACGGCGGCTGCGCCGCTCAGATCTTCAACAGCTGTTCGCTGATGTCACGGTAGCGCTGGAGCGCTATGCGCAGTTCCTCGGTCTGGGCTTCGGTGTCCTGCTCCTGCCAGCTCGCGCGCAGGAGGCGCCCGTGTTCCGCGAGGGCCTCGGTCAGACCCGAGACCACCTGTTCGAACGTGCTGTCCGCCTCCTCGACCGCCCGGCGGGGGCTCTCGACGAAGTCGGTGACCGCCTGCTGCATGCGAAGCGACAGCTTCTCCCGGTGCGCCGGGGAGATCAGGGTGCGGTCGGCGCCGGAGACCTCGTGACGGCCGGTCCGCTCGGCCGGCGGCGTGGCAGGAGCCGTTCGGGGGGCGGTCGGAACGCTGAGGTCACCGGGGCCTTTGCTCTTCGGCCCGAGCCCCTTGCCGTCTTCGGAGACCGGCCCGGCTGCGGCACCCGGGGTGCTGCCCGGTGCGGCTCCGGGAGTTGCTCCAGCCGGGCTGCCCGGCGGGGTTCCGGTGGGGCGGTGCTCCGTCCCGAAGGCGGCTTCCGTCATGCGCTCGGTGTGGTCGGTCATGCTGCTGCACTGCCCTTCGTCTCGTGCCGGTCCGTCCTGGCCGGCTCATGCGGTGCGTCCGAGAGGAGTACGTCGAAGAGCGCCCGGGACTCGACCAGGGCCTTCCGCATCTCTTCGGTACCGCCCTGACCCCTCACGGCTGTGTGCACCCTGCGGTAGCCGTCCACCTGCTCGGCGTGGTGGACGGAGAGAGCGTCCGTCTGCTCCTGGAAGCTGCTGCCGTCCGGGAAGCCCCGGTCATGCGCGAGCCGTGCCAGGAGCGCGTCGGCCGCGACGACCGCTTCCCTGGGGGAGTCGATGAACTGTTCCTGCACCTCGGCCCAGCGGCGTGCGTACGCCTCGCGGGCCTCCGGCCGCAGGGGTCGTTCCGACAGGGAACCGTGCAGCCTCACACGCTCGGAGAGCTCTTGCTCGGCCGCTCGGGTGTCGCCGTCGTGACGGGCGACCGTCCGGTCGTACTCGGGTCCGAAGCGACGTTGCAGCCCCCGCCCCCCGGTGTTACGGCCACGGACGAGGAAGAAGGCGAGCGCTGCCACGAGGACGATGGCAACGATGATCACCACGGTCGTCATGTCCGACGCTCCCGTCGGTCGGCGGTCGGTGCGTCGTGCTGTTCCACTCTCGTCATCCCCTTCCGGTTCGGGCCCGGCCCGGATGTACGGGCCGGGCGGTGCGCATCAGCCGTGTACCCGCTGCGCTCCGTTCAAGCCCGGGAATGTCCCTCGGTATCGTGTGAGGCGTCGACCCGGACGTGCCCGGCCGAACACGGTGCCGTCCGGCGCGAGTGGTGAGAGGGACACGCGATGGCCGAGCGCAGACCCGCGGGGGTCAGCTTCGAGACATGGGTGGACCGGCAGATCCGTGAGGCCGAGGAGCGGGGCGCCTTCACAGGCCTGCCGGGTGCCGGAAAGCCTGTTCCCGGTCTCGACAGGCCCTACGACGCGACGTGGTGGGTCAAGGCGAAGACGGAGCGTGAGCGGCTGTCGGCCCTCCCGCCTGCGCCGGCACTGCGGAAGGCGGCCGAGGACATCCGGCGGGAGGCGTCCCGGGCGCGGTCGGAGGCGGAGGTCCGGCGCATGCCGGCCGAGGCCGACGAGAGCATCCGCGAGGCACTGGCCGGGCCGCCGGAGGGGCCTTTGCTGAACCTCCGGCCGTTCGACATCGACGCGATCGTGGAGGAGGGGTGTGCCGAGCGGCGCGGGTGCTGGGAAACGTGCGCCCTGCGCGCCGAGTGCGTAATACTCACCTCATGAGAGCGCGCATTACGGGTCGGCACGGCGGGGTCCGCATCAGGAGAGCCCTCGCGCGGGACGCCAAACGGCTCACCCGCCTGGTCACCTCGTCACGTGCGTACGAGGGGCCCTACGCCCCCATGGTCGCGGGATACAAGGTGGGACCGGATTACGTCGAAGCGCACGTCGTCCACGTGGCGGTGGACGACGACGGGCGGATTCTCGGTTTCTACGCGTTGGTCCTGTCCCCACCGGAGCTCGACCTGATGTTCGTCGCCGACGACGTCCAGGGGCGGGGGGTCGGGCGGTTCCTCATCGGCCACCTGCGTGAGGAGGCGTACCGTGCCGGTCTGGCCGCCGTACGTGTGGTCGCACACCCTCCCGCCGAGGGCTTCTACCGCAGTGTGGGTGCCGAACGCACCGGCACCGTGGCGGCCCGCCCGCCCGCGGTGATGTGGGACCGGCCCGATCTGGTGCTCACGACCGGCGGCGGCCCCTGAGCCGGCCGGCCCGGCCCGGTCACCGATCGCGGCCGGGCCGGCCTTGTGCCCCTCGGGCGGGTGCTGCTACGCCCAGCCGCCGTACGGGCGGGTGATGAGTTCCATCCCGTGGCCGCTGGGGTCGGGGAAGTACACCCCGCGTCCGCCGTCGTTGTGGTTGATCTCGCCGGGGTGCTTCCGGTGAGGGTCGGCGTAGTACGTGATCCCCTGCGCCTCGATGCGCCCGAAGGCGGCGTCGAACTCGGCCTCCGAGATGAGGAACGCGTAGTGCTGGACGGTGATCGATGCGGCGGGAACGGTCGCGAAGTCCAGCGTGACGCCGTTCGCGAGGACCACCGGGATGAAGGGGCCCCATTCGGTTCCGACGGTGAGATCCAGGGTGTGCGCCAGGAACTCTGCCGACTCGCGGTTGTCCCGGCTGTGAACGATGGTGTGATTCAACTCGACTGACACGGTGGAATGCCTCCAGCGGGCATCTCACGGGCTACCTCCACGCCTCACCCGGCCGGTGACCGGCGCGCGATGCCGTACGACGATCTTAAGGGCGCTGCCACGGTCCGTCGAGGTCCCCCTCATCCGGTGCCGATCCGCGGCCCGCCGTTCTCCGCCGGGTGGTGGGCCTCCCGGCCGCTGCCACCATGGAGGATCTGGGATTCACCACGGCTTCGCGGGGCACCAGTACCACCTCTACGACGTGGGGGAGGCATCCATGGGACAGATACCGGCGGACAGCGACGGGGACGGCAGAGAGGAAGCGGGGAGGAACCCGCACAGCGGACGGCGGGAGACCGAGGCGGAACGGGCGGACCGGCAGTGGGGTGAGCTGCTCCAGGAACTGCGGGTGGCGCAGACCGGCGTCCAGATCCTGTTCGGTTTCCTGCTCGCAGTGGTCTTCCAGCCCCGCTTCAGCGATCTCTCCACCGTCGACCGGAACATCTACGTCACCACCGTCATGCTGGGGTCGGCGACGGCTGCCGCGCTGATAGGACCCGTGTCGTACCACCGGCTGCTCACCGGCCGCCGGATGAAGCCGCAGACGGTCATCTGGGCCTCACGTCTGATGAAGCTGGGGCTCGGCCTGCTCTTCGGCACGATGTGCTGCACGCTGCTGCTCATCCTGCGGGTGGCGCTGCACAACGTGGTGGCTCTCTGGCTGGTGGGCGGCATGGCCCTGTGGTTCCTGGCCTGCTGGCTCGTGTTCCCGCTCTGGGCCATCGCACGGGACAACGGCCGGCAGCCGGACGAAGAGGAGGAGACCCCGGAGCCCGAGGAGTCCGGCCCGCGTCCCTGACCCGTCGGCCCTCGTCCCCGCGCTGGCTCCTCAGTCCTCGTCCTCGCACGCCGGACCGCGTACGTCCGTCACGGTGAAGAACCCGCCGTCCGGGTCCCGCAGCGTGGCTTCGCTGCCGTGCTGCACCGCGCGGTGCTCCATGAGGGTTCCTCCGTTCCGCTCGGCGGCGAGGACCGTCGTCTCCACGTCGGCCACGGGGAACTGCACCTGCCAGTGAGGGCGCACCTGAGGATCCGGAGCGGCCTCCACGGCACCGGAGCTGATCCGCGCCAGCGGGCGTCCGCCGCAGCGTACGAGCACCTCTTCCTTCACGTACGCCACCTCGCAGCCGCCGGGTTCCCCGCTCGCCCAGCCGAGGACCTCGCCGTAGAAGATCGCGGCGTCGAAGGCGTCCCTGGTGCGGAGCCGGAGCCAGGCGTGCGCGCGGTTCCCGGCCGGGGCGAGGCCGGCCGCACGGCCCGTCCACTCCCACACGCCGAAGGACGCGCCGTCCCGGTCGGCCGCCAGGACGGCGCGTCCCTGCCCGACCGTCAGCGGACCCACGGCGACGGTTCCACTGCGTTCGCGGATGCGGGCCGAGACGACGTCGGCGTTCCGGACGGAGAAGTAGGGCATCCACGCCACGCTCACCTGGTAGGCCGCCGCGACCGCGCCGATGCCGGCCACCGGCACACCGCCGGAGCGCGCCATCAGGAAGTCCCTGCCCAACGGTCCGGGGCGGAAGGTCCATCCGAGAACGGCGCTGTAGAAGCGCTGGGCGTCCTTCAGGTCATGGGTCACCAGGTGGACCCAGCACGGAGCGCTCGCGCCGCTCAGCACCGCCGGTTCCGGCACGGTCCGCGGATCGCCAGGAGTCATGGTCCCACTGCCTTATCGGTTCTGCGGCATGACTTCTTCGGTGCCGCGCGGCCAGGACCAGCCTCATCCGCCCCGGCGACTCCCGCAACACGCGGCCGCCGTGATCACACCCCGCTCCGGGGCGGCGCGTTGGTGATGTCGAGGAACACGTGCTCGGCTTCCGGCCAGGTCCGGGCGATCGACCGCTTGATCCGGACGGCGACCCGTTCGACCTCCTCGCTGTCGATGCCGGGTGCCAGATCTATCCTGGCCGCCACCAGCACCGAGTCGAGACCGAGGCCCATGGTGAACAGGGCCGCGACGTTGTCGATCTCGGACTGGGACGTGAGGAAATCCTCCACGCCCCGGCGCAGGCCGGGGTCGGCGGCCTCTCCGATCAGCCGGTCACGGGCGTCCTTCCCGAGCCGGAAGGCGACGTAGACCAGCAGCAGGCCGATTCCCACAGAGGCCGACGCCTCCCACACGACGTCCCCTGTGACCAGGTGCAGCACCATGCCCGCCATGGCCAGCAGCACGCCCAGTACGGCCGTGCTGTCCTCCGCGATCACCGTCCTCAACGCAGGGTCCCGGGCGGCGCCCCTCTCCCCGCGGAGCTGGACCAGTGCGCGGACGAGTGAGCTGCCCTCCGCGGCCAGGGCGACGGCGAGGACGATCAGGCCCACCGTGTAGCCGTCAGGTGACTCCTGCTCGTCGCGGCCCAGGGCCTCGAATCCCTGGAAGAACGAGAAGCAACCCCCTACGACGAAGATTCCGACGGCCGCGAGGAGCGACCAGAAGTAACGCTCCTTGCCGTACCCGAAAGGGTGGCGTGCGTCGGGAGGCCGGCGGCTGCGTTTGAGCGCGGCCAGCAGGAAGACCTCGTTCACGCTGTCCGCCACGGAGTGCGCGGCTTCGGACAGGAGGGCGGGGGAGCCCGAGAGGAGACCCCCCACTCCCTTGGCCACAGCGATGACGAGGTTGGCTGCGAGCGCCACCAGAACGGTGACGCGGGTCTTGCGGTCCGACTCCGGCTGATTCATCTGCCCCCCGGTTCCATGTTCCTGTTCCTCCGATCGATGATGCGGACCGGCGGGCCAGGCACAGACGTCCGGACCCCTTCACAGGGGTCCGGACGTCTGTGCAGCGCCTGCCGATGGCCGGCGCACGCGTGCGTCAGTCACGCCGGCGCTCGTCCTCCGGCGGGATCACCTCGTTACCGCGGTCACTCAGCTCGTAGGGCGAGAGGGCACGGCCGTTCTCCGGGAAGTGGTCCGGGCCGTGATGCCCGCTCTCCTGGATCTCCGTCCGGTGATCCGGACGCGACGGCTGCTCATCGGGGCGCGGTGGCCGTGACTCCTTGTCGCGGCGCCTCATGCCGAACCAGAAGCCCCCGATCAGCAGAAGCACCACGAACAGGCCGACGATGCCGATGACCACGCCCACTGCTCCCGGCCCGTCGGCGCCGCCGGTGCTGGCGAGCGATTCCCATGCTCCATTTGTTACGTCCATGCATGGCGCATACCCCGGAGAGTCGATCACAGACAGCCATTGACATGAATTCATGTTTTATGACGATGTCACGGTAAATGAGTTTCACATGGTTCAAATCGGCTACACGATGATGACTGAGCAGGCAGGTCCCCGCGCCCTCGTCGAGGACGTGGTCGCGGCGGAGGACGCAGGCTTCGACTTCTCCGTCACCTCTGATCACTACTTCCCCTGGTTGGCTTCCCAGGGACACGCGCCCTACGCGTGGTCGGTTCTGGGAGCCGCCGCGCAGGCCACGTCCAGGATCCCCCTGATGACGTACGTGACCTGCCCGACCACCCGCTACCACCCGGCGGTGGTCGCGCAGAAGGCGGCGACGCTCCAGCTGCTCGCCGAGGGCCGTTTCCGGCTCGGACTCGGCTCCGGTGAGAACCTCAACGAGCACGTGGTCGGTGCGGGCTGGCCCGCCGCCCATGTCCGGCTGGAGATGCTCGAAGAGGCCGTACACATCATCCGCGCCCTCTTCGAGGGCAACCACGTGAACCACCACGGCGCCCACTTCGACGTGGAGAACGCCAGGCTGTGGGATCTGCCCGACCAGCCTGTTCCCATCGGCATCGCCGTCTCGGGGGAGAGGTCCTGCGAACTCGCGGGAACGCTGGGCGACCTGGTCATCGCCACCGAACCCAAGAGCGAGCTGCTGAACGCGTTCGACCGGCACGGCGGGGCCGGGAAGCCCCGCGTGGGGCAGGTGCCCGTCTGCTACGACACCGACCGGGACGCCGCGATCGCCCGCGCCCACGACCAGTTCCGCTGGTCGCTCGGGGGCTGGAAGGTCAACTCCGAGCTGCCGGGGCCCTCCGCGTTCGACCAGGGGACCCAGTTCGTCCGCACGGAGGACATCGTCGAGTCCATTCCGTGCGGTTCGGACGTCGGCGCGTTCGTCGAGGCCGTACGTCCCTACGCCGACGCGGGCTTCACCGAGGTCGCCCTGGTCCAGATCGGCGGTGCCCAGCAGCGGCCCTTCATCGACTGGGCGCGGAGCACGCTGCTGCCGGCACTGCGCGAACTGTAGGGGGAGCCGGGACGCGGAGCGGGAAGTCCACGTTTCCCCGCCGCACACCGGGTACGAGGTCTTTCGCGGCCCCGCGCCCCTCCGAGCCGTCGCTCGTGTCGCCGACACGCCGTCGTGGGGTGAGCCTGGAGTCAGTCCCCGGAGCGCTGGAGGAAACACGATGGGAGCAGGCAATCCGCTCGGCCGCTGGCCCGTTTACCAGCAGTTGACCGGCAGTGATCCTCTGGGCAGAGGGCGGGCCGTGGTGTCGCGGAAGACGGAGCAGGGCCGGCCCCGGACGGCCACGGCCGACCGCGTGGTCAAGTCCGTCTGCCCGTACTGCGCCGTCGGCTGCGGCCAGCAGGTGTACGTCGAGGACGACCGGGTCGTCCAGATCGAGGGCGACCCGGACTCCCCGGTCAGCCGGGGCAGGCTGTGCCCCAAGGGCGCCGCGACGCTCCAGCTCACCACCGGCCCGGCCCGCCGCCACCAGGTGCTGTACAGGCGCCCGTACGCCACCGACTGGGAGCCGCTCGACCTGGAGACGGCGATGGACATGGTCGCGGACCGTGTCGTCGAGACCCGGCGCAGCACCTGGCAGTGGGAACACGAAGGGCTCCGTACGGCCCGCACCATGGGCATCGCCAGTCTTGGCGGCGCCACCCTGGACAACGAAGAGAACTACCTGATCAAGAAGCTCTTCACCGGCCTCGGCATCGTGCAGGTGGAGAACCAGGCGCGGATCTGCCACAGCTCCACCGTGGCCGGTCTCGGCACCTCTTTCGGCCGGGGCGGAGCGACCACCTTCATGCAGGACCTCCAGCACTCGGACTGCATCGTCATCCAGGGATCGAACTTCGCCGAGGCCCACCCGGTCGGCTTCCAGTGGGTGATGGAGGCGAAGGAGCGCGGCGCACGGATCATCCATGTGGACCCGCGCTTCACCCGCACGAGCGCGATGTCCGACCTTTTCGTGCCCATCCGGGCGGGGAGCGACATCGCCTTCCTCGGCGGCATCATCAACCACGTCCTCACCCAGGAGAAGGATTTCCGGGAGTACGTCCTCAACTACACCAACGCGGCCACGCTGGTCGGCGACGACTTCCGGGACACCGAGGACCTCGACGGTGTCTTCTCCGGTCTGGACGAGGAACGCCGTCACTACGACGCCGGCACCTGGCAGTACCGCGGCGCCGACGTCCAGGCCCCCTCGGGGGACGTCGACGAGCAGTACGAGCGCCGGACCGAGGACGCCGAGGACCACCGGCGCATCCACGAGGCGGGCGAGTCCGAGACCCACGGGTCCGGCGGCCCCCAGGCGAAGCCGAGGCCCCCGCGCGACGAGACACTGCGGGACCCCCGGTGCGTCTACCAGATCCTCAAGCGCCACTACGCCCGCTACACCCCCGAGATGGTCGAGAAGATCTGCGGGGTCGGGCGCGAGACGTTCCTGGAGGTCTGCGACGCCCTCACCTCCAACTCCGGACCCGACCGCACCAGCGCCTTCGCCTACGCGGTGGGCTGGACCCAGCACTCCACCGGTTCCCAGTGCATCCGCGCCGCGAGCATCCTCCAACTGCTCCTGGGCAACATCGGCCGGCCCGGCGGCGGCATCCAGGCAC
This sequence comes from Streptomyces sp. NPDC014623, assembly GCF_043088245.1. Lineage (NCBI taxonomy): Bacteria > Bacillati > Actinomycetota > Actinomycetes > Kitasatosporales > Streptomycetaceae > Streptomyces > Streptomyces sp. NPDC014623. Next base: position 150,867 of record NZ_JBIBZU010000008.1, on the reverse strand, counting down.
TGCGCGGCCACGCCTCCATCCAGGGGTCCAGCGACATCCCGACCCTCTTCAACCTGCTGCCGGGCTACCTCCCGATGCCGCACGCCCACGCCCACGAGGACCTGGACTCCTTCATCAGGGCGAGCCGCACGGAAAAGGGCTTCTGGGGCGACATGCGGTCCTATTTCGTCAGCCTGCTCAAGGCCTACTACGGCGACGCGGCGACGGCCGGGAACGACTTCTGCTTCGACCACCTGCCCCGCCTCACCGGTTCGCACGGCACCTACGAGACGGTCATGGCCCAGCTCGACGGCGAGTGCAAGGGCTACTTCCTGATGGGCGAGAACCCGGCCGTGGGCTCGGCCAACGCGCGGCTGCAGCGGCTCGGCATGGCCCGGCTCGAATGGCTGGTGGTCCGCGACTTCTCGCTCATCGAGTCCGCGACCTGGTGGAAGGACGGCCCGGAGACCGAGACCGGCGAGATGAGGACCGAGGACATCGGCACCGAGGTCTTCTTCTTCCCGGCGGCGTCGCACACCGAGAAGTCCGGATCCTTCACCAACACCAACCGCTGGCTGCAGTGGCACCACGCGGCGGTCGAACCCGACGGGGACGCGCGCAGTGACCTCTGGTTCGCCTACCACCTGGGCCGCCGCATCAAGGAGCGGCTCGCGGCGTCCGGCGACCCGATGGACCGGGCTCCGCAGGATCTCACCTGGGACTACCCCGTGGAGGGGCCGTTGAAGGAACCCGTCGCGGCCTCGGTCCTGGCGGAGATCAACGGTCACGGCCCCGACGGCGCGCCGCTGACCGCCTACACCGAGCTGAAGGACGACGGCACCACCCGGTGCGGGTGCTGGATCTACTGTGGTGTGTACGCGGACGGCGTCAACCAGGCCGCCCGCCGCAAGCCGCACACCGAGCAGGACTGGGTCGCCGCCGAATGGGGCTGGGCCTGGCCCGCCAACCGCCGCATCCTCTACAACCGCGCCTCCGCCGCGCCGGACGGAACGCCCTGGAGCCCTCGTAAGGCGTACATCTGGTGGGACGCGGCGGAACGGAAGTGGACGGGCCACGACGTCCCGGACTTCGTGCCTGACCGGGCACCCGATCACGTGCCGCCGCCGGAGGCCACCGGGCCCGACGCGCTGCGCGGGGACGACCCGTTCATCATGCAGGCAGACGGCAAGGGCTGGCTGTACGCCCCGGCAGGCCTGGAGGACGGCCCGCTGCCCACGCACTACGAGCCGCAGGACTCGCCGTTCGGGAACGCGCTGTACCCCGCACGCTCCCGCTCACCGGTCCGGCTGCTCCACCGGCGCGAGGGCAACCGCTACCACCCGAGCGGCGACGAGCCGGGTGCGGACGTCTACCCCTACATCGTCACCACCCACCGTCTCACCGAGCACTTCACGGCGGGCGGGATGAGCCGCTGGTCGCCGTACCTGTCCGAACTGCAGCCCGAGTTCTTCTGCGAGGTGTCGCCGCAGCTCGCGGCCGAACGAGGACTGGAACACGGTGGCTGGGCCACGATCGTCACGGCCCGCAACGCCGTGGAGGCCCGTGTGATGGTGACCGGCCGGATCACCCCGCTCACCGTGCACGGCCGGACCGTGCACCAGATCGGACTGCCCTTCCACTGGGGACCCAACGGCATCGCCACCGGTGACGCCGCCAACGAACTCGTCGCGATCGCGCTCGATCCCAACGGCCTGATCCAGGAGGACAAGGCGCTCACCGCCGACATCCGTCCCGGACGCCGGCCCAGGGGCCCCGCCCTGCCGGAGATGGTCGCGGAGTACCGCAGCCGGGCGGGGATCACGGAGACGACCGGGACGCAGGAGACGACGTGAACGACAACCTGTTCAGCGGGCCCGAGCACGACCCGGCGCGGGACGCGGGCCATGCGGACGCCCCACCGCGCGTCGGATTCTTCACCGACACCTCCGTCTGCATCGGCTGCAAGGCCTGCGAGGTCGCCTGCAAGGAGTGGAACGCCATTCCCGAGGACGGTCTGACGTTCACCGGCATGTCGTACGACAACACCGGCGGACTCGGCGCCTCCACCTGGCGGCACGTCGCGTTCATCGAACAGCCGGTGCCGCCCGGGCGCACCATGCTTCCCCTCGCCGAGCCGGACGCCGGGGCGCAGGACCGGACGGAATCAGCGGGTACGCGCTGGCTGATGTCGTCCGACGTGTGCAAGCACTGCACCCACGCCGCCTGCCTCGACGTCTGTCCCACCGGATCGCTCTTCCGCACCGAGTTCGGCACGGTCGTCGTCCAGGAGGACGTCTGCAACGGCTGCGGCGTCTGCGTGCCCGCCTGCCCGTACGGGGTGATCGAGCAACGCCCCACGGACGGACGCGCGTTCAAGTGCACCATGTGCTACGACCGCCTCGGCGCCGGACAGGAACCCGCCTGCGCCAAGGCATGTCCCACCCGGTCCATCCAGTTCGGCCCGCTCGACGCGCTGCGGGAGCGCGCCGCGCTGCGGGTGGACCAGCTGCACGAGGCCGGAGTCACCGAGGCACGGCTCTACGGCCACGACCCGGACGACGGGGTGGGCGGGGACGGCGCGTTCTTCCTGCTCCTCGACGAACCCGAGGTGTACGGGCTGCCCCCGGACCCGGTCGTCACCACCCGCGACCTGCCCGCCATGTGGCGCCACGCGGGGGCGGCCGCGCTGTCACTGGCCGGAACGGCCGCACTGTCCTTCGTGCTTCCCGTCCTCACCCGAAGGAGGGTGCACCGATGACCTCGGACACGTCCAGCACACCGGCGAGCGTCACCCGGCCCGGCTCCTACTACGGCCGCCCGGTCGTCAAGGCGCCCTCCTGGGCGGCCCGGGACATCGCCGGCTACTTCTTCCTCGGAGGGCTGGCCGGCGCCGGGTCCGTCCTCGCGGCCGGCTCCCACCTCACGGGACGCGTCACCACCGCGACGGCGCTGAAGGTGTCCTCACTGTCAGCCGTCACCCTGTCCGCGGCAGCCCTCGTCCACGACCTCGGCAGACCGTCGCGCTTCCCCTACATGCTGCGCGTCTTCAAACCGACCTCCCCGATGAGCATGGGCTCCTGGCTGCTCTCCGCCTACGGCCCCGCCGCCGGCGCAGCGGCGCTCACCGCCGTCACCGGCCGCCTGCCGAGGACCGGCGTGGCGGCGACGGCCGCCGCTGCCCTGCTCGGCCCCGTGCTGGCGACCTACACAGCCGTCCTCGCGGCCGACACCGCGGTGCCCGCCTGGCACGGCGCGCACCGCGAACTCCCCTACCTGTTCGCGGCGTCGGCCACCGCGGCGGCCTCGGGCATGGCGCTGGCCGCGGGGCCGCTCCACGAGAACGCCCCGGCCCGGTGCGCGGCCGTGCTCGCGGCACTCGCGGACGGCGCCGCCCTCCGGGCGGTCGAACGGCGCCTGGGCACCGTCGCGGTCACCTATCAGGAGGGCAGGGCCGGAACGCTGATGCGTGCCGCCCGCGTGCTCACCGCCGCCGGGGCCGTGGGCGCCGGCCTGTCCGGGCACCGCAGCCGCACCGCCGCGGCCGGCGCGGGGCTCGCTCTGCTGGCCGGCTCCGCCTGCACCCGCTTCGGGGTCTTCGCCGCGGGCATCGCCTCCGCCGAGGACCCCGCCCACACCGTCGGCCCCCAGCGCGAGGCCGTGGAACGACGCACCACCCCCAGCCAGTGAAAGGAACCACGGTGAACAACCCGGACGTACAGACGCAGGACCACCAGGAGAGCGGCGACGTCGTCGTCGAGATGACCGGGTGCCCGGCACAGGACGCACGGACCGTATTCGACGTACTGCGCCGCTCCTTCGCCTCCGACCGGACGGCGGACGACACCCCCGAGGACGCCTCGACGACCCGCCCGACCGTATGGACGGCGACCGTCGATGTCTCCGAGATGCGCGAGGGCACACAGCCGGCCCAGCTCTCGGGGCCGGTCACCGTGGAGGCGCAGGGCGGTTACTGGGCCGTCGACCGGCTCCGCCGGCGCCTGGCGGACACCTTCACGGTCAAGGTCGTGGGAACTGCCTCGGGGGACCAGGAACAGGAGGTCCGGCTCCGGCTGGAAAGCCGCGCCGCCGCCTGAGCGACTCCGCGCGAACCGAGCTCCGGAAGGCACACACGTACATGGACACCACCCCCGCGAACGACGACACCGAAGGCGCACGGCTGCGGCCCGCAGACGAGCGCTCGACCTTCACCCTGCACGTCAACGGCACCGCGCGCACGCTGACGCTCGACCACCGCACCACCGTGCTGGACACCCTGCGGGAGCACCTCGGGCTCACCGGCGCCAAGAAGGGCTGCGATCACGGCCAGTGCGGAGCCTGCACCGTGCTCGTCGACGGGCGGCGCGCCAACAGCTGCCTGCTGCTGGCCGTCGCCCAGGAGGGCGCCCACATCACGACCGTCGAAGGACTGGCCGAGGGCGGACGGCTGCATCCGCTGCAGTCGGCCTTCCTGGAGCGGGACGCCCTGCAGTGCGGCTACTGCACCCCGGGACAGATCTGCTCGGCGGCCGGGATGCTCCAGGAGGCCGCCGGCGGATTCCCCTCCCACGCCACCCCACGGGCGGTGCTCGCCGGGCCCGGAGGGCCGGCCACGCTCGACGCGGCCGAGATCCGCGAGCGGATGAGCGGCAACCTCTGCCGGTGCGGCGCCTACCCGCACATCGTCGAAGCGATCGAGGACGTGGCACCGTGAAGCCCTTCGCCTATCTGCGTCCCCCCTCCGTGGCCGAAGCCGTCCGTGCCGGTGCCGGGCAACCCGGCGCGCGGTTCCTCGGAGGCGGCACCAACCTCGTCGACCTGATGAAACTCGGAGTGGAGTCACCGGACCTCCTCATCGACGTCAGCCGGCTTCCGCTGGACCGGGTGACACGGACGGACGACGGCGGTCTCCGGATCGGCGCGACCGTACGCAACAGCGACCTCGCCGCCCACCCCGACGTCCGGAGCGGCTTCCCCGCCCTGTCGCAGGCACTGCTGGCCGGTGCGTCCGGACAGCTCCGCAACACCGCCACCACCGGCGGGAACCTGCTCCAGCGCACCCGTTGTCCGTACTTCCAGGACATCTCCAAGCCCTGTAACAAACGGACTCCCGGCTCGGGCTGCCCGGCCAGGGAAGGAGTGCACCGCGACCTCGCGGTGCTGGGTCACTCGCAGGACTGCGTGGCCACCCACCCCTCCGACATGGCGGTCGCCCTCGCGGCTCTCGACGCCACCGTCCACCTGCACGGACCCGAGGGGGAGCGGACCGTGCCCGTGACCGGCTTCCACCGGCTGCCCGGCGACAACCCCGACCAGGACACGGTCATCCGGCCGGGCGAGCTGATCACCGAAGTCGTGCTGCCGCCGCCTCCTCCAGGCGCCGCCTCCCTCTACCGCAAGGCCCGGGACCGCGCCTCGTACGCCTTCGCCCTGGCCTCCGTCGCCGCCGTGCTGAGCGTGCGCGACGGCCGTGTGGACCGGGTGTCGCTCACCTTCGGCGGCCTCGCTCACCGGCCGTGGCGTGCACGGGCGGCCGAGGACGTGCTGTGCGGGGCTCCCGCGACCGAGGACGCCTTCGCCCGCGCCGTGGACACCGAACTCGAAGCGGCCAGACCCCTGCGGGACAACGGTTTCAAGGTGGTCCTGGCCCGCAGGCTCGCTGTCGGCGCCCTCCTCGAACTCACCGCCCAGGCCGCACCCGCCTGAGCCGGCGGTCCCGCAGACACCGACGAACCGAGGTCTACCGTCATGAGCGACTCCCCCCGGGCGCTGGGCGCGCCCCTCGTCCGCCGGGAGGGCCGGGACAAGGTCACCGGCACCGCCCGCTACGCCGCGGAACAGGCCCTGCCGGGCTGCCTCCACGGCTGGATCGTCCCCGCCACCGTCGCGAGCGGACGCGTCACCGCGATCCGTACCGCCGACGCGCTCGCGATGCCCGGAGTGCACACCGTCCTGACCCACGACAACGCGCCGCGGCTGGAGGAGCCCGACGACCCCATCCTCGCCGTGCTCCAGAACGACCGGGTCCCCCACCGGGGCTGGCCCGTCGCCCTCGTCCTCGCCGAGAGCCCGGAAGCCGCCCGGGCCGGCGCGGAGGCCGTGTACGTGGAGTACGCCACCATCGAGCACGATGTCGTGCTCACCGGGGACCACCCGGGCCTCTACACCCCCGAGGAGGCGAACGGGGGCTTCCCGGCCCTGCGTGAACGCGGCGACGCCCTGCGCGCGTTCGACGCCGCCCCCGTGCGGATCGACGCGACCTACACCCTGCGGGGGCTCCACAACCACCCCATGGAGCCGCACGCCTCCACCGCCCGGTGGGCCGACGGACATCTGACCGTCCACGACTCCAGCCAGGGGTCGAGCGCCGTGCGCAACAGCCTCGCCACAGCCCTCGGGCTCGACCGGGACCGCGTCACCGTCGTCGCCGAACACGTCGGTGGCGGCTTCGGCTCCAAGGGCACCCCACGCCCCCAGTCCGTCCTCGCCGCGATGGCCGCACGGCACACCGGGCTCCCCGTCCAGCTCGCCCTGCCCCGGCGGTACATGGCGGCGATCATCGGGCACCGCGCACCCACCCTGCAGCGGGTGCGCCTGGGCGCGGACCTGGACGGCGTACTCTCGTCCGTCTCCCACGAGGTCGTCACCCACACCTCGCGGATCAAGGAGTTCGTCGAGCAGGCCGCCGTCCCCGCCCGCACCATGTACGCCTCGCCCCACAGCCGCACAGAGCACCGCGTGGCAGCACTCGACGTGCCCAGCCCCTCCTGGATGCGCGCGCCGGGGGAGGCATCGGGCATGTACGCGCTGGAGTCGGCCATGGACGAACTGGCCTGCGCCCTGGGAATCGATCCGGTCGAGCTGAGGCTGCGCAACGAACCGCAGACCGAACCCGACAGCGGGCTCCCCTTCAGCAGCCGCAACCTCACGGCCTGTCTGAACGAGGGAGCCCGGCGCTTCGGCTGGCACGACCGGGACCCGCGGCCCGCCACCCGTGAGGAGGGGCCGTGGCTGCTCGGTACCGGGGTCGCCTCGGCGATGTATCCCGTACTCGTCTCGAAGTCGGCGGCCCGTGCGCAGGCGTTTCCCGACGGCTCCTACCGCATCGGGATCAACGCCACGGACATCGGGACCGGGGCGCGCACCGTCCTGGCGCAGGTCGCGGCCTCGGCCCTGGACACGCCCCCGGAGAACGTGACGATCGACATCGGCAGCAGCGATCTTCCCACCGCGCCCGTCGCGGGCGGCTCCTCGGGCACGGCCTCCTGGGGCTCCGCGGTGCACAAAGCGGCCACCGCTCTGACGCGCCGGCTCACCGAGCACACCGGAGCGCTCCCGCCGGAGGGCATCACCGTCACCGCGGACACCGGCGAGGAGACGGCGCAGGAGCCCCCTTACGCACGACACGCCTTCGGCGCGCACTTCGCCGAAGTGGCGGTCGACTCCCTGACCGGCGAGGTACGGGTACGCAGGCTGCTCGGCGTGTACGCGGCCGGACGCATCCTCAACCCCCGTACGGCACGGTCCCAGTTCATCGGCGCCATGGTCATGGGGCTCGGCATGGCCCTCACCGAGGGCAGCACCATGGACCCGGCCTTCGGCGACTTCACCGAGCGGGACCTCGCCTCCTACCACGTGCCGTCCTGCGCGGACGTCCCGGACATCCAGGCGCACTGGATCGACGAGGTGGACCCGCACCTCAACCCCATGGGCAGCAAGGGCATCGGTGAGATCGGCATCGTGGGGACCGCGGCCGCGATCGGGAACGCCGTGCGGCACGCCACCGGTGTCCGGCTGCGTGAACTCCCTCTCACCCCCGACAAGCTGCTGCCCTACCTGCCGTGACCCCGGCTGTCCCGTCCTTCGGTTGCGCAACCGGCCCCCTCGGGCCACCCTGATGAGTGACCCAGGAGTGACTAATGCTCACGCTTCGTGTTCGGGGGTCGTTGGGTCGAACGGGGTGAAGCACGTGAGCCTCGCGGTGAGGAGCCTCGACGATGACCGTTCCACCCGACCGGCACTATCTGGTCGAACTGCAGGTGTCGGCAGAGCGCATTTCCCAGCTGCGGCGCATAGTCGCCGCACACCTTCGTCACTGGAGACTCGACCTGCACGTCCGGCCGGTGTGCCGGGCCGCGGAGGAACTGCTGGCGAACGTCCAGCGGCACGTCGGCGGCGACGCCCGGTGTGTCGTCGAGCTCCGCTGGACGGGCCGGCACCTGACGGTGTCCGTGGCCGACGGCGACTCCCGGATGCCCCGGCTGCTCGACGGGGGTGGCGGTGGCCTCAGCCGCGTCATGGCCCTGAGCGACAGCTGGGGCACCTGCCGGACCGGTGACGGCAAGGTCGTGTGGTTCACGCGTTACGCCGAGACGCCGAGCACCGCCGGACTGCATCCGCGTACGCCCCGCCCCGGCGGCAGTACGTTCCTCGGCAGCCCGGCGGCCGAACTCGTGTGACGCGAACAGACCGGCGCCGGCCCGGCCGGCGCGGACGGTGTGCCCCGGGTACGCATGATCCGCGCCGGCCGGGTACGTGTGCGTCAGGAACCGCGTTGCGCGCTGCGGCGTGGCGCGGCACGGTCGAAGAACAACGCAAGGAGGCACTGCCATGCCCATCGCGACGGTCAATCCCGCGAACGGCGAGACGCTCAGGACATTCGACGCACTGGACGAGCAGGAGACCGAGCGCAGGCTCGCCGCCGCACATCGCACGTTCCGCAGCTACCGCACCACTGATTTCACCGAACGCGCCCGCCTGCTGAACCGGGCCGCCGATCTCCTCGACGAGGACCAGCAGGACATCGCCCGCCTCATGACCACCGAGATGGGCAAGCCGGTCAAGGCCGCCCGTGCCGAAGCAGCCAAGTGCGCCAAGGCGATGCGCTGGTACGCGGCCAACGCCGAACGCCTGCTCGCCGACGAACACCCCGATGACACCGACGTCAAGGACTCCGGTGCCTCCCGTGCCCGGGTGCACTACCGGCCGCTGGGCGTCGTGCTCGCCGTCATGCCGTGGAACTTCCCGCTCTGGCAGGTCATGCGCTTCGCCGCGCCCGCGCTCATGGCGGGCAACACCGGTCTGCTCAAGCACGCCTCCAACGTGCCGCAGACGGCTCTGTACATCGAGGACCTGTTCAGCAGGGCCGGGTTCCCCGCCGGCTGCTTCCAGACACTCCTCATCGGCTCGGGCGCCGTCGAGGCGATCCTGCGTGACCCGAGGGTCGCCGCGGCGACGCTCACCGGCAGCGAACCGGCCGGCCGCGCGGTCGCCTCCGTGGCCGGTGACGAGGTGAAGAAGACGGTGCTGGAACTCGGCGGCAGCGACCCCTACGTCGTCCTGCCCTCGGCGGACGTCGAGAGGGCAGCGGAAACGGCGGTGACCGCCCGTGTCCAGAACAACGGCCAGTCCTGCATCGCCGCCAAGCGCTTCATCGTCCACGCGGACGTGTACGACGCGTTCGCCGAGCGATTCACCGCGGGGATGCGCGCCCTGACCGTCGGCGACCCGCTGGAGGAGTCCACCGACGTGGGGCCGCTCTCCAGCGAACAGGGCCGCACCGACCTGGAGGAGCTCGTCGGGGACGCTCTCGGCAAGGGCGCCACGGCACTCTGCGGGGGAGGACGGCCCGAAGGGCTGGACCGGGGCTGGTTCCACGAGCCCACCGTGCTCACCGGAATCACCCCGGACATGCGTATCCACCGCGAGGAGACCTTCGGCCCCGTGGCGACGCTCTACCGCGTGGCGGACCTGGCCGAGGCGGTGGATCTGGCCAACGACACACCGTTCGGGCTCAGCTCCAACGTCTGGACGCGTGATCAGGAGGAGATGGACCGCTGTGTGCGCGACCTGGAGGCCGGCGGGGTCTTCTTCAACGGCATGACGGCCTCCCACCCCGCGCTGCCGTTCGGCGGGGTGAAGCGCTCCGGCTACGGACGGGAGCTGGCGGGACACGGCATCCGCGAGTTCTGCAACGCCACCACGGTCTGGTACGGCCCCGGCCCGGACGCCCGCTAGTCATGCTCCTGGGAGACGCCTCATGACCACCGTCCGAACCCCGTCCGGGACATCCGCCCTGTCCGGCACCGAGCTCGCCGCACTCGACGCGCACTGGCGTGCCGCCAACTACCTTGCGGTCGGCCAGATCTACCTGATGGCCAACCCCCTGCTGGAGGAGCCGCTGGCCCCCGAGCACATCAAACCGCGGCTGCTCGGCCACTGGGGCACCTCACCCGGGCTGAACCTGGTCCACACCCACCTCAACAGGATCGTCAAGGCGCGCGACCGGCCGGTGCTCTGCGTCTGGGGTCCGGGACACGGCGGTCCCGCGATCCTCGCCAACTCCTGGCTGGAGGGCAGCTACTCGGAGACCTACCCCGATGTCAGCCGCGACCGCGCCGGCATGGGGGCCCTGTTCAAGCAGTTCTCCTTCCCCGGCGGGGTGCCCAGCCATGTCGCCCCGGAGACCCCGGGCTCCATCCACGAGGGCGGCGAGCTGGGGTACGCGCTCAGCCACGCCTACGGTGCGGCGTTCGACCATCCGGAGCTTCTGGTCGCCTGCGTCGTCGGGGACGGAGAAGCGGAGACGGGGCCGCTGGCCGCGTCCTGGCACTCCGGAAAATTCCTCGACCCGGTGCACGACGGGGCCGTCCTGCCGATCCTCCACCTCAACGGATACAAGATCGCGAACCCGACGGTGCTCGCCCGGCTGCCGGAGGACGAACTCGACGCGCTCCTGCGCGGATACGGCCACGATCCCCTCTACGTCGAAGGGGACGAGCCCGCCGCGGTCCACCGCGCACTGGCCGCCGCCATGGACGTGGCCGTGGACCGTATCGACGAGTACCAGCGCGCGGCCCGCGCCGAGGGCGTATCCACACGTCCTCGCTGGCCGATGATCGTACTGCGTACGCCCAAAGGCTGGACCGGCCCCGAGGACGTGGACGGGCTCCCCGTCGAGAACACGTGGCGCGCCCACCAGGTCCCGCTGCCCGGGGTCCGGGACGACCCCGGGCATCTGCGTCTGCTCGAGGAGTGGATGCGCTCCTACCGTCCTCAGGAACTCTTCGACTCCGAGGGCCGGCCCACCGCCCAGGTACTGGACTGCGTCCCCGAGGGCACCGCCCGGCTCGGCTCGACGCCCTATGCCAACGGGGGGCTGCTCCTGCGGGATCTGCCGCTCCCTCCTCTGGAGGACCACGCGGTGCGGGTCGACAGGCCGGGGGCCGCCATGCACGAGCCCACCCGGGTCCTGGGCGGGATGCTCCAGGACGTCATGGCGGCCACAGCCGGCCGCAGGAACTTCCGGGTGGTGGGTCCCGACGAGACCGAGTCCAACCGCCTGGGCGCGCTCTACGGGGCCACCGGCAAGGCCTGGCAGGCGGAGATCCTCCCGACCGACGAACATCTGGCCCGCGACGGCCGGGTGATGGAAGTCCTCTCGGAACACCTGTGCCAGGGCTGGCTGGAGGGGTACCTCCTCACCGGACGGCACGGCTTGTTCTCCTCCTACGAGGCGTTCGCCCACATCGTCGACTCGATGGTCAACCAGCACATCAAGTGGCTGCGCACCTCGCGCCGACTGCACTGGCGCGCACCCGTCGCCTCGCTGAACTACCTGCTCACCTCGCACGTCTGGCGTCAGGACCACAACGGCTTCTCCCACCAGGACCCCGGCTTCGTCGACCACGTCCTCAACAAGAGCCCCGAGGTCGTCCGGGTCTATCTGCCGCCGGACGCCAACACCCTGCTGTCCACCGCCGACCACGTGCTGCGCAGCCGCGACTACGTCAATGTGATCGTCGCCGGCAAGCAGCCCGGCTTCGACTGGCTCACCCTCGACGAGGCCCGCGCGCACTGCGCCCGAGGCGCCGGGGTGTGGGAATGGGCCGGCACCGAGGACGGCAGCCGCGAACCCGACGTCGTGCTGGCCTGCGCCGGAGACGTACCCACGCTGGAGACGATGGCCGCCGCCGGGCTCCTGCGGCGTCACCTCCCGGAGCTCGCCGTGCGCGTGGTGAACGTGGTGGACATGACCCGGCTGCTGCCGCACGAGGAGCACCCGCACGGGATGCCGGACGCGGAGTACGACTCCCTCTTCACCCGGGACAAGCCGGTGATCTTCGCCTACCACGGCTATCCCTGGCTGGTGCACCGTCTCGCGTACCGGCGCGCGGGTCACGCTCATCTGCATGTCCGCGGCTACAAGGAGGAGGGGACCACCACCACGCCGTTCGACATGGTGGTCCGCAACGACCTGGACCGCTACCGGCTGGTCATGGACGTGGTCGACCGGGTCCCCGGTCTGGGCGTCCGCGCCGTCGCCGTCCGGCAGGCGATGGCGGACGCGCGCACCCGTCACCACGACTGGATCCGGGAACACGGCACGGACCTGCCCGAGGTGGCCGACTGGACCTGGGAGGGCTGAACGCCGGGCGGTGCCCCGCCCACGGCCTCCGGCCCGGCCCGCGACGAAGCGGGCCGGGCCGGAGGCCGTGGGCGGACGCCCGGCTCACGATGCCCAGCGCAGGGACACGCGTTCAGAAGCGCAGAACGCCTGCGATCCGGCCGTGGCCGGCGAGGGAGTCGTCGGCCACGAACACCACTTCGCCGCCGTTGTCCAGGACCGTCTCGATGAGCTCGTCCACGATGTCGTCACGGATCCCGGCGTCCTCCGGCGCCACGTCCGTCGGGTCCACGGCCTCCAGATGGTTTCCGGTGACCCGGACCGTCTGCTGGAAGTGTTCCTCCACCGCGACGAGGGCCACACGGCTCTCCCGGGCGGCCGTCCAGACCTCGTCGAGACCACTCGTGAAGGATTTGGCGCCACGAGCGGCGTCGAGCCTGTCCTGGACGGCGGCGTCACTCTGCTCGCGCCAGTCGTCCAGCGCCGCCTTCAGTTCCCCGGCCAGCTCGGGCGCGGTCGTTTCCGCCGTCGTTCCCTTCGGGACCTTGCAGGCGGCCGACCTGGCGCACTCCCCGACGTCCTCGAGCAAGGAGAGAGCCTGCGGCAGCCCGACCAGGAACAGCGGCCGGGGATCGGTGTTCAGTACGCCTCGCAGCCGGCCGTCGACCGTGCGGAAGAAGCTGCGGGTGTCCTCGCTGAAGTAGATGCCCGGAGCGCCGCCGCTCCGGGCCTGGCGCTCCGGGTCGAAGTTCTCGTGCGGAGGGTGCAGGGGGAAGCCGTGCCCGTCTTCCGGGCGGAGCGCCTCGTTCGTCCCTGACCAGAGCGCCGCGTGTTCGGCGGAAACGCTGAGTACCCAGAACAGGTGTGCTCCAGCCTTGGCCGCGACGAGGTTGCGCGTGAGGTAGGAGTCGCTCAGCACGACGCGCTCGGGGGCCGTGCGGGGCAGCTGCCAGATCTGGTACCCGTCCGTGTCGGCCAGGATGACCAGTGAGTCCAGGGCGCGCCGCTGGTCGAGGTCGGCGAGGGCGCGGTCCAACTGCGCCTTCACGGCCTTCTGCGCCTCACGGGTCACCCGGGGGTCGGCGTCCAGTCGGTTGCCGGCTTCGGTCACCAGGTTCCGCAGCCGTACGGCGTCCTGGGCGTTGTCGGGCGCCCCGCGGTGGGTCGGCATCGTCAGGGACAGGGCCGGATAGGGCCTCGTCGCACGAAGTTCCTGCAGCAGGCCGGGCGTCAGGGCGTCCGTATCCATCGTTCCCTCCCGGAGGGTTCGGGGTCCGCGGTGCTGGAGCCGCCCCTTGCGCGGAGCGGGTCGTTCAACGAGTCAATTCATACCTTTTCCTCCTAATGTGGGCGAATTATTACCCTGTGCTCCCGGAGGGGTGTTCCGCTCCTGGACCTCGTCCCCCCATGCCGCCGCCGGGCGCGGCCATCGGCGTCGTGGCAGGGGTGCCGGGAGGAGAGCCCGCCGGTGCCGGTATCGGCACGGCCGCCCCGGTGCGGAGCATGAGGCCGGACTCCACGAGATCTTCGGCGAGGGTGCGGGATACCGGGGGAGGGCCGCCCTTCGCCGGACCCGCGGCGAGTGCCTCCGGGGCGGTCAGGCCTGGCCGCCCGCGGCCCCGGGAGGGGCGGCGGGCGGCTCTCGTGGGGCCGGGTGGCCGGCTGGGCCCGCCGGACGTGGTCCGGGAGTGCGCCGGCCGGGCCTGCCGCGTTCCGGTTCCCGCGAGGGTCCGGCCGCGCGCTGTGCGCAGGCCATGGGTGCGCCGGTCCCCTACCAGATGGCCTCGACCCACTCGGGGTGGTCGATGAACGGGTTCCGGTTGTGCTGGTAACGGTCGAATATGACCTCGTTGCGGTTCTGCTCGAAGCTGTCCGGCGGGTCTTCCTGGCTCCACTGCTTCAGCACGGAGAGCCGCCCGATGTTCGGGGCGGACCCGTTGCTCACGCTGTCGTTCGGCTCCAGGTCGGCGAAGGCGTCGTCGCCCTCGTACCGCACCGCCATGTAGAGGATCATCCGGGCGACGTCGCCCTTGACCGCGTCGCGCGGCTCGAAGGAGTCGCCGTCGGTGTAGTTGCCGGGCGCACCCGGAACCGCGCTGCCGCCGTTGTCGAAGTCCTTGTTGCCCCGCGTGGAGTTGACCTGGACGTCCTCGGGACGCAGGTGGTGGATGTCGGTCCCGGGCCCTGTCGCGGTGCCGAAGTCGCCGTGGGACTTGGCCCAGACGTGCTCCCGGTTCCAGTCGCCGGCATCGCCCCCGTTCTCGCTCTTGGACTGGGAGCGTCCGGTGTAGAGGAGGATCACGTGGGAGGAGTTGGCCGGGTCCTCGTCCGTCGCCTTGAGCGCGTCCCAGACCTGGCTGTAGGAGAGGGTGGTCTGGTCGCTGATGATCGTGTGCAGTGAGCTCTTGAGTGCGGCGCCCGACTTGCCCAGGGCGTCCTGGTAGTAGGTGTCGTCGAGCGAGACGGCCTGTGCGGTGGTGGGGGTGGCGGCGGGTGCGGCGGACACGACGCCACTGAGAACGGCGATCGAGGCGGCTGCCGTGAACAGTGGACGCGCGTAGAAACGACGGCGACCGGACATGTGGGGTGTCCTCTCCGGGATGGTGGAAGAGTGCCGTGACGGCTGGACGTTGTCTGCTCGCCCGAGAGGCTTCCACACGCACGGTGCCGGTCGTGTGAACGTTGCGTATTTATCATGCGCAGGTCAAGTGACGGTCTGGTCCGGGACCTCCGGGGCATCGGATGCGCGGGCGCCGTCCCGGCGCGAGAATTGCCGCAAGGACGAGGAGGCGGTATGAGCGAAGAGCCCGAATCCGTAACCGTATCCGTGCCGGAAGTGCGGGAGGTGACTCCCGACCGTCTGCTGCACACCGGTGGCAACGACCAGCCCACCGCGGAGGATCTGGTGCTCGCCTCCGGGCGGGACCTGACCCCCGGGAATCTGAAGTGGGCGGAGCGCAGGCTGTCCGAGGAAGGCCGTTCGGCCATGGACAAGCGGCTTCCGTAGGACCTGCGGGACGCCCCTGGGGCGGGGAGCGTGCGGGGCGCTCCCCGCCCCTCGGCTAGCCTGAACGGAATATGAACCGTTTGACGACGTCACAGGGCGAATTCGACCTCGCCCGCTTTCCCGGGAACCCACGCGATCCGTTCCGTGCGTGGGATGCCGCCGACGAGTACCTGCTGCGGCGGCTGGAGGGAGGAGAAGGGAGCGAGCCGGTCCGTCCGGCCGGCACCGTGGTGGTGGTCGGTGACCGCTGGGGCGCCCTTGCCACCGTGCTGGCCGCGCACAGCCCCGTCCAGATCACCGATTCGTATCTCACCCGGCGGGCCACCCGGGCCAACCTGGCGCGCAACGGCGCCGCACCGGATTCGGTGCGCATGCTGTCGGTGCGCGACACCCCGCCCGAGCGTGTGGACCTGCTGCTCGTGCGGGTGCCCAAGAGTCTCGCGCTCCTGGAGGACCAGCTCCACAGGCTCGCGCCCGCCGTGCATGCCGGGACCGTCGTCATCGGCACCGGCATGGTGAAGGAGATCCACACCTCCACGCTCAAGCTCTTCGAGCGGATCATCGGACCCACCCGGACGTCCCTCGCGGTGAGGAAGGCGCGGCTCGTCTTCTGCACCCCGGACCCGGCCCTGCCCAGGACCCCCAGCCCCTGGCCGTACCGCTACGAGCTGCCCGACGACGTCGGCGTGGTATCGGGCCGCACCGTCACCAACCACGCCGGGATCTTCTGTGCCGAGCGTCTGGACATCGGAACCCGGTTCTTCCTGAAGCACCTCCCGAAGCGGACCGGGCCCGACCGTGTCGTCGACCTCGGCTGCGGGAACGGGGTCCTGGGCATGTCGGCGGCACTCGCCAACCCCGACGCCACCGTCACCTTCATCGACGAGTCGTACCAGGCGGTCGCCTCCGCGCAAGAGACCTTCCGCGACAACACCGGGCCGGACGCCGAGGCCGCCTTCCTGGTCGCCGACGGGATGGCGGACACGGCCCCCGCAAGTGTGGACCTGGTCCTCAGCAACCCGCCGTTCCACTCGCACCAGGCGGTCACCGACGCCACCGCCCGGAACATGTTCCACGGAGCACGTGCCGCCCTGCGCCAGGGCGGGGAGTTGTGGGTCGTCGGCAACCGGCACCTGGGTTATCACACCCAGCTGCGGCGGATCTTCGGCAACTGCGTCACCGTCGCCGGTGACCCGAAGTTCGTCGTCCTGCGGGCCGTCAAGCGCTGAACTGTGCCGACGGGGACCGTCCCGGCCCAGCGACGAAGGAACCCCGGGCACCCGCACGGCCGCTCCGGGAACCGGAGCGCCGGGAGCGCCTCGCCGGGCCCCGGGCGTTCCCTCCCCACGTGGTTCATCCCGCCGAGCGACGAGCAGAGGGAGAACGCCCGCCGCCCGGCCGCATCGTGAAGGCGGTGGCGCGGTTCGGCCCCGGCAGCCGACCCGCCCCGTACAAACTCCGCAGTCAGGCAGCCATACTGGACGGGCCGGGGAGGGCGCGGCAGCAGTGACGAGCAGCCGAGCAAACGGGGGCGACAACAGGAGATGGCGGACACCAGGCTGATCCAGAGCCGGTACCGGCTGCTCGATCTGATCGGGCGTGGCGGCATGGGCGAGGTGTGGCGTGCACGCGACGAATCACTGGGCCGGCAGGTCGCCGTCAAGTGCCTGAAACCGATGGGGCCGCAGCACGATCAGGCCTTCACCCGCATACTGCGCGAGCGCTTCCGGCGCGAGGCGCGGGTGGCCGCCGCACTCCAGCACCGCGGCGTCACCGTTGTCCACGACTTCGGGGAGTCGGACGGTGTCCTCTACCTCGTCATGGAGCTCCTGGAAGGACGCAACCTCAGCCAGCTCCTGGAGGACAACAGACAGCACCCGCTGCCGGTGGCCGACGTCGTCGACATCGCCGAACAGGTCGCCGACGCCCTCGGCTACACCCACCAGCAGGGCATCGTGCACCGTGACCTCAAACCCGCGAACATCATGCGTCTCGACGACGGTGCGGTGAAGATCTGCGACTTCGGCATCGCCAGGCTCGGCCACGACATCGGCTTCACCTCCCGCCTCACCGGCACCGGCATCGCCATGGGCACCCCGCACTACATGTCGCCCGAGCAGATCAGCGGCGGGGAGGTCGACCACCGCAGCGATCTCTACTCACTGGGGTGCGTGCTGTACGAGATCGCCACCGGCGTGCCCCCCTTCGACATGGACGACGCCTGGGCCGTGCTCGTCGGACACCGCGACACCCTTCCCGAGCCACCGCGCGCCCACCGCGCCGAACTCCCGAGGTTCTTCGACGAGGTCGTCCTGGAACTCCTGGCCAAGACCCCTGGTGAGCGGCCGTCCGACGCCGGCGACCTGCGGCAGCGCATCGCACTGGGGCGCACCGGTGAACAGCCGGAGGCCGGACGGGGCCGGCCCGCGCCTGCCCAGCCCTTCGTCGGCAGGGCGCCGCACCTCCCCGCCTGGACCCGCGACATGACTTCCGGTCACAGGGCTACCGGTGTGGCGCATACCGGGACCGCCGCCCTCGACCACGCGGCCGAGCTGACCGGCGCGTGGACCACCGCGACCGGTCAGGCCCTCACCGGCGGCTTCCCGCCCGCGGGGACGGGCAGCCCCGCCCCGTCGCCCGAGCTGCTCGCCACCCTGGCCGGCCGGCACAGCGCCGCGCTCAACCTCGGGCGCCTGGGCCACTGGGAGGAAGCGGGCGACGTACACCGCGCGGTCGCCGCCGAACGCGCACACGCGCTCGGCCCGGACCACCCCGACACCCTCGCCAGCAGGTACGAGGTCGGATTCGCCCTCAGCCGCACCGGACGCGTTGCGGACGCCCTGCGGGAGTTCGGCCGGGTCGCCGACGGCCGCGAACGCACCCTGGGCCCCGACCACCCCGAAACCCTCGCGGCCCGGCAGGAGACGGCGTACGTCCTCGGCCGGCTCGGCCGCCACTTCGAGGCCCACCAGGCCTACGCCGCGGTGCTCGCCTCGCGGGAGCGCTCCATGGGACCGGACCACCCCGACACGCTGCGCTGCCGCCACAACCTCGCCTTCAACCTCAGCAGACTGGGCCGCCTGGAGGACTCGTACCGCATGGCCCGCGAGGTGGCGGACGCCCGCGGGCGCCTGCTCGGTGCGACGCACCCCGACACCCTGGTCACCCTGTACGAGGTGGCGTACACACTCGGCCGGCTGGACCGCTGGGCCGAAGCCCTGCAGACCTACCGCGAAGTGGCGCAGGCCCGCGCAGCCGTGCTCGGAGCGGATCACCCCGACACGCTCTGCGCGCGCTACGAGGTGGGCATCTGCCTCGGCAGACTGGGCCGCAGCGCCGAGGCCCTGGAGCTCTACCGCGCCCTGGCCGAAGACCGCGCCCGGGTGAGCGGCCCCGCAGACCCCGAGACACTGCGCGCCCGGCACGGGCTCGGCGTCAACCTGGGGCGGATGGCTCGCTGGCAGGAGGCGCTCACCGAGTCCCGCGAGGTCTGCGCGATCCGGGAGCGCACCCTGGGGCCCGACCACCCCGACACGCTCGTCAGCCGCCGTGAGGTGGCCGTCGGGCTGGGCTGGCTCGGCCGCTGGGCCGACGCGCTCACCCACTACCGCACGGTCGCCGAAATCCGCGAACGGGTCCTCGGGCCCGGTCACCCCGATACCCTCGCGAGCCGTAACGACGAGGCCCACTGTCTGGAACAACTCGGCCGCAGCACGGAGGCGGTGGACCTCTACCGGCGGGCCGCCGACCTGCGCCGGCAGCGCGGTGTGCCACCGTACTGACCGGCGCACCGAAGCCGCGGAAGCCCACGGGCCGTCAGGCCAGGCCGCCCCGTACGCGGTAGAGGTCGCGCAGCAGCGCGATCTCCGCCCCGTGGTGCAGCAGTTCCTGGTTGACCCACCACACGGTGTCCAGGAACGGATCCTCCGGATCACTGCCGTACGGGTACGTGCAGTATCCGACCGTGTCGAGCGCCGCGTCGTCGGCGCCCAGCAGCGCCGCACGCCACGCGGACGCCGCGGAACCGAAGTCCGCGAGCGCCTCCGCCGCGTCCCCCGCCACGCGGTAGTCGTCCCGGGTCAGGCTGTGGCCCCCCGCCGTGTGATCGGCACGCAGGGTCAGCAGCTCGCTCAGATGGCTCAGACGCCACGCGAGGGTGGTGAAGGGCGGCGGCGAAGGGTGCGGGAACGGCGCGGTGTCCCGTCCCCACTCACCCGCACCCGTCAGGAGGGCCGCGCCCGGCCCGGGACCCGCGCTGTGGAGTCGGACCGACCAGCATCCCGGTACCGGTTCCCACAGATACTCCTCGTCGGTCAGCACCGGCACCTCCACGTCCGTGCCGTTACCGCTGTCCACGAACGGACCCGTGAGCCGGCCGGTGAGCCGCTCGCATGCCCAGTCGAACTGCTCGAGCAAGGGAATGAGACGAGCAGGGGTGTTCATGGATTCTCCTCGGGCGGGCGTGAAGCAAGCGGTCCGGCCGAGCACCCTGCCACAGCCGTGACCGGTCCGCCCACGGGTTTTGGCGGCCACCGCCCTTCCCCACGGCCCCGCGCCTCTGTCCAGGGGCGATCATCACGTGTTACGAAGGGGCCATGCCAGCAGACGCCACGTCCTCACCCGGCACACCCGCGCACGCCGCCTACGACGCGGTGATCGTCGGAGGCGGTCACAACGGACTGGTCGCCGCCGCCTGTCTCGCCCGGGCCGGGCAGTCCGTACTCGTCCTGGAACGGCTCGGCAGCACCGGGGGAGCGGCCGTGTCGGCCCGCCCCTTCCACGGGGTCGACGCGCGCCTCTCACGCTACTCCTACCTCGTCTCGCTCCTCCCGCAGAAGATCGTCCGCGAGCTCGGTCTCGACTTCGCCGTACGCAAGCGCACCGTCTCCTCGTACACACCCGCCGTACGCGGCGGCCGGCCCACCGGCTTGCTCGTCGGTGGTGACGGCACCCGGGAGTCCTTCACCGCGCTCACCGGCGACGACCGGGAGTACGGTGCCTGGCAGCGCTTCTACGGGATGACGGGGCGGGTGGCCGAGCGTGTCTTCCCGACCCTCACCGAACCCCTGCCGACGCGTGACGAACTGCGGGCGCGTATCGACGACGCGGACGCCTGGCGCATGCTGTTCGAGGAGCCCATCGGCGTGGCCGTCGAGGAGAACTTCGCCGACGACCTCGTACGCGGAGTCGTGCTCACCGATGCGCTGATCGGCACCTTCGCCGACGCCCACGACCCGTCCCTGCTCCAGAACCGCTGCTTCCTGTACCACGTGATCGGCAATTCCACCGGGGACTGGGACGTCCCGGTCGGGGGGATGGGCGCGCTCACCGATGCCCTGACCGGTGCGGCACGCGCGGCGGGCGCCGAGATCCGTGTGCTGCACGAGGTGACCCGTATCGAGACCGACGGCACCCACGCCGAGGTCACGGTCCGCTCACCGGACGGAGAACGTGCCGTCGGCGCGCGCCGGGTCCTGGTCAACGCGTCACCGCAGGCGCTGGCCGAGCTCCTCGGCGAGGAGCCGCCGGCCCCTGCCGAGGGCGCCCAGCTGAAGGTGAACATGCTGCTCACCCGGTTGCCGAGGCTGCGTGACCACTCCGTCGACCCGCGCCAGGCGTTCGCCGGAACCTTTCACATCGCCGAAGGCTACGAGCAACTCGCCACCGCCTACCGGGAAGCGGCGGCGGGACGTCTGCCCGGCACCCCGCCCTCCGAGATCTACTGCCACTCCCTGACCGATCCGACGATCCTCGGCCCGGGCCTCGCGGCCCGCGGCTACCAGACGCTGACCCTGTTCGGTCTGCACACCCCCGCCCGGCTCTTCACGGCGGACAACGAGGCGGCGTGCTCCACCCTGCTCGGAGCCACCCTGGCCGAACTCGACGCCCATCTCGAGGAGCCGATCGCCGACTGCCTGGCCCTCGACGCCGACGGCCGGCCGTGCATCGAGGCGAAGACCCCCATCGACCTGGAACGGGACCTGAGGCTTCCCGGCGGTCACATCTTCCACCGGGACCTCGCCTTCCCCCACGCCACCGAGGAGACGGGCCGCTGGGGCGTGGAAACCGCCCACGCCAACGTCCTGCTGTGCGGGGCGGGTGCGGTGCGCGGCGGCGGCGTCAGCGGGGTGCCCGGCCACAACGCAGCCATGGCGGCGCTGGGCCGTTGACCCTCACCCCTTCACCGGCCGGTACCCCCGCGACGGCTCCGCCCCGCCAGGCCCACCGAGCCCGCTCCCGATCCCTCGGTGTCCGGCCCGGTGATCTGCACGTCGGCACCGAGATCGGCGAAGCGCGGCATACCGGCCTGGAAGCCGGAGGGGGCGGGCGAGTCGCTGGTGAAGCGCGACTGGGAGCACACACAGCCGATCGGGGCACCGCGCTGCTCGAAGTCCTTCACCCTGGCGTAGACCGCGTTGCTCTTCGCGTTCCGGCCATCCGTGCCGTAGCCGTTGTAACGGAGCTCGGCGTCGGCGTCGACCGTACGAGCCGTACGGAACGCCTCCTCGACGAAGCCGTTGCCGAGCTCGTCCTGGAACGGTGAACGGCGGCACGTACCGCTGTTGCCGTCCTGGTATGCCTCGTTCCCCTGCTCTGCGCGTGGCTGACGACCCGGTCGGCGGCCGTGAAGTCGAAGGAGTCGCGGGAGCTCTCGACGGCGTCCCACTTCATCTGGTTCTCGGGCGTGACCGAGCCGAACCGGGTGTTCAGCGTGGAGACGTACGCCGCTTCACCGAGGCGGTCGGCGACCACCGCCGTACCGAAGAAACGGCCCTTCGCGGCCGCCGCGTCACCGAGGGCGCCGGCGGCCTGAGCATCGCCGGCGAGCGCAACGGCGCCGGCTGCGGCGAGAACACCCACCGTGAGGAGGGGCAACGTCCGTCTGGTGCGGGCAGGTGGGCAGGCATGCGGGAGCGTGAGGGGACCCGCCCACCCCCACGGACCACACCCCTGGAGGCCTGTCGCCGAACCGGATGTGAAAGCGGAGACCCGGCGCATCCGGAACCGTTCGGGAGGCGCCCGGAACGCATGAACGGGTCCAGCACTCACTTATGCACGCCGCCGGAGAGGAAGAGCGTGTGCGGACCGGGCCCCTTCATGCCGTATCCAGCCGGCCGGGCCCGCTCAGTCCGGGGAAACGGTCCATCCCGTCGCCTCGAAGCGTCCAGCGCCACCAGGCGCGTTCCCGTCGAAGAGAGTACGGCCGCCGTCCATGACCCTGACATCATCCACGTAGGCACCACGGCCGACGTACAGCTGGTCGGTGGTGTATCGCCAGCGGATCCGCAACTCCGTGCCCCGCCAGGCCTTCAGATCCGCCTCCAGCCGGTGCCAGACCCGCCCCGACCAGCCGGAGACCGTGCCGTCCGGGTGCGGCCGGGACGCCCGGGGCCGATCACCCTGCACCGGTACGGTGCTGAAGGGAACGGGCTGCCATGTCGCCCCGGAGTCCGACGAGGCCTCGAGGCGGAGACCGTCCGAAGCGGGCTCCGTGTCCCACCAGAGGGCGCAGCTCAGCGACGGGCGCGAGGAAACCGGGCGCAGCGCGGGCAGCGCGAGCGTCGCGGTGGACGCACTCGCCATGCCGGAGAACCACGCGGTCCGGCCCCTGGCCGGACGGACGGGCACCGCCCGCGCCATGCGGTTGGCCGCCGCCACCCGCGGAGCACTGCCCGACCGCCACGTGCGCACCGGGTGGACGGAATTGCCCAGAACGATCAGGAACGAGTCCGTCGTCGGGTCGAGGACCAGGCTCGTACCGGTGAAACCCGTGTGCCCCGCCGTGCGCGGAGTGGCCATCGCTCCCATGTACCAGTGCTGGTAGAGCTCGAAGCCCAGACCGTGCTCATCGCCGGGGAACGCGGTGTTGAAGTCGGTGAACAGCAGTTCCACCGACTCCTCGGACAGGATCCGGGACCTGCCGTAGGTCCCTCCGTTGAGCAGCGTACGGGCCAGCACAGCCAGGTCCCATGCGCAGGAGAAGACGCCCGCATGGCCCGCGACTCCGCCGAGGCTGTACGCGTTCTCGTCGTGGACCTCGCCCCAGACCAGCCCACGGTCCAGCCCCGACCACGGCAGCCGGGCGTCCTCGGTGGCCGCGACCTTCGGCTTCCACGAGGCGGGCGGGTTGTACCGGGTGCGGTGCATCCCGAGCGGAGCGGTGATCTCCTCACGGAGCAGGACGTCCTGAGTGCGACCGGTGATCTTTTCCAGGATCAGCTGCAGCGAGATCAGATTGAGGTCCGAGTAGAGGTACTTCGTGCCGGGAGCCGAGGCGGGGACCTCGTCCCACAGCAGGCGCAGCTTTCCCTCGCGGGTCGGCTCCTTGTACAGCGGGATCCAGGACCGGAAGCCCGAGGTGTGCGTGAGCAACTGGCGGATCGTGATGTCCTGCTTGCCCCCGCCGGCGAAGTCGGGGAGATAGGAGGCGGCCGGCGCCTCGAGTTCCAACGCGCCTCGCTCGATCTGCTGCACGGCGAGGACCGAGGTGAAGAGCTTGGACACCGAGGCCAGGTCGAAGACCGTGTCCTCGGCCATCGCGATCTGCTGTTCCCGGGGAAACTCCACCCCGGTGTCGGTCGTCTCGTCGTACGCGGCATAGCGCACCGCGTGGCCGATCGGCCGGTGCAGGGCCACGGTGCCGCCCCGGCCGGCGAGCAGGACCGCACCGGCGTACCAGGGATGCGTGGTGGGGGAACCGATGAGGTAGCTCTCCGCATCCGCGACGAGTTGGTCGAGCTGGTCCGGCAGCAGTCCGGCGCGCGTGGCCGATCCACGGCGCAGTGTCGGTCCGCCCCGCCCTGATCCCATACCCGTCCCGGTTCCCGGCACCGCCCCCGGAGCTGCGCCACCCGCAGGCCCCGGGCTCCGCTCGACGCCTGCCGCCGTTCCCGCGAACGGAATCGGAGCGAGGGCGAAGGCTCCGCCCAGGGCCAGTATCCCGCCGCTCAGCCTCCGGCGGCTCATTCCCTGCCCCGACACGTGTCCGGCCATTCGGTATCCCTTCCCTTCACGTCGAAAACACGCGGGCGAAAGTAACTTTCGAAGTTCCGCACCGCGATGAAACTTCCTGCCGGAGCAGAGGTTACTGTCACTGTCGGTGTGTGTGAGGTCCTGCGCAGAGCAAAGAAATTGACGTACCGTCAGGTGTGGGGGTGTGGGGTGCGGGGCGCTTGCCGGGCGAAGCCCCGTGGCCGCCGCCTTGCGGCCCGGGTCCCCTCGGGCCGGTGCGGGCTGCGCGACGCCCGTCCGGCGGTCGCGTGATGCCGGCCGGCTTCACGGGGCGCCTCGCACCGGCCCCGGGCCGGGCGTATCGATGGTTCTCGTGGCCCGGTACGGTGTCCGCCCGCCCCCGCGCGTCCAGCCGTGGTCACGAGGCCGCCCGACACGGACGTCCACGGCTCTTGACCCCCGGCGACCCGCCGCCCAGGATCACGCCATGACAGGTGTACGCAGCAGCACAGTGGACGGCGTCGTGGCGCGCAGCGCACGGCGCACCCCCGGACGCACCGCCGTACGGTACGCCGAACGGTCCTGGACCTACGCCGCCCTGGACGAGGCGGTCAGCACAGCGGCCGCTGTGCTGACCGCCTCGCACGGCCTGCGCCCCGGGGACCGGGTGGCTTCCTACGCCCACAACTCCGATGTCTACCTGATCGCCTATCTGGCCTGCGCCCGGGCCGGACTGATCCACGTGCCGGTCAACCAGAACCTCACCGGCGAGGACCTGGCCTACATCCTTCGTCAGTCCGGCAGCGCACTCGTCCTCACCGACCCCGGCCTCGCCCGGCGCGTCCCGGCCGGTCATGCCGTACGGCCGCTGCGCGACGCGCCGGACTCCCTCCTCGGTGAGCTGGACACCCCGCGCCCCTTCACACCCGGACGTGAACCCGGAGCCGACGACCTGGTCCAGCTGCTCTACACCTCCGGCACGACCGCCCAGCCCAAGGGTGCGATGATGACGCACGGCGCTCTGGTCCACGAATACGTCAGTGCTGTCACCGCTCTGGACCTGCGCGCCACCGACCGGCCGGTGCACTCGCTGCCTCTCTACCACTCCGCCCAGATGCATGTGTTCCTGCTGCCCTACCTCGCGGTGGGCGCCGAGAACACCATCCTCGACGCCCCGGATGCCGGCCGGATCTTCGATCTGGTCGAAACGGGCCGGGCGGACAGTCTCTTCGCGCCCCCGACGGTCTGGATCGCACTCGCCAACCATCCGGAATTCGCCACCCGTGAGCTCGGATCCCTGCGCAAGGCGTATTACGGCGCATCGATCATGCCCGTGCCCGTTCTGGAACGTCTGCGCGAGCGTTTGCCCGAGCTTGCGTTCTACAACTGCTTCGGCCAGAGCGAGATCGGTCCCCTCGCCACCGTCCTCGGCCCCGACGAGCATGAAGGGCGGATGGACTCCTGCGGGCGGCCCGTGCTCTTCGTCGAGGCCAAGGTGGTCGACGAGCACGGCAAGGAAGTGCCCGACGGCACCGCAGGCGAAGTGGTCTACCGGTCCCCTCAGCTGTGCCTGGGCTACTGGGACAAACCGGAAGAGAGCGCGGAGGTCTTCCGCGACGGCTGGTTCCACTCCGGCGATCTCGCCGTACGCGACCCCGAGGGCTACTTCACGGTCGTCGACCGCGTGAAGGACGTCATCAACTCGGGAGGCGTCCTCGTCGCCTCCCGACAGGTGGAGGACGCCCTCTACACCCATCCCGCGGTGGCCGAAGCGGCTGTGGTCGGCTTGCCCGACGCGCGCTGGATCGAAGCCGTCACCGCGTTCGTGGTGCTCCGGGGCGAAGTGTCCGAGTCCGAACTCATCGAGCACGCCCGCGGGAGAATCGCCCCTTTCAAAGCCCCGAAGAGGGTCCTGATCGTCGGTGAACTTCCCCGCAACGCCAGCGGCAAGATCCTCAAGAGAGAGCTACGGAACCGGTTCGCGGACCCGGTGCCGTAAGGTCCCGTCCACCGGCACGCCGGGCGGACGGGGTCCTGAGCGCCCTCCACCATGGAGCGGGCTTCCGAGGGTGGCAGGCGCGCCGTTGGCACCGGTGTCTGCGCCGGGACGGAGATGCGGGGACGGCCGCGACGGGAAGGGGGCGAGCCAAGGCCATGTCATGCGCACACGTCCATGAACCTCACGCCGGTCCAGGGACGACCGTGCCGCCGGTGGTCTCCCTCAGCCGGTCTCCCTCAGGTCGACGATCCGCTTCATCTTGCCCACCGACCGCTCCAGGGTCTCCGGATCGACGATCTCGACCCCGACGCTCACACCCACCCCGTCCTTCACGGCCCCCGCGATGGACGCCGCCGCCGCCTCGCGCTCGTCCGCCGTCGCATCGGCCCGCGCCTCCGCCCGTACGGTCAGCGCGTCCATCCGCCCCTGCCGGGTCAGCCGAAGCTGGAAGTGCGGCGCCACCCCGGGGGTCCGCAGCACGATCTCCTCGATCTGTGTGGGAAAGAGGTTCACCCCGCGCAGGATCACCATGTCGTCACTGCGCCCGGTGACCTTCTCCATACGCCGGAAGACACGCGCCGTACCCGGCAGCAACCGCGTCAGATCCCGGGTCCGGTAGCGGATCACCGGCATGGCCTCCTTGGTGAGCGAGGTGAGGACCAGCTCGCCCTCCTCCCCGTCCGGGAGGACCTCCCCGGTGAACGGGTCGACGACCTCCGGGTAGAAGTGGTCCTCCCAGATGTGCAGTCCGTCCTTGGTCTCGACGCACTCCTGTGCCACCCCCGGTCCCATCACCTCCGACAGCCCGTATATGTCGACGGCGTCGATGGCGAACCGCTGCTCGATCTCGTCGCGCATCTGCTCGGTCCACGGCTCCGCCCCGAAGATACCGATCTTCAGTGACGTCGAACGGGGGTCGATGTCCTGACGCTCGAACTCGTCCAGCAGAGTCAGCATGTACGAGGGAGTGATCATGATGATCTCGGGCCGGAAGTCCTGAATCAGCTGGACCTGGCGCGCCGTCATGCCACCGGACGCCGGAACGACGGTGCAGCCGAGACGCTCCGCCCCGTAATGGGCGCCGAGCCCTCCGGTGAACAGTCCGTATCCGTAGGCCACATGGACTTTGTGGCCCGGGCGCCCGCCCGCCGCCCTGATGGACCGGGCGACGACGTCTGCCCACGTGTCCAGGTCACGGTCGGTGTACCCGGCCACTGTGGGCCGACCGGTCGTGCCACTGGACGCGTGGATCCGCCGCACCCGGTCCCCGGGAACGGCGAACATCCCGAACGGGTAGTTGTCCCGCAGATCGGCTTTGGCCGTGAAGGGGAAACGGGAGAGGTCGGCGAGCGTACGGCAGTCCTCGGGGCGCAGCCCCGCCTCGTCGAAGGCCGCGCGGTAGAAACCGACGTTCTCGCAGGCATGCCGCAGCGTGGCCCGGAGCCGCTCCAGCTGCAGAGCCTCGAGCTCGTCGCGGCCGAGCCGCTCCCCGGAGTCCAGCAGCGCGGTCATACGGATCATCCCCTCGCTGAGTGGCGACCGACCATTCGGTCGCCTCCTGGGAGCAGTAATTCAGGAGGCGGCGGGTTCTGGCAAGGGGGAGGCGCCACCCGTGGACAACTCCTGCTCACGAGCCCGGCCCGGTGAGGCCGGGGCGCCGTCCGAGCGGCCGGTGGAACCGGGGGCCGGACTCCTCGACCGGTGTTCCGTGCCGCGTCCGGTGTCTCGCTCAAGCGCCTCCACGCACTTTTCCCCTCCAGGTCCGCATGGCCCGTGCCTGCCCGAAGCCCAGGACATCCGGTGGCGCCCACAGCTCGCGGCATACGTGGACAGTCGTCAGGGGACTCCGTGGGACTGCGGCCCCACGGTCTTCGGCCGGCTGCACGCATGGTTCTCCGGACCCGCTTTCCGCGCCTACGCCACCGGCCTGGTGGTCGCCGCGGACAGCCGGACGAATCCGCCGGCGCGTACGTACTGCTCGCCGAGGCGTGATCGTCACCGCGGCCGTCTCCGGGACGCCGGGCCCGCGTACCAGGCGGAGTGAGCGGCCGCCCAGCTCCCGGTGAACGCCGTTCCCACCTGATGCGCCGACGGCGTACGCACCCGCGACGGGCCCCTCACCCTGCTTGGATGGGAGCCATGCCGATCTTCAGTGCGTACGACGGAACCGGACTCGCCTACCGTCTGGTGGGCCAGGGTGAACCGCTGATCTGTCTGCCCGGCGGTCCCATGCGGGCCGCCCGCTATCTCGGTGACCTCGGCGGCCTGTCCAGAGTGCGGCAGCTGGTGCTGCTCGACCTGCGGGGAACCGGGGACTCGGCTGTCCCGCAGGACCCGTCGACATACCGGATCGACCGGCTCGTCGACGACGTCGAGGCGCTCCGCGCGCACCTCGGCCTCGAACGGGCCGAGATGCTGGGCCACTCCGCCGCCGGAGAGCTCGCAGCGCTCTACGCGGCGAAGCATCCGCAACGACTGCGCTCCCTCACTCTGGTCACACCCGCGACGGGCACCCTGGGCCTGCCCGCCACCGACCAGGACCGGCGCGACGCCGCCGGGCTGCGCGCCCACGAACCCTGGTACGCCGAAGCCAGGGCCGCCCTGGAGGAGATCCAGGCCGGACGCGCAACGCCCGAGGCGTGGGCCGGGATCCGGCCGTTCATGTACGGGCGCTGGGATGCGGCGGCCCAGGCGCATGCCGCCGCGTCCCCCGCCCAGCGAAACGCCCTGGCCGGGTCGCTCTACTATCCGGAGAGCGGCTTCGACACCGGCGCCACGGTCGCCGCACTGCGAGGGCTGCCCGCGCCCGTGCTCGTTCTCGCGGGGGAGTACGACGGCGGCCCCACCCCCGACCGCGCGGCGGAACTCGCCGCGCTCTTCCCTCATGCGGAGTTCGCCGTCCAGCGGGGCGCGAGCCACTTCCCCTGGCTGGACGACCCCGGTGCCTTCGTCCGTACCGTCGCCGCCTTCCTCGACCCCGGCCTCACAGGGCAACACACCTAGGACCCGCCCGTCGCCCTTGCCACGGACGGGGCGGGAGCAGTCCGGACCGGACGGGCGCCGCCGGACAGCTCGCGGCCCGCCACCGGGGGTACGCACTCGACTTCCGGGGGCACGGCCTCAGCGACTGGCCGGGCCGCTGCTCCTCGGAATTCCTCCGCGACGACCTGCACGTCTTTTTGGAGGCCCGCAACCTGTCCGGTGCCACGGTGATCGGCCATTCCACGGGAGGCGTGGCGGCCCTGCTGCTCGCCGAGCGGTACCCGGCGCTGGTCGCCGAGGACGCTCCGGCACTGCTCCCGCTCGACCCGCCCCGCCGGCCGGACGGCCGGCGGGGCGGGCTCGGCTACGACCGGCAGGTCGTACCGTCCATCGACACCCAACTGCCCCCCCGGACCCGGCCGCACGGGAGCACCTGGGCGGGATCACGGCCCCGGTACTCGTGGTCGGGGGCTCCCGCGGTCACCTCGGCCAGGAGCAACTGGCCCGGACGGCACGGCAGATCTCCCGGGGAACGTTCACCTCGGCCGACGCGGGCCACTTCGTGCACGTGGACAACCCGCGGGCGTTCCTCTCCGCCCTCCGTTCGTCCGGCGTCGGCTGACGGGCCCCGCGGGCCGCACCTCCCGTGTCAGCCGCGGTGGAGCAGGGTCACCATGACCTCGTACAGCGTCGCCTCAGGGTCCGCCACCGCACCCTCGGAACGCCAGGCCACGAACCCGTCGGGGCGTACCAGGACAGCACCTTCGGCAGACGTGCCGTGGACGACGGACCAGTCGGTCGCGCTCCCGGGATCCAGGTCGGAGCCCGGGGCGGAACCGATCCCGAAGGCCTCCAGAGGGACGGACAGGCGCTTCGCCACCTGCTCCGCCGCCGCACGCCACTCCGGGCACCGGGCGTCGCACAGCAGCACGAACGACTTCTCGTACAGATCCAGGGTCGACACGCGCCCGCCGTTCCGGCCGAGCCACATGTGCGGTGCCCGGGTGCCGGGCTCACCCGTCAGACTCATGTCCGCCGGTACCACCGGGAGACCGGGATCGACGTCCAGGACGGCGCCCCGCACATAGCGGTAACCGAGGGCGACGGTGAGCATGCCGCCCTTGCGGCGGCCGCCCGGACCGGGTGAGCCCGCGTACCCCGGATGGCTGTGTTCTCCCGAACGGGCCGACGCGCGCGCACTCGTGGCCTTCGCCACCGGAAGCCGTTCCGCCTCGTACGTCCCGAGAAGCCCCGGCCCCGCCGTCTCGCCGATCACGGCGGCCAGTTTCCAGGCCAGGTTGTGCGCGTCCTGGATGCCTGTGTTGGAACCGAACGCCCCGGTGGGTGACATCTCGTGCGCCGAGTCACCGGCCAGGAAGACCCGGCCGGAGCCGTACCGTTCGGCGACCCGCTCGGCGGCGTGCCACGGCGCCTTGCCCGTGATCTCGACATCCAGGTCCGGCGCTCCGACCGCCCTGCGGATGTGCTCCGCACACCGCTCGTCGGTGAAGTCCTCCAGTGTCTCGCCCAGACCGGGCTGCCACGGCGCGTGGAACACCCACCGCTCCTCGTTGTCCACGGGCAGCAACGCACCGTCCGCCTCCGGAGCGGTCAGGTAGCAGACGATGAAGCGACGGTCACCCACCACGGAGGCGAGCCGACGCGAGCGGAACGTGATGCTCACGTTGTGGAAGAGGTCACCCGGTCCCGTCCGGCCGATGCCCAGCTGCTGCCGGACCGGGCTGCGCGGCCCGTCGGCCGCGACGAGGTAGTCCGCCCGCACCGTGGTGTCCTCCCCGGTCTCCCGGTTCCTCACCACCGCGGTGACCCCGTCCGCGTCCTGCTCGAAAGTGAGCAGCTCGGTGGAGAACCGCAGCTCGCTTCCCTGCGCCCGGGCATGGGCGACCAGTACGGGCTCCAGGTCGTTCTGACTGCACAGGCACCAGCCGCACGGGCTGAACCTGGCGAGCCCGCCGCCCGGATCGATCTCCTTGAACAACCACTCCTGATCGTCACCGGTGAGTGATCCGGCCTGAAGGATTCCGTGATTGTCCGCCAGCACGGACGCGGCGTCGCGGATCAGCTGCTCAGCGCCCGCGGCACGGAAGACCTCCATCGTGCGGACGTTGTTCCCGCGCCCCCGCGGGTGGGTCGAGGTGCTGCTGTGTTTCTCCACCAGCAGGTGGCGGACGCCGAGCCGGCTCAGGAAGAGGGAGGCGGAAAGGCCCACCAGGGAACCGCCCACGATGAGGACCGGTACGCGGAGGTCGACGTTCTCGTTCATCAGGTGCTCCAGCTCGGACGCGTGACGGATGCAGTGTCCATGCCCTTGCGGCCGGCCTTCGGCCGGGCTCGGGACGGCGCCTCACCTGAACGGTTCATAAATCTCGCGCCATACGTAACGGCGTTCCACGATCAGTCGCGGGAGCGATGCTCGCGATGCGGGGGCGGATGCCACGTGCCGGCGGGCAGGGACCTGCGCCGCTTCCACCGAAACCGACGGATGACGAGAGGCCACGGGACGTGGCCGCCGCACCGTCTCGAAGGAGAGCGAAAGATGACAACCCTCTCGGAACGGATATCTCAGTCCGCCTTCGACGGTTCGAGGCTCCGGGTCATACTGCTGCTGGACCTGCACGACGGCGCCCAGAACCAGTTCCTCGAGGCGTACGAGCACATGCGCAACCAGGTGGCTTCGATTCCCGGACACATCAGCGACCAGCTGTGCCAGTCCATCGAGAACCCCTCGCAGTGGCTCATCACCAGTGAGTGGGAGAGCGCGCCGCCCTTCCTCGCCTGGGTGAACAGCGAGGAGCACGTCGCGACGGTGCAACCGCTGCACAGCTGCGTGCGCGACACACGCTCCCTTCGCTTCAGCGTTCTGCGGGAGACGGGGGCCGCGTTCGACAACACCCCCGAGCCTGCCAGGGGCCGCCTCCAGTCCGCCCCGCGCCTGGGCGACGGCGTCGTACGCCACGCACTCACCTTCACGGTGAAGCCCGGCACGGAGGAGATGGTCGCGAAGATCCTCGCCGATTACGACTCCCCTCAGGCGCGTGTGGACGAGAACACCCGGCTGCGCCGCACCTCGCTCTTCATGCACGGCAACCGTGTCGTGCGAGCGGTCGAGGTCGAGGGCGATCTCATGGCAGCTCTGCGCCACGTCTCGCGTCAGCCTGAGGTCAGGGCCGTCGAGGAGGCCATCAACCCGTACCTGGAGCAGGACCGGGACCTCAGCGATCCCGACTCCGCCCGGATGTTCTTCACCCGGGCAGCGCTCCCGACCGTCCACCACGTGACGGCCGGACGCCACACCTCCGAGGACGTCCAGCGGCATGCGCTCTTCTACCAGGCCAAGGAAGGCTGCGGCATGGCGTTGGCCAGGTTGCTCGCCGGACAGGACGAGGAAGCGGCGAACGACGGATCGAGCCCCGTGGAAAGCAGCACGATCTTCCAGCGCGACGACATCGTGGTACGGCTCCTCGAGGTGAGCGGCCCGCTCGACGCGCAGCCCGCGCAGGCACTCGGTATCGGCGGCCACCGCAAGGCGGCCGTGCTCGGCCGGCTGCTCGACGGCGGTGCGAACGGGATGCCGACGACCGACCAGGAGGCCGCGCGCTTCCTCGCGCAGGCCGAGATGGACCTGATCACCGACCGTCGGGCCACCGAGTCCTGATGCGTCAGCGGTGGCCACCCGTGCTGCCGTCACACCGCACAACGTGCCTGGAGGAGAACAGCCATGACCACCCACCGGCCTCGCATCGTGGACCTCAGCGAGACTCAGCCCAACCGCAGGCGCGGAGGCGACCTGCGCGCCATGCTCACACCCACGGCGGTGGGTGCCACCAGCGGCTTCATGGGGCTGGCCATCGTCGCCCCGGGTGACCGCATCGGCGAGCACTACCACCCGTACTCCGAGGAATTCGTATATGTCGTGGACGGACTGCTCGAAGTGGACCTGGACGGCGAACCACACCGGATGCGACCCGACCAGGGGCTGCTGATCCCGCCGCACGTCCGTCACCGCTTCCGCAACGTGGGTGACGTGGAAGCCCGCATGGTCTTCCACCTCGGTCCGCTCGCCCCGCGCCCCGAACTCGGGCATGTGGACACCGAGGTCACGGAGACCGCGGCCCCCGGTGACGGCTACGCGCCGCCAGAACGAACGGGGGCGGCCTCATGACCCGGCGGCGCGTGGCCGTCACCGGGGTCGGCGTCGTCGCACCCGGTGGCATCGGGGTACCGGCATTCTGGGATCTGCTCGCCGACGGCCGTACCGCGACGCGCGGCATCACGCTGTTCGACCCGGCGGAGTTCCGGTCACGGATCGCCGCGGAGTGCGACTTCGACCCCGTCGCGCACGGCCTGGACGCGGGTCTGATCGCCCGCTCGGACCGGTACATCCAGTTCGCCCTGGTGGCCGCCAGGGAGGCACTGGGCGATGCCGGCCTCGACCTCGAGAAGGAGGACCCCTGGCGCATCGGGGTCTCCCTCGGAACCGCGGTCGGCGGCACCACCCGTCTGGAGCACGACTACGTCGCCGTCAGCGGCAGCGGTGCACGCTGGGACGTGGACCACCGGCCGGCGGGCCCCCATCTCGAACGGGCTTTCGCACCCAGCACCCTCGCCTCCGCGGTCGCGGAAGAGGTAGGGGCTCACGGTCCCGTGCAGACGGTCTCGACCGGCTGCACCTCCGGCCTCGACGCGATCGGGTACGCCTTCCACTCCGTCGAGGAAGGACGGGTCGACATCTGTGTCGCCGGAGCATCGGACACGCCGATCACTCCCATCACGGTGGCGTGCTTCGACGCGATCAAGGCGACCTCGGCGAACAACGACGACCCGGAACACGCCTCCAGGCCGTTCGACGCCCGCAGGGACGGATTCGTCCTGGGCGAGGGCGGCGCCGTCCTCATCCTCGAAGAACTGGAGCACGCCCGCGCCCGGGGCGCGACCGTCTACTGCGAGATATCGGGCTACGCCACATTCGGCAACGCCTACCACATGACCGGGCTGACCACCGAGGGGCTGGAGATGGCCGAGGCCATCAACACCGCCCTCGCGCACGCCCGGATCGACGGCTCGCAGGTCGACTACGTCAACGCCCACGGATCGGGCACCAAGCAGAACGACCGGCACGAGACGGCGGCGGTGAAACAGGCCCTGGGCGCGCACGCGTACAAGGTGCCGATGAGCTCGATCAAGTCGATGGTCGGCCACTCCCTGGGTGCCATCGGAGCGATCGAGATCGCCGCGTGCGTCCTGGCCGTCAAGCACCAGACGGTACCGCCGACGGCCAACTACGAGACAGCGGACCCCGAGTGCGATCTCGATTACGTACCCCGCACCGCGCGACCCCTCAAGCTGCGCAGCGTGCTCTCGGTCGGCAGCGGCTTCGGCGGATTCCAGTCCGCCGTCGCCATGACCCGACCAGGCGGGAGGACCCCATGAACGCCCCGGCAACTCCGGCACACCGCCGCTCCGTCATCACGGGGATCGGTGTCGTCGCCCCCAACGGGACCGGCGCCGGTGCTTTCTGGAAGCAGACCCAGGAAGGTGTCAGCGTTCTCGGCCCGGTGTCCCGCGAGGGCTGTGAGAACCTCCCGCTGCGGATCGCGGGCGAGGTCAGGGACTTCGACCCGGTCGCCTTCGTCGAGGAGCGCTTCCTCGTCCAGACCGACCGCTTCACGCACTACGCGATGGCCGCCGCCGATCTCGCCCTGGACGACGCACGGCTCGGACGCGCGGACTACGAGGACGCGCCCTTCAAGGTGGGCGTGGTCACCGCCGCCGGATCCGGTGGCGGTGAGTTCGGCCAGCGTGAACTCCAGCGGCTCTGGGGCGAGGGTTCCCGCTTCGTCGGCCCCTACCAGTCCATCGCCTGGTTCTACGCGGCCAGCACCGGCCAGATCTCGATCCGCGGCGGCTTCAAGGGACCGTGCGCCGTCGTCGCCAGCGACGAGGCCGGCGGCCTGGACGCGCTCATGCACGCCGCCCGGTCCATCCGGCGGGGAACGGACGCCGTCGTGGTCGGCGCGGCCGAAGCGCCCCTCGCACCGTACTCGGTGGTCTGCCAGCTCGGTTACGAAGACCTCAGCCTCTGTGAGGATTCCACCCGCGCCTACCGGCCGTTCACCGCGGACGCCTGTGGATTCGTGCCCGCCGAAGGCGGCGCCATGCTGGTCGTCGAGGAGGAGACGAGGGCCCGCGAACGCGGTGCGAACGTCCGGGCCGAACTGGCCGGCCACACGGCGACCTTCACCGGCGCGGCCCGCTGGGAGGAATCCCGAGCGGGACTGGCCCGGGCGATCGAAGGCGCGCTCCGCGAAGCTGAGTGCGCGCCGGAGGAGATCGACGTCGTGTTCGCCGACGCGCTCGGCGTGCCCTCGGCGGACCGGGCCGAGGCCCTCGCCATCGTCGATGCCCTGGGCACGCACGGACGCCGGGTCCCGGTGACCGCGCCCAAGACCGGCACCGGCCGCGCCTACTGCGGCGCACCCGTGCTCGACACCGCCGCCGCCGTGCTCGCCATGGAACACGCTCTGATCCCGCCCACGCCCAACGTCTTCGAGGTGTGCCACGACCTGGACGTGGTCACCGGGCGCGCACGCCCCGCGGAGCTGCGGACGGCACTCGTGCTGAGCCGAGGACTCATGGGTTCCAACGCGGCCCTGGTGCTGCGGCACCCCACCGACCCCCCTGTGTGAGAAGGAGCAGCCCCATGAACGCGCAACTGACGTACGAAGAACTGGCCACGCTCATGAAGAGCGGCGCCGGGCTCACGGTCGACCCGTCGGAGATGGCCGGCCGCCCCGGCTCGTCCTTCGACGAGTACGGCCTCGACTCGCTCGGCCTGCTCGGGATCGTCGCCGCGCTCGAGAACCGGTACGGGCACCCGCTGCCCGTCGACGCCGACCGGTGCAAGACGCCCGGCGAGTTCCTCGCCCTCGTGAACAACACCCTCGTGACAGGAGCCTGACGTGTCCGGACGCACCGAGAACGAGATCACCATCGCCGCTCCTCTGGACCTCGTCTGGGACATGACGAACGATCTCGAGAACTGGCCACAGCTGTTCAGCGAGTACGCAGCCGTCGAGGTGATGAAGCGCGAGGGCCAGAAGACGACCTTCCGTCTCACCATGCACCCCGACGACAACGGCAAGGTCTGGAGCTGGGTCTCCGAGCGCACCACGGACCGCCAGGGACGCAACGTACGCGCGCGGCGGGTCGAGCCCGGGCCGTTCCAGTACATGGACATCCGGTGGGAGTACTCGGAGGTCCCGGGCGGCACGCGCATGCACTGGCGCCAGGACTTCGCGATGCGCCCCGACGCACCGGTCGACGACGCCTGGATGACCGACAACATCAACCGCAACTCGCGCGTCCAGCTGGAGCTCATCCGCGACAAGATCGAGCAGCGCGACCGGGAGCGCCGTTCCGCCTCGGTCCCAGCCAACTGATGTCCCGAAAGGCAGCCGGATGCACCACGCACTGATCGTCGCCCGGATGGCGCCGGAATCCGCGCCGGACATCGCGAAGCTGTTCGCGGAATCCGACAACACCGACCTGCCCCACCTCGTCGGAGTCAACAGGCGCACCCTGTTCCAGTTCGGCGATGTGTATCTCCACCTGATCGAATCCGACCGGCCTCCGGGTCCGGAGATCGCCAAGGTGACGGAGCACCCCGAGTTCAAGGCCATCAGCGACCGGCTCACGGCCTTCGTGAGCCCTTACGACCCGCAGACCTGGCGCGGTCCGAAGGACGCGATGGCGCAGCAGTTCTACCGGTGGCAGCGCGACGGATCCGCCTGACACGCCGACGATCGCCCCGGGCCCGGCACCTGAGTGCCGGGCCCGGGGCGATTTCCGTCGCCGCGGTACGCGGGTTACGGCACGACGCACTCGAACGCGTGCAGGTACGCGTTGACGGGGCGGATCTCACCGATCCGCAGCCCCGCGTCGGACATCCGGCCGACGAGGCTCTCCCGGGTGTGCTTGGCGCCCCCCACGTTGAGCAGGAGCAGCAGGTCCATGGCGGTGGTGAACCTCATCGACGGGGTGTCGTCGACGAGATTCTCGATGATCACCACGCGGGCGCCGGGCCTGGCCGCGGCGACCACGTTGCGCAGGGTCCTGCGGGTGCTCTCGTCGTCCCACTCGAGGATGTTCTTGATGATGTACATATCAACCTCGAACGGGACGTCCTCACGGCAGTCCCCGGGGACGATCCGCACGCGGTCGGCGAGCCGTCCGCCGTCCCGCAGCCGCGCGTCCGCACGTGCCACGACACCCGGCAGGTCCAGGAGGGTTCCGTGGACCGAAGGGTGCTTCTCCAGCAGGCTCGCGAGGACATGCCCCTGACCCCCGCCGATATCGGCGACCGAGACCACCCCGGTGAGGTCCAGGAGGCCGGCGACGTCCTGGGCGGACTGCATGCTGGAGGTGGT
Source organism: Streptomyces sp. NPDC014623 (assembly GCF_043088245.1). Classification (NCBI taxonomy): domain Bacteria; kingdom Bacillati; phylum Actinomycetota; class Actinomycetes; order Kitasatosporales; family Streptomycetaceae; genus Streptomyces; species Streptomyces sp. NPDC014623. The sequence continues at coordinate 113,098 of NZ_JBIBZU010000008.1, read as the reverse complement.
CATCGCCCGGTTGAACACCTGGGCGGACTCACCCGCGTCCTGGTGGAGGTATTCGAAGAAGCCCTTGCCGAACGTCTCCGGGAAGACGCTCGTGCCGGAGCGCACCGCGTCGTCGAGCCGCGGCCAGACCTCCCAGGTCCAGGGCTCCGTGCACCACAGGGAGATGTACTTCAAGCTGTCGGGGGTGTCCTCGCGCAGCAGCCGGGACATCTCCGTGTGGACGAACTTCCCGTCCGCCGTCTCGTCGAAGATCCCGTAGCAGCCCAGCGCGCGCAGGAGCCGTCGCAGAGGTACGGGCTCGGCGTCCACGAGCAGGGCGAGCTCGGCGGCCGACGCAGGCTCTTCACCCAGAGCGTCGGCGACGCCCAGTCGCGCCGCAGCGCGTACGGCCGCGGCACAGGCCGCTCCGAACGCGAGTTCCCGGAGCCGCATGGACGGAGGCGGGTTCTGCGCGGCGGAAATCCGCGGTGCGGCGGGAGGGGGTGCGACGGGGGTGGTGCCGGGGGTGGGACTCACGGTGGTCATACCGTCTCGTTTCTCCTTGTGCGACTTCTGCGGCGGTGAACCGTCAGCCGGCACACATGCCTGCCGGGACGGATGTCCCGCACGTGTTGCTGACGAAGGTGTTGCCGGTGCCCGAGGTGTCGCGGTCGGCGAGGTCGGCCGGCTTGTTGCCCTGCACGAGGTTGCGGCTGATGGTGTTGTCGGTGTTGAGCGCGCCCACGAAGCTCTTGAACAGCAGAATGCCGCCGGAGAGCGGGGTCGAGCCGACGTTGTCCCGGATGACGTTGGAACGGACGACCGTGGCCTCGCTGCCGGTCAGGACGATGCCGGACCCCTGGATCGCGGACAGGCGCGGGGTCGCCGGACAGAACTTGTTGTTCCCGATGATCCGGTTGCCGCTGATCGTCATCGCCCCGGCCGCGGGCTTGGACTCGTCACCGACGACGAACACCCCGCTGCAGTTACCGGTCAGGGTGTTGCCGTCGATCACGAGGTTCCTGACCCGGCGGGCGGTCACGCCGATGCGGTTACCGCTCACGGAGTTGTCCACGACCAGGGTCCCGCCGGTGTCGGTCGCCCCGCCCTCCTCGCTGACGGAGTTGGCGACGAAGATGCCGGCGTCACCGTTCCCGGTGGCGGTGTTGTTCCCGAAGTCACCGCGGGTGGACCGCTCCTGTGCGATGCCCCAGGTACCGTTCCTGCCGGCGGTCACCCTGCGTACGGAGAGCCCGTCGGTCCAGGACGCCCAGATGCCGCTCTTGTCGAAGCCGGAGACGGTCAGTGAGCGGATGCGGACGTCGTCGACCGTACGGTCTTTCGTCCCGATGACGCAGACGCCGTGACCGCCCGTGGCGCAGGCGTTGGCGGCCTTGGCCTTCTTGGCGCCCTTGGCCTTCTTGGTGGCCGCCGGCGTGATCACCGTACGCCCACCGGCTCCGCGCAGAGTCAGACCGGGCGTGGTGATGAGCACGCTTTCGCGGTACGTGCCGGCCAGGACGACGACGGTGTCGCCGGGCTGTGCGGCGTCCACCGCGCTCTGGATCGATTCGCCCGGACGCACCACGAGATCACGTTGACCGGACGCGGTGGAGGGAACGGCCGCGAGGCCCAGGGCCGTGGCAGTGGTCACGGTGATGCCTGCCAGGCATTTCATGTGTCTTCTTCTCATGAGCCGAAGCTATGGGCGATCGGCGGCCGGTGCCACGCAAGGTGCGCGTATGGATACATGGCGTGCCCGAATGGCTTACCCGTGCCGTCGTACCCGTTTCCACGCGGCCGGTAGCGTAGCCCCGTGACGGGCGAACATGATCTTCGGACACTCCTGCACCGGATGCGGCCGGAGCTGCGTTCCGGCCGCTACGTCTACACGACCCTGCCCGGCGGTGAGGTACCCGCCGGTGTCACCCCGGTGGTCACCGTGTCCGAGCGGGAAGGGCTCACGCTCGTCGTTCCCGAGGCGCAGGCCGTGGCCTCAGGACTCGAGTGTCATTTCGTCGCCGGCTGGATCACGCTCCGTGTGCATTCCGCACTGGAAGCGGTCGGACTCACCGCAGCGGTCTCCCTGGCCCTCACGGACGCGGGGATCAGCTGCAACGTGGTCGCCGGATTCCACCATGACCACCTCTTCGTGCCGTACGCGCGTGCGGCCGAGGCGGTCCACGTGCTCGAGGCGCTGGCCGCGGAGTCCGCGTAGAAGTGCCCGGCTCCGCAAGGTGAGCCGGGACACGTAACATGGCACCATGTCCTTCCTCCGCCGCCGTAGCGCCGCCACACCCGCGGGCCCGGACTTCGATGTCCTGGCCATGGACCCGGGGGACTGGCCCGGCAACCTCGGCGCCGGTCTGCTCCCTGCTCCCGATGGGAGCTGTCAGGGCGTGTTCCTTCGCTACGACCTGTTCGGCGGACGCGGCCCCGCGATGATCATCGGAAATCTGCCGGAGGGCTCACCGGCCCGCGAGACCGAGGAGGGCCAGGTTCCCTTCGAGGTCGCCCAGCTGCTCCTCGCCCTCGAGAACGACGAGCCGGTCGAAGTGACCGGCACCGAGGACGTGCCCGTCATGCAGGGCGACAGCCTGCTGATCGTGCGCCGTGTCAAGCTGTCCGAGAGCCGGATCTCCTGCGTCCAGTTCGACCGGAGCGACGGCGTGCTCGTCACCGTCGCCTGCTGGGACCGGCCGATCACCGACGATCTGTACGCCCTGTTGAAGCCACTTCCCGCAGAACTGTTCCAGCAGGGATGACATCTCCCCGGGGCATCAGCAGCCGCGTCACCCGCGCCGCCGACGTCCCGAACCCCGTGGGCCCGCTGATGTGCCACGGGGTTCCTGTGCCCCGGCGCAGATCCTCCTCGCGATAACGCCGGCAGTCCCGGTGCCAGATCAGGATGCCTGCCAGCCAGTGCTGGAGCTCCACCACGTAACCGGCCAGGACCTCCCTGGCCTCCGCGTCCAGATCGAAGTCGTCGTACAGAACCGGAAGCTCCTGTTCGGCGACATGCTGGAACTGGCGCATCCGTGAATTCATCAGATCATGCACGATCGCGACCCCCGTCGGGTAGTCCACCCCGAAGAAGTTCTGCACCACCAGGACGCCGTTGTGCACCTCACCCTCGTACTCGATCTCCTTCTGGTACGAGAACAGGTCGTTGAGCAGACACGCGTAATCCGCCGCCGCGTTCTCCAGGGACCGCATCGGACCGCTGCGGTAGACGGCGTCCGGCACCTTTCTGCCGTGGCCCAGCCGGCACAGGCTCATCGTCAGGTCCGAACCGAACGTCGCCCGGCGCATCTCCATGTAGTCCACCGGGTCGGGGATCCGGTTCTGCGCCTGATTGGCCAGTTCCCACAGCCAACTCGCCGTCATGGATTCCACCGCCTCCCGGAAGGTGCGGCGCGCGTCCTCGCCCATCGGACCGGCCGTCCGCCGCCAGAGGTCGGCGAGCCCTCGCTCCAGCGCGTTGACCGGCTCGGGCCCGGCCGATCCGTCCAGCGGCATGAAATGCGACAGCCGTTCGTTGGCCAGCCGTGCCCCCGCCAGATCACGGGACCGGCCGTGGACCACCGGAAACCAGTCGTCACCGTACGTCCCCCAGGTCAGCCACCCCGAGGACAGGTCGAGCTCGTCGGGAGTCGCGTCAGGATGCAGCCCCGCGGCACAGAGCGGCAGATCGGTCGCGATCAGCCGTTCCTCGTCCCAGATGTGCGAACCCGGCACACCCGGCTGCGCCTCCAGCAGCCCCATCCGGCGTGCCCAGTCCACGATCCGTACCCGCGCCCCGTCCAGATGCGGACTCAGCGTCGTGCTGAACGGCATGTCGAAGTCGGGCAGCAAGGAGGGACCGACACGCTGGTAGGGCACATGGGTGTGGCTGCGCAGCCGCGACGACTCCGAGCGGGGTGTGAAGCGGAGCGACGCGGCGGCCATGCCGAAACCGGGCACGCTCTCTCCCGCCCCGCCGCCGTTCATGTAGCGGCTGGAGCGCATGTGCCACTCATGGCCACCGGACTGCCAGTCCTGGAGCCCCTTCACGTAGGCCAGGACAGCGAGCGTCCCGTCGGCGGTCAGCCCCTTCTCCGCGCACAGCGGACCGAGTTCGGTGAGGGCGGTGTTCTCGAACTGCTGCAGGCGCGACGTCAGCAGGTCGTTGACCACTTCAGCGGCCTCCTGGGTCGAGCAGCCCAGAAACCTCTCCAGGACCAGGACACCGTTGCTGTTCTCGCCTTCGTCCTCGACCTCGCGCTGGTACGAGAACAGGTCGTTACGCAGATGCACGCCGTCGGAGAAGGCGTCCCTCAGCACCCGCAGCGGGCGTGAGGCGGACACCGCGTCAGGGACCTCCGCGTTCGCCGCGTACTCCACCAGCCCTGCCGACCACGGGGCCCCGCCCACCTTGCGGCGCATCTCGATGTACTCGACGGGGTTGGCGATGCGCCCCTCGTTGATGTTCGCGAGCTCCCACAGGGATTCGTAGAGCAGATTCTTCGTCGCCTCGGCGAACCGGGCCCGCCAGGCATCGGACATGGCAGGTACGGTCCTGGCCCAGAGGTCGGCCAGCCCCGCTTCCACCGGATTGGCCGGCTCCGGATTCGGCGCGCCCCGTTCCATGGGCATGAAGGCGGGCAACCGGTCCAGATAACGCTTGCCGCCCTCGCGGTCCGGAACCCGTTTGAACAGCTCCAGGAAATGGTCGTCGAAGAAGAAGACCCACACATACCAGTCGGTGACCAGGGACAAGGCCTCCGCCGAGCAGTCAGGGTGGGTGTACGCGCAGAGAAGTGCGTAGTCGTGGGATTCGAGGTCCTTCTCCTCCCAGATGCCGGAGCCTTCCAGCATCCCCATGCCGCGCGCCCACTCCCGGGTGTGGCTCCGGGCCGACTCCAGATGAGGGTTGAGACGTGCCGGGTACGGCACGTAGAAGTCCGGCAGTGAGAAGGGCTGTGCCATATTGCGTCCGGCCTTTCCGAGAGCTCGACGCGGTCCGCGCGGACCGGCCTGTCGGCGCCAGCACTACCCCTCGGCCATCCGGGGCACTCACGGCGCGAAATAGTCACACAATTTCAGGTCCGGCTGTGCGCGGCACTCTTGACTCTTCAGTACCTTCCGCCACAGAGTGTGCGCCGACCGACGAAGACGGGAGCGGCCCCGGGCACGGTTCTGCCACCCCGCCCAGGAAGGGTTGTCATGACGTCGAAGCAGAGGACCAGATTCGCGCTCGCCCTCACCGCGGCGGGGGCGCTGAGCGCGGCGCTCCTCTCCCCGGCTGCGGCCGGCGCGGACACCGTACGACCGGAATGCCCGCGCGGCCTGGCCTGCGACTGGATTCCAGCGGCCTACCAGCAGACCGGCGACCCGGCGGACAAGGACACCTACGGCAACTACGACACCGCGGACCGGCCCGGCAGCAACGCCGTCAAGTTCATCGTCCTGCACGACACAGAGGTCGACTACGACACCACCCTGAAGATTTTCCAGAACCCCGCCAACCAGACCTCCGCCCACTACGTGGTGCGTTCGTCCGACGGCCATGTGACGCAGATGGTGAAGAACAAGGACGTGGCCTGGCAGGCGGGCAACTGGTACCTCAACACCCATTCCATCGGCATCGAGCAGGAGGGCGTCGCAGCCGAGGGTGCCAAGTGGTACACCCCCGAGATGTACCGCTCGACCGCTCGACTGGTGCGTCACCTGGCGGCGAAGTACGACATCCCGCTCGACCGGCAGCACATCCTCGGACACGACGGTGTGCCGCCCACCAGCGCGGCGGGTACCCGGAACATGCACTGGGACCCGGGGCCCTACTGGGACTGGAACCGCTTCATGGCGCTGCTCGGCAAGCCCACGGGGCCCAGCGCGCCCAGGAAAAGCGAACTGGTCACCGTGAGCGCGGACTTCGCCAGGAACCAGCAGGAGTTCCGCGACTGCGAGAAGAACGTCGACCTGCCCCGGCAGGGCAGCAGCGCGGTCCCGCTGCACACCGGACCGTCCGCGGACTCGCCGCTCTTCTCCGATCCGGGTCTGCACCCGGACGGCTCACCGGGAACGAATTGCGCCGCGGACTGGGGCAGCAAGATCAGTGCCACCCAGCAGGCCGTCGTCGCCGACAGGGTGCCCGGCTGGACGGCGATCTGGTGGTACGGGGAGAAGGCGTGGCTGCGTACCCCCGTGGGTGCCCGGATCGTCAGCCCTGTTTCCGGCCATGTCGTGCGACCCAGGGAAGGCAGGGCGGAAGTACCGGTGTACGGCGTCGCCTACCCGGAGAAGGGGGAGTACCCCACGGAGTTCGCCAAGCCGACGGTGGGCAGCCCGCTCGTCTACACCATCAAGGCGGGGCAGGCTTTTCCCGGTGGTGGAGAGGCGCCCACCGGCTATTACTACGCACCGACGATCGACGCCTCGAAGCCTTACGACCACACGTACTTCCGCGGAGCGCAGAAGTACGTGACGGTCCAGATCGGCCACCGGATCGGCTTCGTGAAGGCGACCGACGTCGACGTGGTGCGAGCCGGCTCATGAGCAGCGGCTGAGACCACGACCGGCGCGCTGCGGGGCCCATGTGTCGGCATCGGTCCCGCAGCGCGCCCCGTCCGTCAGGCCGGCCCCGACCCGGCGTGGTCAGCGCGTGCCCACCGCCGCGCGCACGGCCCGCCGGGCCATCGCGCAGTCGTCGTGCAGCCTGCGCAGCAGCAGACGCTGCTCCTCACTGGAAGACATGACACCCTGCCGCTCCTGCCCCCCACCGGTCGATGCGCCTTCACGCATGGCCCGCTGGACAACCGTCTCATATGTACGGATCTCCCGCGTCAGGACGAGCATGAGGTTGACCAGGAAGGCGTCACGTGCCGTGGAGCCCGCCGCCTGCGCCAGCTGGCTGATCTGCCGCCGCGATGCCGGTGCGTCACCGAGCACGGCCCAGAGTGTGGCCAGGTCGTAACCCGGCAGGTACCAGCCGGCGTGCTCCCAGTCGACCAGCACGGGCCCGGTGGGCGGCAGCAGGATGTTCGAGAGCAGGGCGTCACCGTGGCAGAACTGGCCCATGCCCTGCCGGCCGCCCGCATGGGCCAAGCCGTGCAACAGCTTCTGCAGGTCACCCAGATCACGATCGGTGAAGAGCCCCAACTCGTGATAGCGGGCGATGCGCGAGGCGTAGTCAAGCGGCGCATCGAACAGGCCGGCCGGCGGCCGCCAGGCGTTGATGTGGCTGATCGCTCCGAGAACGGCCCGCAGATCCGCACGGGGCGGTGCCTCCGCCGGATGCCTCGTCAGTGCCGCGACACGGCCGGGCATCCGCTCGATCACCAGGGTGCAGTTCTCCGGGTCGGCAGCGATCAAACGCGGGACCCGAACCGGCGGACGATGCCTGACGAAGGCGCGGTATGCCGCTATTTCGTGCCGGAACCGTTCCGTCCACGCGGAGGAGTGGTCGAGTAAACACTTGGCCACCGCGGTCGCGCGGCCGGTGGTACCCACGATGAGCACCGAGCGCCCGCTGCGGCGTAGCACCTGCACCGGACTGAACTCCGGACAGATGCGGTGCACGGAGGCGATGGCCATCCGCAGCTGCGCGCCCTGGGCACCGGACAGGTCCAGTCTTCCGCTGAGTGGTTGCGCGCCCGGCCCCGCCGCCCGCCGGGTCCGACCCGTGCCGGACGCCGGTGACGCGGCGCGGGGGTCGAGATAGGGCCCGCCGCCCGCCCCCAAGGGACGAAGCGGCCGGAGCGGGGCGGGCACGGAGGACGATGCTGTGTACATGGGCGAGACAGATCCCTTCGTGCGCCGACAAGTTGCGTGCGTCGCCCCGGCCGGCGGCCGTTCGGCACCCTGGGGAGTGCCTAGGGCTGCCGGGCGGGGTGGCGCTTTCCTACCTGACACCGGTGGGCGGGTGGCACAACATCTAGCGACCCCTGGCGAACCCTGGCGAATATTCACCCGGCATCCGCCGGGGGGCTAGGGTCAAGTCAGCCGAGAACCTGGGGGCTTGACGTGACCGGAGAACCCAACACCCGCCTGTCCGACCTGTTCGGCCTGGCCGGCTGGTCCAAGGGCGAGCTCGCGAGAATGGTGAACAGGCAGGCGGCGGCCATGGGCCACCTCCAACTGGCCACCGACACCTCGCGGGTGCGGCGTTGGATCGACAGGGGGGAGTCCCCCCGTGATCCCGTGCCCGAAGTGCTGGCGGCTCTGTTCACCGAGCGGCTCGGCCGTGTCGTGACCATCGAGGACCTCGGGTTCGGCCGACGCGGGCGTGTGGGAAGGCGGCGAAAAGCCGGGACGGAAGACAATCCCGACGGTTTGCCGTGGGCGCCCGAACGGACGGCAGCGGTCCTCACCGAATTCACGGGAATGGACCTCATGCTCAACCGACGCGGCTTGGTGGGCGCGGGCGCCGCGCTCGCCGCTGGCTCAGCAATCACCGGTGCCATGCACGACTGGCTGCACTCCGAACCCGCTCCGGCGGCCCGGACCACCCGCCTCAACGACCCCCTGTACGCCGACAACGCCGGTTTCGATCTGTACGAAGCCGCCCCCATCGGATCCGAGGAGATCGAGGCCCTCGAGCACTCGGTCGAGGTCTTCCGGGCCTGGGACGCCTCCAGAGGCGGCGGACTGCAGCGCAAGGCGGTCGTGGGCCAGCTCAACGAAGTGGGCGGCATGCTCGCCTACCACCACCCCGAGCATCTGCAGCGCCGCCTCTGGGGCGTCGCCGCCAACCTCGCGGTCCTCGCCGGCTGGATGTCCCACGACGTGGGCCTCGAACCCACGGCCCAGAAGTATTTCGTGATCGCGGCACACGCCGCGCGCGAGGGTGGCGATCGACCGCGTGCGGGGGAGGCGCTCTCCCGCGCTGCACGCCAGATGGTCCACCTGGGCCGGCCGAACGACGCCCTGGACCTGATGAAGCTCGCCAAGTCCGGCTCCGGGGAGGAGACGCTGCCGCGTACCCGGGCGATGCTGCACACCATCGAGGCCTGGGCACAGGCGTCGATGGGCCGCGGGCAGGCCATGCGGCGAACACTCGGTGAGGCCGAGGAGCTCTTCGCCTCGGACAAGGGCGATGTGCCTCCGCCGAGCTGGATGCAGATGTTCGACGAGGCGGACATGCACGGGATGCAGGCCCTGGCCTTCCGTACGCTGGCCGAGCACGACCCCGGTGTGGCCTCCATCGCTCAACGCCATGCCAAGCAGGCACTCGACCTGCGGATAAACGGGCGTCAACGGTCCAAGATCTTCGACTACATCTCGCTCGCCTCCGCATGCTTCATCGCCGACGACCCCGAGCAGGCCGACCGGTACGCACGTCTTGCTCTGGTGTCGATGGGGGAGACGTCCTCGCACCGGACCTGGGACCGGTTGCGCGAGATGTACCGGCTCACCGGTCAGTTCGCGGGGCACGGCAAGATCGAGGACCTACGTGAGGAGATCGAACGCGCCCTGCCTCAAAGGGCGTCCCACAAGAAAACCAACGGCTCCCGGGTCTGACACCGGGGCCGCCGCCGACCAGCTCAGGACGACAACTGGGAACACATCGCAGGTCCGGCGGGTCGGACGGTGCCCATGGCGGACACAGGGCGGCCTGGAGCTCCTTGTGGGCGGTTCCGGAATCCCTCATGTCTCGACACGGGCCACCAACACACAGGCGCCATGGAACCGTTCGGCTGATCCGAGCGCTTCGACCATGGCTCGTACACAGTCCTGTGAGGTGCGGGCCTGCGTGAACTGAGACGTCAGCCCCAGGAGGAAATCCAGGTCGGCGCTCCAGTCGCTCCGGCGCGTCAGTCCATCGGTGTACAGCACGAGCACGTCGCCCGGGAGCAGGACCACCTGGTCCTGCTCGTAGGTGACTCCGGATGCCGCCCCGAGCAGTACCCCGTCCGGTGAGGGCAGGGGCCGCCCCACCCCGTCGCGGAACAGCAGCGGCGCCGGATGCCCCGCCTGCGCCCAGGTGAGTGTGCCGGTCGTGGGATCGAAGCGGCAGCACACGGCGCTGCTCAGGGCCGGCTGCGCCGAGCATTCGATCAGCTGGTTCAGGTGACTCATGGCCGCTCCCGGCTCGAGACCGGTCACGGCCATGCCCCGCAGGGCGCCGAGCAGTATCGCCATGGCTGAGGTGGCCGGGATCCCCTGGCCGGTGAGATCACCGACGGTGAGGAGGGTCTTTCCGTCCGGGAGCGCCAGGGCGTCGTACCAGTCGCCACCGATGAGATCACCCGGTGCCGACGGCAGGTAACGAGCGGCGATGTCCAGTCCACTCCCGTCCTGGCCGGGTACCTGCAGGAAGCCGTCCCGCGGAGGAAGGACAGCTTCCTGGAGTTCCACCGCCATCCGGTGCTCGGCGCGGGCCATCTGCTCCTGACGTCGCAGCGTGTCCCGTGTCCTGCTCACGATGTGCTGACCGCGTCTCAGCCTGCTGACATCGCGCACGACCGCCCACATGGAAGCGGTGCAGCCGTCCGCGTCCAGGACGGGTTCGCCCATCATGTGCAGGGTCTGCATACCACCGTCGGGCAGCAGGATCCTGAACTCGCCGTCTATCGGTCTGCCGTCCACCAGGCAGTCGGTCACCATGGACGTCAGGAGGGGCTGGTCCTCCCTGAGGAGGACGGACGGCAGTTCGTCGAGGGACAAAGCTCCTGTCCCCGGGGCCTTACCGAAGATCTGATACAGCTCGTCCGACCAGCTGACCTCATCGGTGAGCAGATTCCACTCGGCACTGCCCACCCTGCTGAGGAATGAGCCCGTCGGCGCATCGGCCGACGGCTCCGGGGCGGCAGCCCTTCCTGTGGATCCGGCGGCCGCGTCGCGGGTGATGCCGTCCCGCAGCTGTCCCAGATGCTCGCCCAGATCGTCGAGCTGATGAACGGCGAGCTCACAGAGCGCCCGCTGCCAGCGCAGCTGGGGATCGCCGTCGTCGATCACCGGGGTGTCGCGCCGCACGGCGTCCACGTCGCCGCGTAGCAGCCGGGCCCGGCTGATCAGGGCGTCGACGGCATCCCGCTCCGGCGGCTGCGGGGCGGGGCGGTCCGCAAACAGATGGGACGGCATCTGGTACTCCGATACAGGCGGTGCGGCCGGTTCATGGGGTGGACCGGACTCGACTGTCGCACAGGCCGAGAGGCCTCGTAAGCGGTTTGGCAACACTCGACGCGGTCTTGCTTTCGGCATATGCCATCGGCTGGGTGGAGTGAAAGAACGTCGAACACCCTTGCCGTTGACGAGAGTTGACGCAAGCAGTCGGGCGTGAACAACTCGGTGCGCGCCCGCGCGTGCGGCCCCGCGCGACTCGCGGGGGCCGGGAGCAGGGCGTATGCGGAGTGAGCGCCGAGGCGGTCGCTCGGGCCGCCTTTCGACGGCGCGCCCGGACTGACGACCGGGGATGCGTCGATCATTTGTTCGTGAATTGGATGCGGGGGTCTGTGGAGGCGTCCGGCCCCCGCCCCGGGTTGTTCGTAGCGGAATGCCCGAGGGGCCCGCCGTGGCGCGCCCGGGGCCGGACTCGTCCCCTGCTCGGGCCCGCCGCCGGAACCGGCCACGCCTGTGTGATGCGGAAGGGCCGGTGCGACGACCCGGCCCAACTGGAACCGCGGAAGTTCGACCCGGTCGCAGGCGGGCGTGTGATGCTCGGTGAGGCCCGCCGGTGCCCGGCCTCACCATCTTCCTGCTTCCCGCGAAGAATCCTTGGCCTGCATGTTCGTGGTGTGGATCACACCCCGGGGGGTGAATTGACGGGAACGCCGGAGGGTGGTTTATCGTTCACCTATACGTGGGAGTGAGGGTCCGGAGCGTACCCAGCGGTGATCCACCTCCACTTCCGCACACGAGCCGCCCCGGCTGGATTCCCCCGATCCGGCCGGGGCTCCCCCTTTTTCATGGGCCTGAGCGGGCCGCACGGGCCCAGCCGTTCTGCGCTCGTACGGCTCGCAGGCGCGGAGCTCGCAGGAACCGCACGCACAGCGCACGCGCTCACATGGTCTGCGTGAGATCCGCCGCGTAGTACTCGATGGCCGCCCGATACCGCTGCACCTGCGGATCTTCGCTCGTCGTCGCGGTCAGGTGCAGCAGCAGTCGCATGGCTTCATGATGCTCGCCGGTGTTGAACAGGGCCATGGACAGAAAGGTCCGCAGAGCCCCGTCGTCCGGGAACTCCGACACACCCCGCCGGAGCGTCTCGACGGCCTGCCCGAACCTGCCCAGGACGCGGTAGGTGCTGCCGAGCCCCAGCAGCGCTCCCTGGCGCTCCTCATCGGTGAGGCCGTCGCCCTGCAGACTCCGCTCGTAGTACGGCACGGCCTCGGCCTCCAGACCGAGCACATCGTGGACCCAGGCGGTCTGATAGGCGATGTCCGCTGCGTCGGGGAACGTGGCGGTGAGGGAGAGAAGGTGCTCCCTGGCCTGTTCGGGGTGGCCCTGTTCGCGCAGCCGCACGGCCTCCGCGAGCAGTTCGTCCTTCTTCTGTGCGCTCATTCGCTCATGCTCGCACCCGGCCCGGGGTGTGGGCGTCGATGTCGGGGGAATCCGTTCCGCCATGACAGCAGAGGCGAATGGCAGTGCACGACGCAGGAGGGTGGGACGGCTACTGTTGCGCGCCGCAGTGCTGACCGCAGCGTTCCTGGCGCTCGTCGCGTTCTCCGTGGCCCTGGCGAAGGTGACGCTCACACCGTCGCCTGCGTCGGAGGACATCGTGACCTCCAATCTGAAACCGGGGCGGTCCCTGCAGCAGTACGCGCAGGACTACACCTTCCTCGCGGCGTGCAAACAGGCCGGCGGAAATCTGCTGCTGGGCGCCCCGTTCGGTGTCCTGCTGCCGATTCTGGTGCCGCGCCGCCGCCGCATGGTCCGGATGATGGTGCTGACCGCGTCGGTCATGGCGGTCGTCGAGCTCGCGCAGGGCGCGCTCGTGGCAGGGCGGGCCTTCGACATCGACGACGTGATCCTCAATACGGCCGGCGCGCTGTTGGGATACGCGCTGGTGGGCCGGCGCATCAGCCACCGCTACCACACCCTTTCGGGCGCCCCGGCCGCCGAGAACGAAGCGGAGCGGGACACGGAACCGAGGTTCGGCCGCAAGGCGAAGGCCGGCACCGAGGGGGAGGCCGCCGTCATGTCGAAGACGGGGATCAGGGCGAAGCGAGAGAGCGGTCCCGGGGCCGGGTCCGCCGCACGCCGGAGCGCGTCCGCGCCGGTGGCTCGCGGACGCGCTCTGTTCGACAGGTGGCGCAGCCGTCGGGCGGGCCCGGGCGGGGAAGCGCCCGGGGCCCGTCGGCGCGGAGCTTAGGCCATGCCCCCGGGGTTCCGTCCGTCTCGCCCTCCGGACGGACGGAACCCCGGAGCACTCTCTCAGAGCGCCGGGTAGGCGTTCTTCATGAGCTCCTGGAACTGGGCAGAGAACCACTTGCCGGAGACCGGGGCGTCGGGCAGCGCACCGGACATGTTGTTGCCGTTTCGGGCGTTACCCTCATAGGTCGGGTCGCACATCCGGTCGAATCCCTTGCCCTCGTCGTTCGGGATCTCCTTGCTGGAGCCGTCGGACTCCCCCGGGGGCTTCATCCAGACGTACGCGTCGATGCCGGCGGCCGGAGCTGCCTGCGGCCGCTCACCGAGACCGGCTCCGGCCTGGTTGCACCAGTTCCCCAGGTGGATGCGCCGGTCGTAACGGCCGCCGTCCACGTAGGTGTCCACGTTGGTGGTCGCACCCGGTCCGGTCGGCCGGCCGGCGCCGCCCCAGCCGTTGCGTGAGGTGTCGATGAGCATGCCGATGTCGGAGTTGAAGCCGACGGAGACCAGTTCGTTGCGGAAGGCCTGGGCATAGGACTGCTCGTCCGTGTAGCGATTCCAGTCGATCCACTTCGACTGACGTACGGACGTGCCGTTGACGGTGTCGTCGATGGAGAAGTGATCCTCCGTCGTCGCGCCGTAGTTGGCAGTGTTGGTGATGAAGCCGTGCACGTCGTCGACGGTCGCGCCCTCAGTGGTCGCCGCCTCCTTGAAGATGTCGGCGGTGGGGCCGAAGTTGTCGTCCCAGCCGATCCAGCCGTGGTGCCCCGCGTCGATGTAGTTGTAGACGTTCGGAGCGTCGCCGAGCTTGTTGAGCGCGTAGCCGACGCCCTTCTGGTAGTTGCCGTTGGCCTTCATCACGTCGCACTCCGGCGTGGCCGTGGGCCGGCCGCCCGCGTTGGTCACGAGGTTCGGCAGGGAGTCGATCTCGACGGTGGTGACGATGCGCAGACCCGCGTACTTCTCATCGGCGAGGATGGCCGCGATCGGGTCGATGTACTCGCTCTTGTAACGGCCGATCTCGGTGGGGCCCAGCTCGCCGTTGGAGGCGAGTGCCGAGCAGTCGCGCCCGGGCAGGTTGTAGATGACGAGCTGGACGACGAGTTCGCCGGAGCCCTTCTGGGTCAGGGCCTCGTCCAGGTGGTCACGCAGGCCCATGCCGCCGTTGGCGCCCTCGATGGCGGCGATGCGGTCGAGCCACACACCCGTCGGCTGGTTCGCGACCCGGCTGCCGCCCGGTTCGGCGGCGGCGTTGGCCGACCACTCGGGGTTCACGTAGACCTTGGCGCCCTGGTAGGGGTTGTCCGCCCGCTCACCCGCGGGCGGGTCGGTCGGGTCCGGCGGATCGGTCGGACCGGTGGTGCCCCCGTCGCAGGTGACGCCGTTCAGCTTGAAGGTCGCGGGTACGGTGCTGTTGCCGTTCCCGGTCGCGTTGAAGCCGAAGGTGGCGGAGGATCCGGTGGCCAGGGCGGCGTTGTAACCGGCGTCCTTCGCGGTGACGGCGGTGCCGCTCTGCGAGACGGTGGCGTTCCAGCCCTGGCTGACCTTCTCGCCGCCCGAGAACGACCACTGCAGCTGCCAGCCTGATATGGCGGCGCCCAGGTTCTTGACGCTCACGGAGGCCGTGAGTCCGCCGTTCCACTGGTTCTGGATCTTGTAGTCGACGGTGCAGCCCGCCGCCGCCGCGGCGGAGGTTCCGAAGGGGGCTGCCGCAGCGGCGGAGCCCGCGGCTGCGGCGACGAGTGCTCCCGCGGCGATGAGCGCCGTTCGGGATCGGCTCAGGGTGGTGCGGCTCGTGCGGCTCATACGAATTCCGTTTCCTCAGCTGTCGAGGGCGCGCAGATGTTCACGCGGCCCGTTTCCGTACGGGATGGGGGTACCGTCGTAGTCGCTGATCAAGGACGGGGCCGTGGAACGCGGTCCCAGGTGTTCCAGGTCCGTCCGGGAGAAGAGGCCCCTGCCGTCGAACTCCTGCACGACCCGGTCGGCGGATCCGGTGGGGGCAGGTGTTCTCGCCGATCTCGCCCGTGGTGAGGGGGTCTCGGCCTGGGCGATGCGAGCGGGGCGCCGCAACTGCCTTCGTTCGCACGGAGGCCGGAGTTGCAGGCAGGCGAGGACGAGCGGTCGTGCGTGCCCGTGGTCCTCATGCCCGGCACCGGGGAGGGCGCCGTCGGCGCGCGTATCGGAGTATCCGGCGTAAGCGCCGGCCGGGCGGCCGTGCCCCGGGCCTCGGCCCGCCGGGCCGGCTCTTCCCGGGCACTGTCGTCCTTCTCGTCCGCGTACTGCGGATCCATGGTGTTCAGGCCAAGCCGGCACTCCTTGTTCAGGGGACACAGGGGCGGTGCGGTGACTCCCGCCGAGGCCCGCCCGTGCAGAGGCGTGCTCGACGAGCTCGTTGTTCCGCATCTCCGTTCCGGACGGTCCGGAGGAGGGGGCGGAAGGATCCACCGGACCGGTGGAGCCGGCCGGATCCGCGGTGCGGAGCGTGCTGTCGAGCCTGGAGGCACCGGTTGCGGGGTCCGGCCCGCACCGGCGGCCAGGAAGACCGCCGCAGATCCCGCACCGTTCGCGCGTGTCCCGTTCAGGCTGTCGCCGGTCGTAGCGTCCGCCTCGTGGGAACCGCCCCCCTGAGACGCGGTGCCGGTCTCCGCCGTGGGTACGCGGGCGGATCCGGAAGCCGTGACCATGGTCGCGACAGTGCTGCCGGCCATGGCGGACGCTGCTCCGGAGAACAGCCTGAACAGGTGCGATAAGTGCGGGAGGTGACGCATGAGCGACTCCTTGCAGATCGGGCGTGCCCCCTACGGCACGTCGACTGGTGGAACCGCTCCCACTGGTGTGGCTTGACGTTAGAGCGTCAAGTGGTGTCGGTCAACACACCAGTTCCCATCTCTTGCTGTCGAAATAATTCGACTCTTCAAGCGTCTTGACTCTCTTTTTCCCCCTCCCCATGCTGGGAGCGCTCCCACTGGTTCAAGGCTTGTGCTCAGCCCCGCACGCCCCCCATGTCGCCGAGCCGCGAGGAGGTACTGCGCATGCCATCGGGACGCGCACGAAGAACGTGGTTATCGAGGAGACCCGGCAGAACCGGAGCCCGACACCGCCGTCTGTGGACAGCATTCACGGCGGCACTGGCCCTCCCTCTGGGAATGACCGCCGCGGCCGGCGGGCCGGCCCAGGCCGCAGCCGTCCAGTGCAGCGTGGACTACAAGACCAACGACTGGGGTTCGGGCTTCAGCGCCGAACTCACCGTCACCAACAGGAGTTCCGCCGCGATCAACGGCTGGACCCTGACCTATGACTACGCCGGCAACCAGAAGCTCACCAACGGCTGGAACGGGACCTGGTCCCAGTCGGGCAAGACCGTCACCGTGAAGAACGCGGGCTGGAACGGCTCCATCGCCGCCGGGGCCGCTGTGACGGCCGGCGCGCAGTTCGCCTACAGCGGCACCAACACCGCACCGACCGCGTTCGCCGTCAACGGCACCGCGTGCGTCGGTGCCCATCAGCCGCCGATCACCGTCCTCACCAGCCCGGCGCCGGGCGCCGTCTTCTCCGCCGGAGACGCCGTCCCCCTGGCAGCCACCGCGGTAGCCGCCGACGGAGCGGGCATCAGCAAGGTCGAGTTCTACGACGACACGAAGCTGCTCGGCACGGACACCACGTCCCCCTACACCTACAGTGCCGAAGGGCTGTCCGTCGGCGGCCACTCGCTGTACGCCAGGGCGTACGACGGCCGCGGTGCTTCGGCCGAGTCGACCCCGGCGGGCATCACCGTCGCCGCAGGTCCGGCAGTCGTCGCCACACCCGCACAACTCGGCGTTCAGCAGGGTAAGTCGGGGACGTTCAACGTATCGCTGTCCACCGCACCCTCCTCGTCGGTCACCGCCACGGTGGCGCGGAGTGCCGGGAACACCGGCCTGAGTGTCACCGGTGGTGCGAGCCTCACGTTCACCCCGTCGAACTGGTCCACTCCCCAGAAGGTGACCGTCTCGGCCGATGCGTCCGGTACGGGGGCCGCGACCTTCACCGTGACGGCCCCTGGACACAGCAAGTCCGACGTCACGGTCACCCAGCTCGCCGCGGCGAAGGAGTACGACGCCCGCTTCCTGGACCTGTACGGGAAGATCACCGATCCGGCGAACGGTTATTTCTCCTCGGAGGGCATCCCCTACCACTCCGTCGAGACCCTGATCGTCGAGGCTCCCGACCACGGACACGAGACGACGTCGGAGGCATACAGCTATCTGATCTGGCTCCAGGCGATGTACGGGAAGATCACCGGGGACTGGACCAAGTTCAACGGTGCGTGGGAAACCATGGAGACGTACATGATCCCCACCCACGCCGACCAGCCCACGAACTCCGCGTACAACGCGTCGAAGCCCGCCACCTACGCACCCGAGCACGACACCCCGAACGAGTACCCGGCCGTCCTCGACGGATCGGCGGCCTCCGGATCGGACCCGATCGCCTCCGAACTGAAGAGTGCGTACGGCACCGATGACATCTACGGGATGCACTGGATCCAGGACGTCGACAACGTTTACGGATACGGCAACTCTCCCGGAAAGTGCTCGGCCGGGCCGAACGAGACGGGCCCTTCGTACATCAACACCTTCCAGCGTGGTGCGCAGGAGTCGGTCTGGGAGACCGTCACCCACCCCACCTGCGACAACTTCACCTACGGCGGTGACAACGGCTACCTGGACCTGTTCACCGGGGACGCCTCCTACGCCAAGCAGTGGAAGTTCACCAACGCTCCGGACGCGGATGCCCGCGCCGTCCAGGCCGCCTACTGGGCGGACGTCTGGGCGAAGGAGCAGGGCAAGTCGAGCGAGGTGTCGGCGACCGTCGCCAAGGCGGCGAAGATGGGTGACTACCTCCGCTACTCCATGTTCGACAAGTACTTCAAGAAGGTCGGCAACTGCGTCGGCCCGACCACCTGCCCCGCCGGCAGCGGCAAGAACAGCGCGCACTACCTGATGTCCTGGTACTACGCCTGGGGCGGTGCCACCGACACCTCGGCGGCCTGGTCCTGGCGCATCGGATCCAGCCACGCCCACGGCGGTTACCAGAACCCGATGGCGGCCTACGCCCTGAGCTCCGTCACCAGCCTCAAGCCGAAGTCGGCCACAGGGCAGCAGGACTGGGCCAAGAGCCTGGACCGGCAGATGGACTTCTACCAGTGGCTCCAGTCCGACGAGGGGGCCATCGCGGGCGGTGCGACCAACAGCTGGAAGGGCAGTTACGCCCAGCCTCCGGCCGGTACGCCGACCTTCTACGGCATGTACTACGACGAGAAGCCCGTCTACCACGACCCGCCGTCCAACCAGTGGTTCGGCTTCCAGGCGTGGTCCATGGAGCGGGTCGCGGAGTACTACCACGAGTCGGGCGACGCCCAGGCCAAGGCCGTACTCGACAAGTGGGTCGACTGGGCCCTGTCCGAGACGACCATCAACCCGGACGGTACCTACCTCATGCCGTCCACCCTCAAGTGGTCGGGTGCGCCCGACACCTGGAACGCCTCGAACCCCGGAGCGAATTCCGGACTCCACGTCACGGTCGCCGACTACACCAACGACGTCGGAGTGGCCGGCGCCTACGCCAGGACCCTGACCTACTACGCGGCCAAGTCCGGTGACGCCGAGGCGAAGGCCACGGCCGAAGGGCTCCTCGACGGCATGTGGAGCCACTATCAGGACGACGCCGGAATCGCGGTTCCCGAGACCCGGGCCGACTACAACCGGTTCGACGACCCGGTGTACGTCCCGAACGGCTGGACCGGCGCGATGCCCAACGGCGACACCGTCGACAACGACTCGACGTTCCTGTCCATCCGGTCGTTCTACGAGGACGACCCGAACTGGCCGAAGGTGCAGGCCTATCTCGACGGCGGAGCCGCTCCGGTCTTCACCTACCACCGGTTCTGGGCACAGACCGACGTCGCACTGGCTCTGGGGGCGTATGCCGATCTCCTGGAGTGAGTGACCGCGGTGCCCAGGGGTTCCGGCCGCCGGCCATCAGCCGGGGGCCGGAATTCCGGCCGGACCTCCCCCGGACGGACGGCGGGAGGCATGATCATGCGATGACATGGACAGCTCCCGAAACCACCCGCGTGCCCGGACCGCTCACCGGCGGTGAGCGCGAGACACTGACCGGCTACCTGGCCTTCTACCGCAGCACACTTCTGCAGAAGTGCGCCGGCCTGACGGGCCGAGAGCTCGCGGAGCAGACTGCCGAGCCGTCCAACCTCACCCTGCTCGGCCTGATCCGGCACATGGCCAAGGTGGAACGCATCTGGTTCCGTCAGGGGTTCGCCGGCCTGGCGCTACCCCCGATGTACGACCAGGACAAAGGTAAGGACGCGGACTTCGAAGACCTCTCACCGGAACGCGCCCCCGAGGACCACGCCCGCCTCGTCGAGGAGATCCGCCTCGCCGACGAGGCGGTGGCGGGGGCGTCGCTCGATGCCACCTTCACCTTGCGCGGCTCGGTCTACTCGCTGCGCATGGCGCATGTCCACATGATCGGGGAATACGCGCGCCACACCGGGCACGCCGACCTCCTGAGGGAGCGACTGGACGGCACCACCGGGGCCTGATGCCTCCCCCGCCTCACGCCCGTACAGGATCTGGCGTAAACCGGTGTCCGGGCGGACTGAAAGGGCCGGACCGGGTCACACGGAAGACATGACGTCCACTGACGTAACGACGGACAGCACCAGGGACCCCGGCCGCGGCAGCGGGCCGCACCGCAGCCGGATGCGGGGGTGCCTGCCGTTCGCCGGCGTGTGCGCCGTGGCACTGGTCCTGCTGCTTCTCGGCTCCCGGCTCAGCTTGCTGCCGGGGTTCGGGGACCTCTTCGGCGAGGAGACCGATGACCGCTCCGGCCCCGCAGTGCTCAAGTCCATCCAGGACATGAGCGCGTACGAGGCCGCCTCCGGAAACTTCCAGGTGGTCGTCGACCTGGAGAAGGACGCCAAGCTCCTGCCCGACGCCATCCGGGGCACCCGGACGCTGTACGTCGGCGCGGGCACCGTCGGAGCCTCCGTCGACCTGGGCAAGGTCGGGGCCTCCGGGGTGACCGTCAACGAGGACCGCACCACGGCCGAACTCGTGTTGCCCCACGCGGTTCTGGGCAAGCCCGCCCTGGACCCGGACCGCTCCTACGCCGTGTCCAAGCAGCGTGGGCTCCTCGACCGGCTCGGTGACTTCTTCTCCGGCAACCCCGGCAGTGAGCAGGCGGTGAACAAGCTGGCCGCACAGCACATAGGAGAGGCCGCCGCGGAGAGCGGCCTCACGGAGCGGGCCGAGAAGAACACCACCTCGATGCTCCAGGGCCTGCTCGGTTCGCTCGGGTTCGAGAAGGTCACCGTCCGGTACGGCGGTCCTCGCGGCTGACCCCTTCGCCGTTTCCGCCCGCCTGCCCCGCCTTCACCGGCCCGGCTGCCCTGCGCCACACTCACCGGAACGAACGGCCGCCCCGTCGGCCGACAGGACCCAGGGAGTGATGACCATGACCGCCGAAACCACAGCACGTTTCAGGGCCGCCGTCGAGCAGGGCGATCTGGCGGCACTGGAGGATCTGTTCACCGAGGACATCCGCCTCCTCAGCCCGGTGAAATTCACTCCCTTCGAAGGCAGGCCGATGGTGCTCGGCCTCTTCGGCGTGCTCCTGCGCACATTCGAGGACTTCCGCTACGTCGGTCACTTCGCGGGCGAGGCCTCCACCAGTGCCGGGGGTCCCCGGGAGCCCTCGGAGATCCTGCTGTTCAGGGCGACGGTGAACGGCAAGGAGATCCACGGGATCGACCTGCTCCAGTTCGGCGAGGACGGCCGCATCCAGGAGTTCACCGTGATGGTCCGCCCGATGTCCGCGGTCCAGGCGCTGGGCGAGGCCGTACTGCGAGGGCTCGCCGCCGACGGTTTCGTGCCGGACGGGACGACGCGCTGAGAGGACGGGGCCGGCCAGGGTCCTCCAGGCCGGGCGCCGGACGGCATGGCGCGAACGCGGTGCGAAGCGGCTCGATTACCCTGGGTGAAGAAGTAAGGCTTTCATGCATCCGAGGGGACCTCCGAATGAACCGTATCCGCACCGCACTTGCCGCGCTGGGCATCGTCGCAGGCCTGGTGACCGCGCCCGCTGCGAGCGCCGCACCGCATGAGAACCGTACGGCGGCGGCAGCCGGCCACGACCCCTGCACCGGTGAGTTCCTCGGGGACGCGCGGCTGGGCCCCCGGTGGCTGCCCTCCACGAAGCAGGCGCCCATCGGCCCGCTGCTCAAGGGGTACAAGCGCACGGGCAGCCTGTCTTCCTCCGCCTTCCTGAACAAGTACTGGGAGGGGACGGCGGACACAGGCAGCTGGAAGTACCCGCCCAACGACGGCTTCGCCGAGGTCAACGGACGGATCGACAAAGAGCCTGCGAAGCTGCGCACCGGGCAGCGCCTGGACCGCTTCGGATCGGAGTACGGTGGATACCTCGCCCCCGCCGGCGACGCCTACAAGGAACGCTCTCTGCCACCGCAGAACCTCAGCACCCGTGATGTCGCGTCTCCTTGTGACTACCGCCTCTACAAGGTCGCCAAGCCGTTCTGGGTCTGGCAGGGCAGCATCGCACCGTGGTTCGAGCAGCCCGGCGGAGGACAGCAGATCAAGCTCGACGCCGTCTTCCTCGACCCGGGAGCGGACCAGCGGCTCAACGTGAAGTGGCTGCTGGACCACGCCTACCTCACGCCGGCGGACGCGTAGACCGAGCTGTGGACCGCCGGGAGTTGCGTGCCGCACTCGTAGCGGCCGACGTGGCCGACGGCTACTACCGCATCGAAGGAATCCATGAACCGGCCCCCACACCCCCGGATTTCCTGTTCCTGAGGCAGGCGCCCGACGGCGTGTGGGAGACCGGTGCGTACGAACGCGGGAGGTACGGGGTGGTCGCGCGGCATCCGGACGAGGCAGCGGCCTGCGCACACCTTCTGCGCCTGCTCGTCTGACCGGCCACCGGCGGTTTTGCCGTAACGGCAAATTCCCTTGGTCAGAGGTATGGCGGCGCCGAATGATGGTCACGCAGTCAGGCCCGAGAACTCGAGGAGACACATGCCGCAGCCCGCCGAGCCTTCCGCGACCGTCCCCGGAGCCGTGCACCGGCTGGTGGACGTACCCGGCGGCCGGATCCACCTCCTGGAGCAGGGGACCGGCCCCCTCGTCCTCATGATCCACGGCTTCCCCGAGACCTCGTACTCCTGGCGCCACCAACTCCCCGCCGTTGCCGCGGCGGGCTTCCGGGCGGTCGCTCTCGACGTCCGCGGATACGGGCGCTCCTCGGCCCCCGGCACAGTGGACGCCTACCGTATGACGGCCCTGGTCGCCGACAACGTAGGAGTCGTGCACGCCCTGGGTGAGGAGACCGCGACGGTCGTCGGCCACGACTGGGGCTCGCCGATCGCCGCCAACAGCGCTCTGCTGCGACCGGACATGTTCACCGCCGCGGCTATGCTCAGCGTTCCCTATGCTCCCTGGAACCCTGTCCGTCCCACCGACGGCTTCGCCCGGATCGGCGGGAACGAGGAGTTCTACGTCAGCTACTTCCAGCAACCCGGCCGCGCCGAGGCGGAGATCGGTCCCGACGTACGCGGGTGGCTGGCCGGGTTCTACACCTCGCTCTCCGGCGACACCATGCCGCCGCCGGGCACGGACAGCCCCTTCTTCGTGCCTACCGGAGCGGCCATGCGTGACCGCTTCACCGGTGGGCCCCTCCCTTCCTGGCTCACGGAGCCGGATCTGGACGTGGTCAGCGCCGAGTTCGAGAGGACAGGCCTGACCGGCGCACTCAACCGCTACCGGAACGTCGACCGGGACTGGGAGGACCTGGCCGCCTGGGACGGCGCACGCCTGGCCTGCCCCGCCCTCTTCATCGGGGGCGCCCTCGACTCCTCCACCACCTGGATGGCCGACGCCATCGCCGCCTACCCCACGACGCTCCCGGGCCTGGTCTCCTCACACATCCTGGAGGAGTGCGGGCACTGGATCCAGCAGGAGCGTCCCGCAGAGGTCAACGCCCTGCTGACGAAGTGGCTGCACACCGTGAACCCGTGACGGGCGCGTGTCGAAGACGGGGCCCCGTCCGGGAACCGGCGATGGTGGACGTATGAACAGTGCAGGCATTCTTGCCGATGCGTTCGAACGCATCCACGAAACGGTGCACGCCGCAGCCGAAGGTCTCCCGCCCGAGGACCTCAACGCCAGGCTCGACGAGGACGCTAACTCCATCGCCTGGCTCGTGTGGCACCTCGCACGCATCCAGGACGACCACGTCGCCGACGCAGCGGGAACCGAGCAGATCTGGTTCACCGAGGACTGGGTGTCCCGCTTCGATCTGCCCCTCGAAAAGGGCTCGACCGGCTACGGCCACAGCAGCGCGCAGGCGGGTTCCGTGAAGGTGGCGTCGGGCGGCCTCCTCCTCGGCTACTTCGACGCCGTGCACGAGCGGACCCTCGGTTACGTCCGCGGGCTCGACGGACGGGCCCTGGACCGCGTCGTGGACGAGGTATGGTCGCCGCCGGTGACCCTCGGAGTGCGGTTGATCAGCGTCATCGCCGACGACCTGCAGCACGCCGGTCAGGCCGCGTTCGTCCGGGGGGTGCTGGAGCGCCGTCGGTGATCTGCGGATCCGGTGCGCGCGTAGTGTCCCGGACTCGTGCCGACCACCCGCTTGAAGTGCCGGGAGAAGTGGGACTGGTCGTAGAACCCGACCGAGGACGCGACCTCCGGCGCGCGCAGCCCACCGAGCAGCAGGCGCCTGGCCAGATCGACGCGGCGTCCTGTCAGGTACTGGTGCGGAGCCATGCCGAACTCCCGGCTGAAGGCCCGCACCAGGTGTGTGTGATGGGTGTGCAGCCGCTCCGCCGCGACACGGAGCGGCAGCCCTTCGGCGAAGTGTTCGTCCAGCAGGTCCCGGAGCGCGTACGCGATCCGGCGGTCGGGCACCTGCGGGGTGACGGGCTCGTCGCGCAGGTGCCCGGCGAGACGTTCGGAGACGAGCGCGAGACGGCTCTGCGCCTCCAGTTCGTCCCCAGGACGCTCGAGCGTCCGGTGGAGCTGGTGAACACGGTGGCGCAGCCGCGGATCCCGCAGTACGGGCCGGTCCACCGCGCGTCCTACGAGGTCCGCGTCGATCTGCTCGGTGTCCAGGTACAGGACACGCTTGCGGAACCCCCCGGGCCTCGCCGCATCGCCGTTGTGCGGGACGTGCGGGGGCAGCAGCGTCACCACCGAGCTGGGCGCCCCGTGCTCATGGCGGTCCAGGTCGTAGCGGACCATTCCCTCGTCGACGATGAGCAGCGTCCACGCGTCGTGGGTGTGCATGGGGTATGCGTGATCGGCGAAGTGCGCGTGGAAGACCTCCTGGATGCCCTCGACGCGCGGACGCCACGCGGTGATGTCCGGACGTGCACCCATGGGCGAAGCGTACAAGAGCGTCACCGGCCACCTCGGCATGCAAACTTCGTACAAGACGGCCGGAGGCCGGGCTCGGCAGACTCCCGGCATGACCGACGACAACGCACCCGTACGCTTCGACACCAAGATCGCTGTACTGCTCCGTGACGACCTCGAGACCTGGCAGCGGCTGAACGTCACCGCCTTCCTGGTGAGCGGCCTGGGGACGCAGGTGCCCGAGGTGATCGGCGAACCGTACGCCGACGCCGACGACACCCCGTACCTGCCCATGTTCCGGCAGCCCGTACTCGTGTTCGCCGGATCCAAGGAGCTCCTCACCACCGCGCACACCAGGGCGGTCGGCAGGGGCGTGACCCTGGCCGTGTTCACCTCCGACCTCTTCGCGACCGGCCATGACAAGGCCAACAGGGCAGCGGTCCGGGCGGTGCGAAGGGACGGGATGGACCTGGTGGGCCTGGCGGTGTACGGCCCGCGTAACGCCGTCGACAAGATCCTCAAGGGTGCGTCGATGCACCCCTGACGTGCGTCCCGGCGTTACCGAACGGATACCCACGGGCACACCCGTGCGGGTGATGGCCGCCGGTGCCATACTCAAGACAAGTCCGCTTGACAGGCTTGTCATTGTCCCGAAAGGCGACGCGTCATGAACTGGGCATCGTGGACCACCCTCGGTGTCTTCGCGGGAACCGGCGGAGTGCGCACCGAAGAGGTAGGTGTCGTGAGCGGTGATCTGACCGTGCACACGACGTGGACCGAGGACCAGGCCGAGGTCGCCGTTCAGTACAGCGGCGCCTCGGACTGGTTCACATTGGCCGGCAGTCCGGTACCGTGCCGGTCGGAGGAAGAAAGCAGGTCCTTCCACCAGAGCGTCGTCGAGGCGGTACGCGCCGGCGGCGGAGCCACGGTTCCGGTTCCGCAGACGGTGGACTGACCGGCACGCGAGGTACGGCAGCCGGTCAGTCTGCCGCGAAACGCGCCACGTACCGGCGCTGCCAGGGTGTTTCCACGGCTCTGGGGTGATAGTTCCGGCGGACGTAAGCGACCGCTTCTCCCGCCGGGACGCCGTCCAGCACGGCCAGGCAGGCCAGGGCCGTACCGGTCCGTCCGCGGCCGCCTCCGCACGCGACCTCGACCCGTTCGTCCGCGGCACGTTTCCACGCCTCCTCCAGCACGGTGCGCGCCGCCGCCCTGTCGGTGGGCAGACGGAAGTCGGGCCAGCGCAGCCACTGCGATTCCCAGGTCACCGAGGGGGGCGGGCCGCCCAGCAGATGGACGGCGAAGGCCGGCTCGGGGCCTTCGGGGAGCGGACGTCTCAGACCGCGGCCGCGGATCAGCCGCCCCGACGGCAGCCGCAGCACACCCTCATCCGCCGGGTCCCAGGTCTGCTTCACACTCAGTCCCTCCCGTCGAGATCCTGCGACAGGAGGCGAGCCAGTTCCTCGACCGCGTCCGGCGCGCTTTCGCCCACAGCCGACAGCACCAGCAGATCGCCGTGCTGGGCCGCCAGGGCGAGTACCGACAGCATGCTTCGGGCGTCGACCGGCTCACTGTCCTCGCGCGCGACGGTGACGGCGACCGGCTGACGCATGGCCGCCTGGACGAAGAGGGAGGCGGGGCGGGCGTGCAGGCCGCTGCGGGAGCCGACGGAGACGGTGCGCTGGTACACGGTTCACTCCTGGGTGGGGGTTCGTGGTTCGGGGAGAGGCAGGGATCAGGCCGCGACGGGGGCTTCGGACCTGTCGTCCGTGGGGGTGGCGCCGGGGTCCCGCCGCATGCCCTTGAGGGTGACGACCAGAACAGCGGACACCGCGGTGCCGACGGCGATCGCCAGCAGGTAGAGGAACGGCTCACCGATGAGCGGAACGACGAAAACACCGCCGTGCGGAGCGCGGAGCGTGCAGCCGAACGCCATGGACAGCGCACCCGTGACCGCCCCGCCGGCCATCACGGACGGAATCACCCGCAAGGGATCCCCCGCGGCGAACGGGATCGCTCCCTCGGTGATGAACGAAGCCCCCAGCACCCATGCCGCCCTGCCGTTCTCCCGTTCGGTACGGGTGAACAGCCTGCGGCGTACGGTCGTGGCGAGGGCCATCGCCAGGGGAGGCACCATGCCGGCCGCCATCACCGCGGCCATGACCTTGAGGCTGCCGGGAGTCGGATCGGCCAGTCCGCCGACCGCGAAGGCGTACGCCACCTTGTTCAGCGGACCGCCCATGTCGAAACACATCATCAGGCCGAGGACGATGCCGAGGATGACCGCGTTGGAGCCCGACAGCCCGTTCAGCCACTCGGTGAGGGCGTTCTGGAGGGAGGCGATCGGCTTGCCGACCACGATGTACATCAGGAAGCCGACGGCGACCGACGCGAGCAGGGGGATCACCAGCACCGGCATGATGCCGCGCAGCGTGGGATGCACCTTCACCCGCTGGATGGCCATCACAACCGCACCGGCCAGCAGGCCCGCGACCAGGCCGCCGAGGAAGCCCGCATCGACGGTGAGCGCGATGGCGCCGCCGACGAAGCCGGGGACGAGCGCGGGCCGGTCCGCCATTCCGTAGGCGATGTACCCCGCCAGCACCGGAACCAGGAAACCGAAAGCGGCGCTGCCGATCTGGTTGAGCAGGGCGGCCCAGCTGGCGGCCTCGCCCCATACGAAGTGGTCGGCCACCGACTTCGCGCTCGCGATCTCGTAGCCGCCGATGGCGAACGAGATCGCTATGAGCAGCCCTCCGGCCGCCACGAACGGCACCATGTAACTGACACCGGACATCAGGTAGGTGCGCAGCCGGACACCGAAGTGCCCGGAGGTTCCCGCTGTGCCGCCCGTACCGGCATCCGGGCCGTGGCGCTCGTCGAGGACCCCGCTGGTCTCTCCCCGCTCCGCCTTGCGCCGGGCCTCGGTGATGAGCTCGGCCGGCCGATTGATCCCGGCCTTCACGCCGGTGTCGACGACCGGTTTGCCGCCGAACCGGGCTTTCTCCCGCACATCCACGTCATGGGCCCAGATGACCGCGTCCGCGGCGGCGATCACCTCCGGGTCCAGACGGTCGAAACCGGCCGATCCCTGTGTCTCGACATCCAGCACGACGCCCTGGGCACGCGCGGCAGCCTGCAGCGACTCGGCGGCCATGTAGGTGTGCGCGATACCGGTCGGACAGGACGTGACGGCGACGATGCGGAACGGTCCGGTCGTCTCCCCTTCCGTGTCCGCCGCAGTCGTCTCATCCGGGGCCGGAACCGGTGCGGGAACCTCCTCGCCGCGGATCCGGGCAGCCGCGGTGCCGGGAGCGCCCTCGGCCCGTAGCGCGCCGGTGAAACCGGGGTCCATGAGCCGCCGCGCCAGGCTCGACAGGATCGTGAGGTGGTCGTCGTCCGCGCCCGCGGGCGCGGCTATCAGGAAGACGAGGTCTGCGGGACCGTCCGCGGCACCGAAGTCGATACCCCTCGCGCTGCGGCCGAAGGCCAGCGTCGGCATGGTGACATGCTCGCTCCGGCAGTGCGGAATGCCGATGCCGCCGTCCAGGCCGGTCGGCATCTGTGCCTCGCGGGCCGCCACGTCGGCGAGGAAGCCTTCGAGGTCGGTGACACGGCCGGCTGCGACCATCAGTTCGGCCAGTGAACGGGCGGCCGCGCTCTTCGTCTCGGCGGACAGATCGAGATCGACCAGTTCCGCGGTGATCAGCTCACTCATCGCGGGGCTCCTTGCTCGTGGACCGCCCGGGGGCGGACGCGGGGGACGGGGGCGTCGTACGGCTGGACAGGTACGGGACGGTCATGTGGTCTGCTCCGTGAGAGCCAGGTCCACGGGGATGTCCTCGGTGGTGACCACCGAGGACGGATCGAGGTCGGCCGGTGCCGGCATGGCGCTTCCGGGCAGCTGCACGGCGGCGGCGCCGTGCGCCACCGCCGCCGACAGAGCGGCGCGGCCCGCTCCGCCTGCGGACAGGAACCCCGCGAGCGAGGCGTCCCCCGCACCGACGTCGCTCCGGACGGTGTGCACCCGCGCAGCGGCGAAATGGGCCCCGGACCGTTCCACCAGCAACTGTCCGACGGCCCCCAGGCTGGCGAGCACCGACCGTGCCCCGAGCTCGCACAGCTCCTGTGCCGCCTCGAGCGCGTCACCGACCGTCGCGAGCGGACGGCCCACGGCCTCGGCGAGCTCCTGGGTGTTCGGTTTGATCACGTCCGGCTGTTCACGCAACGCGGCTACGAGAGCGGCGCCGGAGGTGTCGAGGGCGATCCGGACGCCGGCACGGTGGCTTTCGGCGACCAGGTCGGCGTACCACTGCGGGGGCAGTCCGCGGGGCAGGCTTCCGCAGCAGGCGATCCAGTCCGCGCCCGCCGACCGGGCCCGGACGGTGTCCAGCAGGCGCCCGGCCTCGGCGGGGGCGATCTCGGGCCCCGTCGCGTTGATCTTGGTGAGTGTGCCGTCGGGTTCGACGAGGGTGATGTTGGTACGGGTGCTGCCGGTGATCGGTACCCCGGCAGCTTCGATGCCGTGCTCTCCGAGCAGCCGGGCCAGCAACGCGCCCTCGGGTCCGCCCAACGGTGCGACGGCCACCGTGCGGTGCCCGGCGGCGGCGGCCGCACGGGAGACGTTGACGCCTTTGCCCCCGGGATCCACACGGTCGGCGGTTGCCCGCAGCACGGAGCCACGGATGAGCCCGGGAAGCTCGTAGGTGCGGTCCAGGCTCGGATTGGGAGTGACGGTCAGGATCATGCGCGTACTACTTCCGTGCCCCGGCTCTCGATGGCCCGGGCGTCGTCGGGGCTCAGCCCCGTATCGGTGATCAGCAGGTCGACGTGTGAAAGATCGCCGAAGCGTGCGAAGTGCTCCTGACCGGCCTTGCCCGAGTCCGCGAGGAGCACCACTCTGCGGGCCGCCGCGATCACGGCACGCTTCACGGCGGCCTCGGCCAGGTCCGGGGTGGTCAGTCCGCCCTCGGGAGAGAACCCGTTCGTGGCGAGGAAGACGACATCCGCGTTGATCTCGGCGTATGCGCTCAGTGCCCAGGCGTCGACAGCAGCGCGGGTGCGGTGTCTGACCCTGCCGCCGACCAGGTGCAGTGCGATCCCCGGATGGTCCGCGAGGCGTGCGGCCACGGGCAGGGCGTGGGTGACCACGGTGAGGCGCGAGTCGACCGGGACGGCGGCCGCCAGCCTGGCGGTCGTCGTGCCGGCATCGATGATGATGTTGCCCTCGGCCGGGAGCTCACCCAGGGCCGCGGCGGCGATGAGGTCCTTCTCATCGGCCGCCACGGTGTCGCGTTCGGCGAGATCCGGCTCGAAGCCGAGCCGCCCGGCCGGGATCGCGCCACCGTGCACCCGGCGGAGGAACCCTGCGCGGTCGAGCACCTTGAGATCACGGCGAATCGTCTCCGCCGTCACCTGGAACTGCTCGGCCAGGGACAGTACATCGACGCGTCCGCTCTCGTCGGCGATGCGGAGGATCTCCTGCTGCCGCTCCGGTGCGTACATGTGGTTACGTATCCGTTTCATGCCCGAGTCTGTGGTTTAACCGGCAGACTACGGCCGTATCTCCGGAAAGTAAACACATTCGGATGGAGAGTGGGCGTGAACGGACTTCGGTGCAGTGGAGGTGCCGTCCGGAGCCCTCAGTCGGAGCCGTGGGCTGTGGTTCGTGGGCCCAGCGGCCGGGCCAGCAGCGGGGCTCCCAGGACCTGATGGCCGCCGCTCGCCTGCATGCGCACCTCGCCGCGCTCGCTGATCTCGGCACGCACGATTCCGGACTCGTCCTCGTATATCGGATAACCGCCCGCGCCGGAGCGCGCCGTGAGGTGGACGGCGACCACGTCGTCCTCGGCGCCGCCCGCCCGGAATATGAGCTCGTAACTCTCCGGGTAATCCATGACCCACCTCCCGACCGGGCAGGCAACAGCCGCTCGCCCGTCACCTCCATTGTTTCCCATCGGGACGCCGTGCGCCGGGGGAAGCGGGGGCGGGTGACCCTCCGTGATTGCGGATGCGGAACGGGTCCGGCGGAGTGACCATCATTTACAAGGGACCGGACGCGTGCTGTCAGCTTCGCACGGCCGGCCGTGACGCCAGGCGCTACCGCCGGCGCGATCGGACTTCGTCGGCGCGGGACCCACGGTTCCCGGCCGCCCTGTGGAGAGGAACTGCCGTGCTGATGGCCAATCCTGCAACGCTGCGGAATCTCGTCAAGCGCTACGAGGCACTGCGAAGCACCCATGCACG
Organism: Streptomyces sp. NPDC014623; assembly: GCF_043088245.1. Taxonomy (NCBI): domain Bacteria; kingdom Bacillati; phylum Actinomycetota; class Actinomycetes; order Kitasatosporales; family Streptomycetaceae; genus Streptomyces; species Streptomyces sp. NPDC014623. The sequence continues at coordinate 82,145 of NZ_JBIBZU010000008.1, read as the reverse complement.
GCTGGGCACTTCCGAGAGCAGCCGCCGGCTCGAGGACGTCTCCTACACCCTCTGCGTCACCACCGGAACCAGGACAGTGCCCGCCGCCCTGGCCACCGCCGCGGCGCAGTTGCGCGCCGTCCGGTCCACGGGATCGCTGAGTGCGGCACCGGTGTCCGCCGAGGCGCAGCTGACCGCTTGATGCCGCACAGCTCCTCCGGGGAAGGCGCCGGTTCGCACGAACCGGCGCCTTCCTTCTGTCCGTGCGTCTCCGGGCGCGGGGCGGCACGACACGCCGAATGGGCGGACGGCGCGGTCGAACGGGTGACAGCCGCCGGTCGGACAACATGACTGTTCGCAGAGGCGGCTAGGCATGCAGGCATGAGATTTGAGCCCCGTCGAAACAAGACCGTTTCCCCGCGTACCCGTCGGCTCCGTGTGGCCGGCGGCGCCCTGAGCGCCGCCGCACTTGCCGCCGCTCTCGTGACCGGTTGTGGTCAGGACAGCGGTGACAGGACAGCTGCGGAGACCTCGGAGGCAGCGAAGGTTCTCCCTGACCAGACGACCAGTCCCTCCGGGAGTGTTTCGGGCAGCCCCTCCGGGACGGCGCAGCTGACCGAGGACCAGACCGAGCGCAAGGAACTGCTGTCGACCGTCAAGGTCACCTTCGACAAGGCCGCCACGACGGCCGTCGGTGAGGTGTCCGGTGGCAAGCTGACCGACTTGGACCTCGAGGGCCTCGACGACGAGGACGACGACGACGCGACCGGCAGCCCGAGCCCGACCGGCAGCCCGACCGGCGCCAGCCCGAGTCCTGAAGCCACCGGGAGCCCGAGCGGGACCGGCAGCCCGAGCCCCAGCGGCAGCGCCGGCAGCCCGAAGTGGGTGGCGGAGGTCGTGGAGAAGGACGGCACCGCTCACCGTGTGACCATCGACGCGATGTCCGGCGACGTCATCGACTTCGCACCGGAAGCCGGTCAGAGCGATGCGGACAAACAGGAACTGGCGGCCCGGATCGCCAAGGCGACGCAGACGCCTCAGCAGGCCGCGAAGACCGCCATGGGCAGGCAGAAGGGCTGGGTCACCTCGATCGCCCTCGACGAGAACGACAGTCAGGTTCTGGTCTGGAAGGTCGACGTCGTCTCCAAGGGATGGAACAAGACCACCTTCGACGTGGATGCGGTGAAGGGCACGATCACGGACGAGCAGATCGACGAAGACTGACGCACAGCACGAACGGGCCCATCGGTGGCGGACCGCAGCGCGGTGCGCCACCGATGGGCGTTCCATGGCCTGAGCTCCGCGGGACTACCCGGGCTCAGCGGTCCGGGTCCGTCAGATCGCGGGTGAAGCGCAACCCGGGTCTTCCCAGCAGAGTGACGGCGCCGGTCTCCACGGAACCGCACGGGCCAGTACGGTCCTCGAACCCGTGTTGCCCACCGTCGTCCCGGCCCGGAGTGAGGTCAGGCCGTACTCCGCGAAAGCCCGTGCGCATGCCTCGCGGACGCCCGACGTGGCCAGCCCCGCCCCGCCCCGCCGCTCGCCCGGCGATCCGGTAACCGATCTCCGCCGAGCCGTCCGCGAAGCCGACGAGGCTGACCCGTCCCAGGACTGCCCCGTCCTCGTCCGTCAGGATGTGGAAGTGGTGCATCCCCGCTTTCTGCTCCGCCAGCAACCCGGCGTGCCGGGCGTCGGATCCGGAGAAGCAGTCGTCCCCCGGCCCGGGATCGAAGCGGCGAAATACGCCCGGTTCTCCTGCTCGGAGGTGAGCAGGGCAGGAGCATGATCGGCACGAAGATGTTCGAGGACGGTCATGAGGCGACGGTATGCAGGCGAGATGGCCGAGGCGGCATGGGAGCACCGTTTCGCCGCTGTCACACCGGGGCACGCCGGAGGCGCCGCTGCGGAGAAGGAGGAACGCCGGAGCCGAAGCGGGGGAGCCGGCGGTCCCCCCGCGGTTCCGATGGCGAAGCCCTTGTCCGTGCTCGTACGTCAGCACGAGCGGTGACCTCGGCCTCTTCTGCGCGTTGTGCAGGGCATGTCCTCTCCCCCTTCCAGCTCCTCCTCCGCTCCGGCGGTGAAGCCGAATCCCTTCCTGCTGACGCCCCACCAGGGTGAAGCCGCCCGCGCTCTTCTGGCGTATGTCAGCTCGCTGCCGTTGAGGGGAGCCGATGCGCGGCTCCTCGCGGTGGTCGTCGCCATCCGGGCGGCCCGGAGCGGGATCGGTAACCTCACCGGCCAGGATGTGCGTTCCCTCCGTCTGGCCGACCCGGAGGGAGCCGTCGGAGCCTTCGCCGCTCTCGGCTGGCAGGGGCAGGAAGCCCTGCTGGGCACGGATCTCGTCACACCGGTGGCGGTCACGGTGCCGGATCTGACCGGCCGCCCGGACTCCCCGTTGCCCTTCGGCAAGGTGATGCGCTCCAAAGTGTCGGGCTGGACGATCCGGACCCTGTCCGCCAAGCCGGTCAAGAAGGCCTCGGCCGCCGCACGGTTGGCCGCGCTGTTCCTGTCCGCCCACGGCCCGGCCGACGCGTACGGGACGCTCCCCGCCCACCTCCCCGACGAATGCCGGGACGCCTTGCCTGAGTTGCTCGCCAAGCAATTCCTGCGGGAGCGGGACGGCGACCGCTACCTGCTCGCCGAGGCCGTACGGCATCTGTCGGGAATGCGCCCCCTGCACGACACCCCGTCCGGCCCGCGTGACGAGCCGGAGACGGAACTGCTGAGCTGGGACGACTGGAAGGACCGGGCGAGTGCGGCCCTGCGGCGGCACGTCGAGGCCGTCGAGCACTGCCCCGAGTGCGCCCTGTCCACGGCCAGGGTGTCGGAGGCCTTCATGCGTACGGCGGTTCCCGCCCAGTTCGAGGAGAAGGTGCGCAGGGCCTACGGTGTCTGGCAGGCCACGTACCCCGACCAGGGGCCTGCCGCCGCCGAGTTCGCCGCCTCGTTCCGCGCTGCCCACGGTCACGGGCCCTCCGTCAAGCAGTTCTGCAAGGGCATGGGATGGGGCAAGATGTCCCGGGAGCTGCGGATCTACGTCATCCGCCGACTGATCGCGGATGGTTGGCTGATGAACACCGAACCGGTGCCATGGACCCTGCGTCCGGGCAAGGCTGTCCAAGCCGGGACGTCCGGCGCGACGACTCCCGTCGGCGCAGTCGCACGCCCGTGCTGAGTGGATGTCAGGTGCGTGTGACGGTGTCGTGCACCTGCCCTCCGGCCTCACGTCCACGGGGCCGAGAGGGGGAAAGGGCCCCTGCCGCCTGACCGATGCGGACATACCGGGGGCCGAACACGGCGCCCGTGGGGTTCGGGACGTTTGTGATGGGCATGCCAGGCATAGTGCGCGTGCCCCCACAGCCACGTGCCGACCCGGAGGACGCAGTGAAACCCAGCACATCGATCCGCAAGGCCGGTCTCGCCGTGACCGGTGCCATCGTTTTGGTCATCACCTCGGCAAGCAGCGCGTTCGCCGCCCCGCCGGCTGCGCTGCCCGCGAACGCAGAGACACTGGAACAGACATTTCAACCCGCGTACGACTACGACACGGACGGGTGCTACCCCACGCCGGCCATCGGCGCGGACGGGGCCGTCGCCACAGGCCTCAATACGACAGGCGCGGTCAACGGCAGCTGCCGTGACGCCGTGGACCTGGACAACACCAACGGCTATGCCCGCTCCACGTGCAACAACGGGTGGTGCGCGGTCATGTACGGGCTCTACTTCGAGAAGGACCAAGCAGTGGCGGGCAGTGGGCTCGGCGGGCACCGGCACGACTGGGAACACGTCGTGGTGTGGGTCCAGAACAACGAAGCCCGCTATGTATCCACCTCTGCTCATGGTGCCTTCGATGTCCATGCCAGTGACCGGATCAGATGGGACGGGACCCACCCCAAGATCGTTTACCACAAGGACGGCATCGGCACCCATTGTTTCCGCCCTGCGAATTCGAACGACGAGCCGCCGGAGAACCACTACCGGCAGTGGCGGTTCCCCGGCCTCGTCGGCTGGAACGGCTACCCTGCCGGCCTGCGGGACAAGCTGGTTCAGGCCGACTTCGGGAGCGCCGTCTTCGGCCTCAAGGACGGCAACTTCTCCAGCCACCTGGCAAAAGCCCGCCCGGCCGGCATTCCCTTCGACCCCAACGCCTGACACAGCGGGGCGGGACGGTGGCCGTCCCGCCCCGCTGTCAGCGCTCCGACAGCTCAGAGGGCGCCTCCTGGATCACCCATCCGTTGCCGTCCGGATCGGTGAAGGACATGAACGAATTCCAGGTGCCGCCCTTGCCCTCCTCCCAGCCGGCCGCCCCCACATGCCGGACCGCGGAAACATCCATGCCCCGGCCGGTCAGCTCCTCGCGGGCGGCCTCGATGTCCGTCACGCAGACCTGGAGGCCCTGCAGCGTCCCGGGGGTCATCGTTTTCCCCCCGGGGAACGCGGGCATCCCCTGAAGCACGGCGATCGAGCACCGTGAGCCCGGAGGCGTCAGCTGGATGATGCGCATTCCGGGAGCGACCTCGTCATCCAGATCCAGATGGAAACCCGCCTTCCCGGTGTAGAACTCCTTCGCCCGGTCCATGTCGGTGACGGGGACCGGGATGACCTCGAGCGTCCAGTTCATGCAGTCTCCTCAGCAGGGCCGGCGCGCCTGGCCGGTCGGCTCCTTCCCGGCGAGACCGGGGCGGCGGAGGCGCCACGGCGGACACCGGCGCAGGTCCACAGTCGTCCAGGGAACAGCCGGGCGCCCGCCGAAACGCACTGTGCCCCTCCGCCGCACCCGCCCGGCCCAAGGGTCAGCCCGATGCCTGGGAGCTGTCCCGGAAACCGCCCCAGCCGTGCCAGCGGTCGATCTCGATCCAGGCGTTCACCCGGCCTCGCCCCCTTTCCGCGTACGGCTGGCCGAGGTATTGCCGGGACAGCCGGTCGATGCCTGCCAGGCCCTCGTCGTCGCTCATCTCGGCGACCCGCCCGATCAAGGTCACATGGGTGTACCAGTCGGAGTCGTCGAGCACTGTGAGGGTGACACGCGGATCCCGGCGTACATGGTCAAGACGCTTGCGGCCCTCGTCCATGTTGACGAGGATCCGGCCGTCGTCCCAGAGGTACCAGGTGGCCGCGGACACCGGCTGCCCGTCCGAGCGAAGGGTGGCGATCACAGCGGGGTTCGGCTTGCGCAGCATGGTGATCGCGGCGTCAGGAAGGGGCGGCTTCGACATGTTCTCTCCTCTGTCTCGTGCTGTGCCCTCTTTGTGCCGATGGACCACCGGATGATTCAGAGGGCGCGTCTCCACGCTGCCACACGAAACATGCGGCCTCCGGGACTGCTGCCCCTGACAATGCGCGTCCGCGGTGAGCAGCCGCACGGTGTCCCCCGGCCGGCGGCACGCTTCCTCAGCCGGCGGCCGGGGGACACCGCGTCCGAGGCCGTCCCGCCCCGGGTGCGGGCGGATGCCTGCCTGGGCCCAACCGCCCGGAGGCGGCCGCACGGTGTGGTCCGGCCGCAGGCCCGGCGACCTGTACGGGATCGGGGCCGGGCACCGGTGCGCGGCAGGGGTTGTCAGTGTCGACTGTGATGCTGGGGGCATGGACGAACTGATGAGGCGACGTGTCTACGGCGCCGACCATGACGACCCCGACCCGGGGGCCCGGCCCGGGCACGTTTACGTGGAGCTGGTGGGCGGCCCGCTCGACGGGCTGCTCCTGGACGTGACGGGCTGGTCCGATGAGCGGCTTGCCACAGGGGCGGTCCTCGGCACGGAGCTCGGTAAATTCGGTGCGGGCGGACGCGTCGTCTACGGACCCGTGGCGGCCGACCCGAAGCGCTGGGCCTGGCAGGCGGACAGCCCCTGAGCTTTCCGCCCGCCAGGCGCGTCAGCTGACTTCCGTACGCAAGGCGGTGACGAACCACGTGAAGACCGGCCCGGGACCAGGAGGCGCAGGTCAGCCGTTGACCGTGGCGAGGAGCTGCCGGTAGTGAGCGGCTCGCCGGTCCGAGCCCGTATCCAGCCGCGTGATGAGCCAGTGGCCCGGCGTCGTCGGAGCGGGCGAAGGCGTGGGCGTGGAGCGCCATGGGGGAGGCGGCAGCCGGTGCTGCTTCTGCGGACGCCGGCCCGGTTCCCACTGCGAGGGCCCTGCCCGCCTCCTCGGGCACCGACTCGGTCAGCTCGTGGTGGGCCCCTGTGGTGTCTCCGTCCGCCCGCCGGGCTGCCTGCTGTCCGGTCAGCCGTCGCACCGCGGTGCGGAGCTCGGCGAGTTCGGTCCAGGTTTCCACCTGCGCAGGCGCCGGGGCGTCGGGGAACTCCGGCATGGCCGAACGCGTGAGAGCGACGAACTCGGGATTGGCGTCGACACCGCCGAGGGTGTCGTCGATGAAGTCGTGGGCCACCTTCCACCGCTCGTGTCCGGAGAGTTTCGCCGGTTTGTGCATGAGCTCCAGCCCTCCGTTGCGGGACCACGTCTGGCGACCGCCCGCGGTACCGCACGGCACAGGGTGCGGATCTCTACGTCCGGTGCGTCGGCGTGCGCCGCAGCGGCATCGGGTACGGAGAGTTCCCGGGCGAGGATCTCCCTGATGACGGCCGGGGTCATCCCGGGACAGCACAACGTACGCACGAGGTCGAGCCTGCTCGTCGCGCCGATGTCGTAGAGACGGTTTCCGGCCGGCAGCACGCCCCCCGCGTCGGAGTGGAACCGAACGGTCTTCACCGTCAGCCCGGTTCGCCGGGCAAGGTCACCGGTCGGGTGGAGCGCGTCGCCGTCCATGCCCCCCATCGCAGCCCCCTGCTGGAGACCCAAGCGGGTCGTGCGCAGGAGCAGGCCCCGGCCCGGATGACGACGAACTCAACTCGGTGTCCCCGCGCCCCCGTTATGCCGTCGCCGCACGGGCGCCGGCCACTCCCTGACATCCACGTAGCCGTTCCGGGCCCCTCCCGTGGAGTGCTCATTGTCATCAGGTCCATGAGCACGGGGCTCTCGCGCCCCTTCCCCTTGCGTCCTTTGAGGCGGACCGCGGGGGAGCGGTGCCGGAACTGCGGGAAGCGGGAGCCGACGGACGCAGCGGTGTCCGCGGGCAGGGCAGGGCCAGGACTGACCACGGCCCAGCGTTGTACCCACCGTGATCCGGGCCCCGGCCGTACCGTCGACGGCTGGGATCACACCGAAGGGGGTGCTGACGACCAGGTCTGATCCAAGCATGCGGGGGCACACGTGTGCCAACGACCAAAGGAGTTACGCCATGCTGGGAATAGCCGCGGCCGTACTGTTCTTCATCGCCTTTCTGATCAATGCCGCCGATATAGCGACGAACGACATCTTCGCCTCGACCAATGTCATGCTGATCGGCCTGATTCTGCTGGCCCTGCACGTCGCGGGTGTCGGTAACGGGCGGCGAGTCGGCCGACGCTGACCCTCACCCGCCCGGCCGGGGCGGCCGTGCCCGGTGCTGCCGGCCGCCCGGATCCGGCTGGGCCGGTGCGCAGGCAGCGAGTTCGCTGACCGGGACCGCTCGGACCTGGCCGCCCGGGACAATGGCCCCATGCGTATCCGCCTGGTGAACGACGATGAGTACCCGCTCCTCCAGGACATCGAGCGAGCCGCCGGGCAGCGCTTCCGCGACATCGGAATGCCCGAGATCGCTGACGACGAACCGCTGCCGGTCGATGAACTGGCTCGTTACCGGAGGAACGGGCTGGCCTGGGCCGCCGTCGATGCGGCAGACCTTCCGGTGGCCTACCTGATCGCTGAACGTCTCGACGGGAACCTTCATATCGAACAGGTGTCGGTACATCCTGATCAGGCCGGTCGCGCTATCGGGCGCCGTCTGCTGAACCACGTCGCGGTCCATGCTGCCGCCGACGGCCTGCCCGCCCTCACCCTCACCACGTTTGCCGGTGTTCCCTGGAACGCGCCTTACTACAGGCGCTGCGGATTCCACTCCCTCGACGACAGTGAACTCGGCCCGGGCCTCCGGGAAATCCGGCGGCAGGAAGCTGTCCACGGCTTGGACCGATGGCCAAGGATCTGCATGCGCAGAGACCTGTGACTCGGTGCCTTCGTCCGATGCGTTCGGCCACCTCGGGGCAAGGACCGGCTGCGCGAGCCAGTCCCCTTCCGGCTTCTGCCCGCCCGCCACGGTGCCGGAACCCGCTGATGGCACGGGCGCGTCCACTCGGTTTCCATATGATCCGGGTCAGGTCTTCCCGCGGGAGAGCCACGCGACACCGATGACTTCGCTCCGGAGTCCAAGTCTCCTCATGTGCCGTCCGGCACAATGGCGCGTGCTGCGGTCCAGGCCGACGGCTAAGCGGAACTTCTGACAGGAGAGCCACCGGATGACCGGTTCGAAACGAGTAGCCGACCGCAGACGTGGGGGAGAGATATGGTCCCGGGTCCGCTCCGAGCGGGCGGCTTTGGCAGCCGATCTCGCATGCCTGTCCGACCGTCAATGGGAGACACCGTCGTTGTGCAGCCAACTCACGGTGCGGGAGGTGCTGGCACATCTGACGGCGGGGGCGAGCCTTGACTCCGCGCGATGGCTGGCAGGTGTGATCCGTTGCCGGTTCGACTTCGACAAGCAGGTAGCCATGCGACTGGCCGAGCAGTTGGGTTCGTCGCCCGGGGAGACGCTTCAGCGGTTCCGGCGTGCCGTCCCGAGCACGACGAAGCCTCCGCTCCCTGTCATCGCCATGCTCGGGGAGACGATCGTGCACAGTGAGGACATCCGGCGTCCGCTGGGCATCCACCGGAGCCACCCGATCGAAACGGTCACGCAGGTCGCCGACTACTACCGGAGATCGGATCTCGTGGTCCTTGCCAAGGGGCGCATCCACGGCCTACGGCTCGTCGCGTGTGACGGGCCCTTCACGACTGGCTCCGGGCCGCTCGTATCCGGCACCACGTTGGCTCTGGTGATGGCTATGACCGGCCGAACGACGTTCATCGGCGACCTGGAGGGGGACGGGGTCGAGCTCCTCCGCACGCGTTGCGGAAAGGCATGACCCGCTGCCGGTACTTCCTCGGAGCTCAGCTGCGGAAGTGTGCGAGAGAGGTGGGACCTGGACACGGTCACCGGGCCGGTCGTATCACCGGATGACCTTGGCGAAACGTGTTCTCTCGCATGGGGAGCTGCCTGTCCGTATGAGGACTTGAGGGCCTGATCGGAATGGGTGAAGACTGACCGGGGAAGCGCGCAGCGGCCGGTCGTACTGTCACGGCCCCGCGCTGCGGGAAGGGACAGCGCAGCGCGGGCGTGAGCCTGGCCCGCCCCGGATCGAGTGGAAGAGGAACATGGCGAAATACGAGATCGTGACCGCCGGCATCGGTGACATGGCGAGGTTCCGGGAGTGGGCCGACGACGAGCAGTGGAACCCGGGGAAGCTGGACCACCTTCCCTTCCACGCGGCCGACCCGCACGGGTTTTTTCTGGGGAGGCTGGACACGGAACCCGTCACCTCCATCTCCGCCGTACGGTACGGAGTGGATTTCGGGTTCATCGGGTTCTATATCGCGCGCCCCTCCGTGCGTGGTCAGGGTTACGGGATCCAGGCGTGGCGGGCTGCCATGAAGCACTTGGACGGACGGAACGTGGGCCTCGACGGCGTTGTCGATCAGCAGGCCAACTACCGCAAGTCCGGGTTCGTCACCGCCTGGAACCACGTGCGGTATGCAGGAGTGCCGGGCAGTGAGAAGCCCGCTGGAGACATCACCGTGGTCGACGCCGGATCTGTCCCCTTCGACAGGCTGGCGTCCTACGACCGCCGTTTCTTCCCCGCGCGGCGTGATGCCTTCCTCTCCCTGTGGGTGGGAGTGCCCGGCCACACGGCCCTCGTGGCACTGCGGGACGGCGAGTTGCAGGGTTTCGGAGTGGTGCGTCCTGCCGAGTCCGGCGCGCGTGTCGGCCCCCTCTACGCCGCCTCCGACGGCATCGCCGCTGCCCTGCTGCACGGCTTGTCGGCAGGCCAGCAAGGTGCGCCGGTGGCCCTGGACGTGCCCGACGTGAACGTAGCGGCGGTCGGGCTGATGGAGCGTCTGGGACTCGAACCGACCTTTGAGTGCGCCCGGATGTACACCAGGGGGGCGCCCGACATCGACAGGGCGGGTGTCTTCGCCGCGACCACCATCGAACTCGGATGAGGACCCGCCGGCCCGCGCACCTGCATCCCATGCCATGCCGAGGCCGGAACCCGCTGCCGGGCCCCGGCCGTATCGGCACACGACCGGTGAAGCCGATACCGTCGGGCCCCGGCCGGTCTTTCGTGGGAGAGGCCCGTTACGTCTGGTCGGCGAACATCCCGGCCAGCTCGCGCCATTCGGCCCGCGGCAGGCCTCCGCCGCCCTCTTCGGCGGTGAGGACCTGGAGCGCCACATGGTCGGCACCGGCGTCGAGGTACTCCCGGGTCCGGGTCTTCACGCGCTCGGCGTCTCCCAGAGCGAAGAGGGCGTCGAGGAGCCGGACGCTGCCGCCGTTGTCGAAGTCGCTCTCCGCGAATCCCAAGCGCAGCAAGTTGGCGGTGTAGTTGGGAAGCTGGAGATACATCGCCAGCATGTTCCGCGCGGTGGAGCGGGCCCGGTCGGCATCGGTATCGAGGACCACTGACAGCTCGGGGGCGAGCAGGGCACCGGGGCCGAGCGCGGTACGTGCCTCTGCGGTGTGTTCGGCGGTGACGAGATAGGGATGGGCGCCCAGCGTCCGGCCGGCGGCGAGCTTCAGCATCTTCGGGCCGAGTGCGGCAAGAACCCGGCGCTCTGAGTCCACCGGTGGGTTCGCGGCGTCGAGCGCGTCGAGGTAGGCGACCATCGCGCTGTACGGCTTCGTGTACTGAGGCACCATGGGGCCGTGGCTGACGCCCAGACCGAGCACGAATCGCCTGCGCGCAGTGGACTCGATCGCAGCGATCCGCGCCGCCACCTCTTCAGCGGAATGGTCCCAGATGCTCAGGATGCCGGTGGCCACGGTGACCGTGCGGGTGGCCGCGACCACAGCCGCGGCGTCCTCGACCGAAGGGTTGCCACCGATCCAGAGAGTGCCGTACCCCAGTTCTTCGAGTTCGGCGACCGCTTCCGCGATGGCGTGTCTGCCGGCGTCGTCCGTACGCGACCCGTGCAGAGCACTGCTCCAGATGCCGACCCGTCCGAACGCCTCGCGTGTCTCAGAAGTCATGGTGTGGTCAACAGCGACCTGACCCCGCTATTCCCGACCGGGCGGGGTTTCATCCGAATGGGCGCCAAACGAATGGCTGCCCGGGACGGCGTGCGAGACGCTGGAGGTGTCGGCCGCGCGGCGAGTACGGTGCGCTCGGAGGGTGAGGTGAGGGTGATGGCATCCGCCGGCCAGGGCGAAGGCGGAAAAGGAAGATACTGGCCCCACCGCGCCGGCGTGCCCGGAACTCACGGTACGGAACTGGGTCATCACCGCGGGGACGGCCTTTTCGAGGACGTTCACGATGCTCTTACCGGGACTTCGTGTGCGAGCCGGCTCCGCGGGATTGGCTTTTCGGCATCCAGTTCGACGCAACAGACGAGGCACACATGTCCCTGAGGCACGCAGTCGCCGCCCTGGCCCTCCTCCCTGCGCTCGCAGTTCCGGCGACTGCGCAGGCAGCCGCAGCCACCCACAAGCACCAGCCGGTGCGTGGGAGTGCGTTCGACCTGCAGGCCCATCGTGGAGGGCTCGGGTTGACGACGGAGGGATCCCTCGAGGGCTTCGCGAAGGCGCTGCGCCTGGGAGTGAGCACCCTGGAGCTGGACACCCAGGTCACCAAGGACCGGAGAGTCGTCGTGACTCACGACCGTCAGGTCAGTGCCCAGAAGTGCAAGGACACCGGCCCCCTGATGGCCGGCGACCCGATGTATCCGTACGTGGGGAAATACATCAAGGATCTGACGCTCGCACAGATCAAGAGCATGGACTGTGGGCACCAGCAGCTGCCGGGCTTCCCGGAGCAGGAGCGGATCAAGGGATTCCGCATGATCGAACTGAAAGATGTCCTCGACCTGGTGAGGAGCTACGGCGCCAAGCGCGTCAAGCTGAACATCGAGACGAAGGTGGAGGCCGGAGCGCCGGAGCAGACCGCGCCGCGCAAGCTCTTCGTCCGTCGTGTGTTCGAAGAGATTCACCGTTCCGGCATCGAGAAGCAGGTGTCCGTCCAGTCCTTCGACTGGGGGGCGCTGAAGGAGATGCACACGCTCGCACCGGCCTACCCTCTGGTGGCGCTGACGAACTACGACTTCCTCCAGGTGGGGAAACCCGGTGCTTCCCCCTGGCTCGGCGGGATCGACGCCGATGACTACGACGGAGACTTCGTGCGGGCCGCCGCTTCCGTCCCCGGCGTGAAAGCGCTGTCCCCGAACTACGGTTTCCCGCAGAACGGCACGATCGCGGACCCTGGTTTCCGGTTCTACCCCGGCAAGAAGATGATCCGTGATGCACACCGGCGCGGGCTGAAGGTCATTCCCTGGACCTGTGACGACCCTGCCACAGTCGAGGCGCTCATGGACATGGGCATCGACGGCATCATCACCGATTACCCCGACCGTGTGCGGGACATCATGGCTTCCCGCGGCATGCCTCTGCCCACCGCGTATCCTGCGCGACGTCACTGACGACCGGTACGCCGTCCCGCCGGGGGAGTCCCCCGCCTCGGCCGGTGGCAGTGGAGGGAAGTGGCTCGGCTCCACCCAGGAAGCCCGGCCGGCTTCGGGCTGACGGCTTGTTGACGGGGGAGCGTGTGGCCCGGCTCACCGCGAGGGCCCGCCGAAAGGCGACGCGGGGCGGAGACGTGCGTCGTACCCGGACGGGACCGGAGCGAAGGGGCCGTACTCGAGACACTGCGGACAGACGTCGGGAGAGCCCCGCACCGCTGTATCCCGACGCGGACGGGTTCCTGGCTGCCGGCCGAGCACCCGCCCGTGCGATCGGCTTCGTCATGAACCGCGGCTCCGGCCGCACCTGCGTGCACACGCCGAGCGTGGGGTACGTGCACGGGCAACCGGTGGTGCGGAAGGTGTCCATGGTCAGGGTGAGCGGCGACTGCCACCTGGGTGGCGAGGGCATGTGCGCCAGTGCCCCGGAGATCCCGCTCAGCCGTGCGACCACGGAAGTATGCGGAGTCCCGGCCCGGGCCCCGGGGGCGTCGGTACCTGGCGAGTACACGTGCGGGGGTCTGGCCGGCCGCGGGCCGGCAGGCCCGGCGACGGGCCGTGCCGCATGCCCGCTCTCGTGGTACTCCGACCACCGTTCCCCTGAGGCCAGTTACTTGACAGGTTCCCCGGTCTCCTGCCGGTCCGCAGCCGAGACAGGGCTGTAGTAGACGGAGCGGCCTTGCTTGGAGCGCTCCAGCAGCCCCTGCGCGACCCCGTGTTCAAGGGTGTTGCGCACCACGGCGACCTGAGCCGGTCGCTTGGGGTGAGCTTCGGTCAGGGCGGCGGTCACCTCGGCAGCGGACTTCGGTTCCCGCTGTTCCACGAGATACCCGGTGACCAGCTCACGCCACGTAGGCTCGCCGGTCCCCTTGGGCGTCGTCCTGTCCGCGGGAGTCTGCTGTGCAGCCCGAGCCGAAGACTTCGAGCCGCTTTCCCCCTTCTGAGCGGAGGCCTTCCCCTTCGCGCGGCGGGCGGCGGGTACGGAAGCCGCCGCCCTGCGGCCGCTGCCCTTACGAGCAACCGGCTTTCCGGCGCCACCCAGTACCTCCTGCATCTTGACCAGGATCTGCTCACCCTCCTCCAGGCGGATGAGTTCGTCCTGCAGACGCGCCAGTTCGGCACGCGCTTGGTCCTGCTCGCTCCGGTTCGCGGCGAGGTCATCGTTGATCCTCTGTGCGTAGTCTTCGCTGATGCCGGATGTAGAAGTGTTTTCGGACATGTGGTCCTCGTCTTTCGCCATGTCTCAAACGGGTATGGGCGGCTGATGCTACCCACAAACGAAGGCAACACCCCCAGTGGATGCCGATTTACTGCAGATGCGGGATCTCTCCGGCGCTCGATCACAAGGCCCTGAAGCATGCGGTTTCCAGGCGTGTGGATTTCAACGGCACGAGCTCCATGCCATGTTGGCGTGAAGTCATGTACGCGGGTTCATGAAAAGAAGACCGGTACGGCGAGTCATCGTTCGGTCCGGCCGGATGCCTGCTGGGCGGGACCGAGAGGGGAGACGGGAGCGACCGGGCCGGACCGGGGCCTGTGCCGGCACCGGTGTACCACCTGGGCGGTCCTTCCGGCCCAGGGTGGTCCCTGCTGCGGAGCCGAAGAGGTATGACCCGTGACTCCCCTGAAATCACAGGGCAGATCGTTGATACCGACGGCAGGGGGTGGCTGTGGGTATGAAGTGGCCGGCCGAGGTGCGGACGCAGTCTGCGCGAGGCTGTTCGCGCCGATCACGCCTGGGCGGCCGGAATGCCCGCAGGACCTCGGCCGACAACAACTGGACGACCGGACGGGTGTGCCGGACCCTCCCGCAGGGTGGGGGGAGTTGCCGTCCGCCGCGTGCACCTGCCGACGAGAGCGTCCGGAGGCTTGCGTGTCGAGGCCGGTGGCCCGTCAAGATCAGCGGGGTGGGAGACTGGCCGGCTGTGGGAGAGAAGAGATGACGGAGACCGACGCGCAACGGCGGCAGAGGCGCACAGCTCCGGCGGCCCTGATCATGACGGCACTGATGACAGCGGTGGTTACGGCATGTGCCCCTCCACTGCGTGACCTCGGACCTTTGCCCCCGCGGTTTTCGGGTCCGCCGCTGTCTGCGGACACGGTGGTGTCGGAGATGACGACGGTGCTGGCGGCGGAGGGCATCACGGTGAGGCGGGAGCCGTCGGCCGTTCCGGGCAGTTGCTCCGAAAGGCTTTCCGGGCGGCACGCACCCGAGACGGTGGATGCCGCACTGGAAGAGGCCTTCGCACGTGCCCGTTCCGAGCACGGCTGGCAGACCGGTCCCGACATGGGCAGCGAGACACTCACCCTGGTGAAGGGCAACTGGACGGTCACGGCCGGCTTCCCGGGGGAGCCGGCGCAAGGCGTTGAGTCACCGGTGGTCATGTCGCTGATGTGCGTGGCCGGCGAGGGTTCTCCGGCCGCACCCGCAACACCTTCTGCGCCGGCACGCACACCCGCACCGGTGTCGTCCTGAGGGCGGTTCCACCACACCGGCCGGTCGGCGCCGCTTCGGTGACGGTACGGGCCGCACCGGAGTGAACGAGGCCGTTGCGGGTGTGCGGATCCGTTGCCGGGCGCTGCCTCCGGCACTCCCGGCCGGCTTCGTCCTGCGCCCGTCCCGGTGAGGCTGCCGGAAACGGCTTTCCGGCAGCCACCGGCACCGGCTGCCCGGCCCCGAGTCAGTTCGGGCGCTTGTACGTCCACAGACCCGTATGTCCACGCGCCTGTATGGCCACCACGGCGGTCGTTGTCACAGGGGTCCGAACGGGCCGGTCTGAGGGACAGGGTGGCCGGGGCGGGCTGACAGGGTCAGGAAACCGGCGGCATGTCCGTGCTGTGCGAGTCGAGTCCGGGACGGACGTTGACCCAGCTGCCCCGAGTGAAGTCCGGGACGGCGACCGGGCGACCCTTGTTTTCCAGGGACATGACACTCAAGGGGACCGGTGCGCACCAGGAGGCCGAGTCGTACACATCGATGTCAGGCACCAGCCCCGCGCGCATCAGCTGCACCGTGCGCCACTGGAGGACGTAGTCCATGCCGCCGTGGCCGCCGTTGTTAGCGGCGTCATCGCCGATCTTCTTCCACAGCCAGTGATCGAATTCCTTGCGGTATGTGTCGAAGTCCCGCCAGGAGTGGCCGTCATGGTCCGGCTCGACGTAGATGCGTCCGCCGGTCGCCGACGTGCCGGCGTAGTCCTCGAAGATGCCGCGACTGCCGGCAAGCGTGTTGATACGGCTGTACGGACGGGGCGAACTCACGTCGTGCTCGGCCCGGATGGTTCTGCCCCTGGCGGTCTCGATCGCGCAACTGA
This sequence comes from Streptomyces sp. NPDC014623, assembly GCF_043088245.1. Classification (NCBI taxonomy): domain Bacteria; kingdom Bacillati; phylum Actinomycetota; class Actinomycetes; order Kitasatosporales; family Streptomycetaceae; genus Streptomyces; species Streptomyces sp. NPDC014623. Next base: position 66,213 of record NZ_JBIBZU010000008.1, on the reverse strand, counting down.
CCAGGTCGCCGTTGATGTACGTCTCACGCCACGACGGGTGGGACTTGGGTATGAAGCGCTCCCGGTAGTCGGCGAGTCCCTTCGGTGCGGTCGCGGTCGCCTTCAGCGTCGTCATGCGGTCGCCGCGGTTGATGTCCATGGCGGCGGCGATCGGCGCCAGGCCGTGCATGGCGTAGAAGGAAGCGGTGCTGCGGGTGTGCCAGCGCCGACGCCACGCGTCGGTGTAGTAGGTGTCGGAGAAGAGCAGCTCGCGCAGGTCGTGCAGGTAACCGCCGTGGCCGTTCGTGACATCGCCGAACAGGCCCTCGTGCGCCATCCTGAGCATGGCCAGCTCGTTACGGCCGTAACTGCAGTTCTCCGAGAGCATCAGGTTCTTGCGGGTACGCTCCGAGGTGTCCACGAGGTCCCACAACTCGTGCAGTTCGGTCGCTATCGGCAGTTCGACGACGACGTGCTTGCCGGACAGCAGTGCGGCTCTGCCCTGTTCGTAGTGAAACTCCCACGGCGTGGCGATGTAGACGAGGTCGATGTCATCGCGCCGCAGCATCCTGGCGTACGCTTCCGCCGATCCGCCGTACTCCGCGGGTCGGGGGAAGCCCGCGGCCGCCAGACCGTCAGCCGTGCGCTTGGCGCGGTCGGCACGGATGTCGCAGACAGCCGTGACGACGCATCCAGGGACGACGGACCAGCCCGTGGTCATGCCGGAACCCCGGTTGCCGAGCCCGATCACGCCGACCCGGACCCTCTTGTAAGGGGCGAACGGTACGTTGATCATCGACTTCTGGCCGGGGTGGCGGCGAGGGGGTGCGGCCGCCGGATCCGCTCCCGCTCCTGATGCCGACGGCGTCGTACTCGTGGCCGCAGTCGCACCGGCGGCCGAGCCGAAGCCGGCCGCGACGGCTCCCGTGGCCAGTGTGCCTCCGAGTAGCAAGCGGCGTGAGAGGGCGGAGATTTCGGGCATGGCGAGACACTCCTCAATGCGTGACCGACAGCACTGGCGGGGACGACTCTGGCCATGACGTCGGTGTGTGTCAATAGATGCTCGAAAGAACAGGGTTACGAACAAAATCAAGCATTCAATTGCGAAGAGCTGCGCGCCGCCGGTATGTCCAAGTACCCCACTGTCTGCTGGCGGCCATGGGGACGTGGTTCACCGGTGCGGTGACGCAATCCGTGAGGGCCCTGACGGGGGAGAGGCCATGAGCGCCAGCCGACTGGAAACGCGTGTGCCTCAGCAAACGTCCTGCCTCGGCGCATCCCCGATCTGCGGCCGGCTCCACGCCCGGGTGGTACCTGCCCTCGTCGAGATTCCCGGCATGCTCTTACGGTGACCACCCGCGTACCAGGGAAGGAGGTGAGCGAGTCGAACGGAGCTTCGTCAGGACCTCCGGTCGCCGGGTGATCCGCCTCCGCCGCACACATGCTGGTGAGGACCGTCACCGGCTCCGTACCGGATGACATCGGCATGCCGCCGACGTGATCCGGGAGGACACGTTTTGCTCGAGGGAACCGAACCTCGTCGTGCGGCACGATCAGCAATGTCCGCAACAGGACCTGGGACCGGCACACGGCCTTGCGGCCCCTGTCCTGCGCGCACGACCTCGAAGGCGTCAGGTGTGATTCCGTCTCGGGCGCCAGGAGCGCGCAGGCCGGGTGACACCAAGCCGAGTGGAGGCCGGCGCCCACCGTGACCTGTGGATCCATCATGATCATTCGTCGGGCAGGGGGCTTGACGACTCGGTGACGACGACCTGGGTTCGCACCAAGTCGTGTGCCGTAGGAGTGAGTCGGATCCACCGGATGTACACATCGTGTCGTTGCTCTCTGGTGGGGGCCGGTTTCGCCATGTAGCGTCATCGTCAGATGTCGTGGTCCGCCGTACCTGCCCGCGCTTCGGCGCGGGCGTTCTGCTGTGCCGGTCCGGGCCACTACGTCCCCGGGACCGCGTGGTGCGGATCCGGATATCAACGGGAAGGCATGAGCATGGCCAGCGGAACCGTCAAGTGGTTCAACGCCGAAAAGGGTTTCGGCTTCATCCAGCAGGACGGCGGCGGGCCGGACGTCTTCGCGCACTACTCCGCCATCAACGCCACCGGCTTCCGGGAGCTCCAGGAAGGCCAGGCCGTCACCTTCGACGTCACTCAGGGCCAGAAGGGCCCGCAGGCGGAGAACATCACGACTGCCTGACCCGGTAGGTCGAGGTCGCCCAGGCCCCGGACAGCGCGATCCGGGGGCCTGGTGCCGGCTTCAGCCGCTGCGGGTGTCCGTGAGGAGCGGCCAGGTTCGTGCCGACTCCGCGCCGGACGAGGAGCGTTCAGCTTGAAGCGGTCTCGCGCTCGGGCACCTTGCCGGCAGTTCCACAGCGGCCTCGACGTGGTCGGCCCCGGGCGCGAGGGCGGCACCGCGATGCTCCTCCTGGTCGGCCGGGTGCCGCAGTTCGCGGCTCACCGGGCCGAGTTCGGCAAGCATCGTCGGCGGCGTGGTCTTCGTACGGCAGACGGCCGGAACGCAGCGACCAGGGCCGGGTCCATGTCCCGGCCGGCCACCAGGCCGGAAGGCCTAGACGTATGGCCCCGCAGGTGCGGTGCTCGAGCCCGTTCCGTCGGCTCCCCGCATCAACACCGTGACCGTCACGGCTCGGGCGCGGTGGGAGCTCTTGTTCCGGAGGACAGTCCGACCACGCGCTGTGTGAACACCGTCATGCCGGCCGCCTCACGGCCATGGGACTCCGCCAGGCTTCCCACCAGGGTGCCGGAGGCTGCTGGCGGCCCTGCCCCGATGCGTGTGAGCGTGAACTGCGCCGGAGGAAGTCGGCGTACGCCGGTGCGGGTCTCGGCCGGGTACTCCTCGCGACCTGATCGAGGGGATGCCCGGGGCTCGGACCGGGTATGTGCTCCGTGCGTAGCCCGCAGTCCGGTCTGCGGAGCGAACCACCGTGCCGGCGTCACGTCGGACGGCCTGACACGCCCCACGCACCGAGGAGTCAGCAAGTGGCGACAGACGAGGGTGTGGATTCCGGCGATGACCGGGCGCAGGTGATCGTGGTGGGCGCGGGTCCCGCGGGCTCGGCTGCGGCGTTGTACCTGGCGCGGGCCGGCGTGGACGTACTGCTGCTCGAGAAGGGCTCCTTCCCCCGGGACAAGGTGTGCGGGGACGGGCTCACTCCTCGAGGCGTACAGCAACTGGTGCGCATGGGTGTCGACGTCGACGCTCCGGGCTGGATGCGGACCAAGGGCATGCGGTGGGTGTGCGCAGGGCGCCAAGTCCACATCGACTGGCCCCGCTCGGGCAGCCATCCGGACTTCGGCCTCACTCGCTCCCGGCACGACTTCGACGACATCCTGGTCCGCCACGCCGTGGCCGCCGGAGCACGGTTGTGCCTGGAGACGAGGGCAACGGGCCCTCTGACCGACCGTGCCGGACGCATCGTCGGCGTGAGCACCGTCGTAGGACCCGAGAAGCAGCCGAAGAACTACTACGCCCCCGTGGTGATCGCGGCCGACGGCGCCTCCGCCCGGACTGCCCTGGCCATGGGGCTGGAGCGGGACCCGGGCAAGCCGATGGCGACTGCCGCCCGCCGCTATTACCGCAGTGAAGTCCGTACCCACGACCCCTACCTGGAGCTGTGGGCCGATCTGCTCTGTTCCCGTACCGGCCGCGACCTTCCGGGGTACGGATGGATCTTCCCGCTGGGGGACGGCCGTGTGAACGTCGGTCTGGGCGCCCTCCCGCACCGCGGTCACGGAGCGGTCGACCTGCGGGCCACCATGGACCAGTGGCTGACCCGGATGCCTCCGCACTGGGAGCTGCGGGAGGAGAACGCCGTCTCGCCACTGCGCAGCGCCGCGCTGCCCATGGGTTTCAACCGCAGACCACAGTACCGGCGCGGACTGATCCTGGTCGGCGACAGCGGCGGCATGGTCAGTCCATGGAGCGGTGAAGGCATAGTCCAGGCCATGGAAGCAGGGGAGATCGCCGCCGAGACCGTCGCACTCGCCCTGCACCGGCCGGCCGGGGCCGGACGTGAACAGGCTCTACATCGGTACGTGAGCGAAGTGAACCGCCGCTGGGGCCGTTACTACCGGCTCGGCAACACCGTCGCCGACCTGGTGTTCGCCCGCTACGGCTACCGTCCGCTTCTCAACCGCCGTGTCATGGCATCGCCCGCTCTGGTGAACACGCTCGCCCGGCTGCTGACACACGGAACCGACGCGCCCTCCGACGACCTGATCGACACCGTCGTCCACGGCCTCGTACGGATGGTCCCCGCACCGAGCCGACGCGCGCGGATCATGGACGCGCGTCGCCGGTAACCGCTGAAGCATGTGTTCCTCGGCGCCGGCGGACTGCTCGCCGTGCTGTCGGCCGAGCAACTCGGTGCCGAGCGGATCGTTCTCATGGACCGGTACAAGAGCCGTGCCGGCCCCGGCCGCTTCTTCGGCGCCGCCGACGTCATCGCTGGACACGGGCACGAGGGCATCACCCGCATCCGTGAACTGACAGGGGTTACGGCACCCTGTCCGCACCCGAAGCCGCCGGGCACCTGGCCGCACCAGATGGTTCCGGTGTCCCCGTCCCGGCGGAGTCATCAGCCGCGCCGGTGTCCCGCAGCGCGAGGAAGTCCCGTCGGCTTCGGCAGCCTCTTCGGCCCGGACGCCACCCTGACGGGACCCGCGCCCACCCGCACCTGCATGGACGAACTACTCCCCGCTGTCCCGGGCGGTGTCGTCGAGCCCGGCCGGGTATCCGACCGCACAGGCGCCCTGGAGCAGATCCCCGGGGGCTGCGGCGCCATGGAGCAGCACGAAGCTCTCAAGGTTCTCGTCACGCCCTGACCGGACGCCACCGGCCCCGGCGCAGTCAGGGACCGCATCGCAACGGAAGCCGCACGCGGCCCCGCGTCACACCCCGGGTGCCTGCGCTTTTCCGGTTCCGGGACAGGGGCCGTGAACTCGCGCGATCCTCACCCTCGCTTGTCCTGTTGCCCAGGGAACCGGCCCCACCGCTTTCTTGTAGGCCGTCAGGAGGGCCCGCGTGACGGGCCGGCTTTCGCTCCGGATCCCCGTGAGGGCCCGGACCCGTTGTGACCGTGCCTCGTACCGGCCCGTCGGATCCGGGCATCGGCCGAAGCGGGCGACTGCGGGGACGATCGGGTGAATCGCGGCGACACTCCGCAGCAAGGAGCGAATTCTGGCTAGAAAGCCCCCGTCAGTGAACGCACATTCGCTCAAATGGCGGGCGATCCGTACTGGAAGGCTGACAGTGGGAACGCTGAACAAGCTGGAGCAGCGCTTCGAGGCCTGGGTCAACGGTGCCTTCGCCAGAGCCTTCAAGTCTGCGGTCCAACCCCTGGAATTCGTCGGCGCCCTCCGGCGCGAGTGCGATGTCAATGCCAGGATCTGGAGTCACGACCGTACGGTCGTGCCCAACAGCTTCGTCATCGAGCTCAACACCGACGATCACGCATTGCACAGTACATGCCTCGTCATGCTCGGCGAGGAACTCGTCGAAAAGGTGCGCGACTACGCGGAATCGCAGCTCTACTCCTTCGTGGGCCCTCTGAAGGTCCAGTTGCAGTGCGCGGACGACCTGGAGACCGGGCGGTACCGGGTGAGAAGCCGGATCGAGATCCCTCCGAACGTCCAGCAGGCCATGGACATCGCCGAACGTCGCGCAACGGCGGCGAGCGAGTGGGGCGGTCATGGAAAAACCGTGACCTGGAGGAAGCCGCCGCGAACCTCGGACGGGGGGAAGCAAGTGCTGACCGTGGAACAGTTCATAGAGCATGAGCTGTCGGTCGACAACAACGGCATGTTGGTTCGAAAAAACTTTCGGTCAGCCACCAAGTCGTCGCAGCCTCAGAGCGTGAGGGGTCCCGGTGCGAAGGGTGCTGACGCCTCCGAACTGATCCCTTCCGGGCACAGGTCCCCACCCCGCCCGCACGGGTTCGGGGGCGGGCCTCCGGGTGGACCCGTGCCAGGGGCCGCCCGGCCGAAGACACATGCACCTGAGGTCCGGAAACGCCTCTCCACCGGCCAGTCACAGCTGTCTGCGCCCGATGCCTCGGACTGCTCCCGCGAAGACGTGTCCAGCCCACCAGAAGATCACGGTAGATCGGCGACGGAGGTCTCCCGTCGCCGACGCGCCGAACCCGTGCCCAGGAGTGCTTCGAGATCATGGAAAGGACTGAACAGCATGACTCATGACCGTGACGTCAGTGTCGGCCACCCTGCACCCGGTGGGAGAGAGGACAGGTCGGAGGCCTTCGGAGGTCCCAGGCAGCAGGACCGGTACGCAGCGAGCCAGTCCCAGGGGGCCGCCCCGAGGGAGTCCCGGCCGCCGGTGCGGGCGGCTGACGAGATCGTCCGGACCGGATTCGGGCCCCAGACGCCTTTCGGGGAGTCCGTTGCCAGCCATGCGGGCGGGACCCCTCCGTCACGCCAGTACGCAGGGGAATCGCAGCCACGGTTCGCTGACGGGCCACCGGTCGACCACCGCGCGGCGCCACCTTACGCACCTGCGGCTCCCTACACCCCGCCGATGCCTGATCACCCGGAGCATGGCAGTGCGTTGGGGCCCAGTTCGTCGGCCGAGCTCTCGGCCGACCGTCTCCTGCGTAACAGGTCCGGCGTCCGGAGCGGTCTCAAGAAGTTGCGTCTCGGCGGAAGGAGCGCCGAACGGGTGCGGCAGCAGAAGCTGGCTGTACTCCGGACCCCGGTGATGGACTGTTACAAGATCGCCGTCATCAGCCTGAAGGGCGGGGTCGGTAAGACCACCACCACGGCCGCTGTGGGCGCGATGCTCGCCACCGAACGCCAGGACCGGGTCGTGGCGATCGACGCGAACCCCGACGCCGGCACACTCAGCCGCCGGGTGCGCCGGGAGACGAACGCGACCATTCGTGACCTCGTGGCTGATCTCTCCAGCCTGCCCAATTACATGGCGGTGCGACGCTACACGTCCCAGTCCCCGAGCGGCCTGGAGGTTCTCGCCAACGACGTGGACCCAGCCGTCTCCACGGCATTCAACGACGAGGACTACCGCAAGGTCGTCGGCTGCCTCGGGCAGCACTACCCGATCATTCTGACGGATTCCGGCACCGGTCTGCTCCACAGTGCCATGGGGGGCGTCCTGGACCTCGCCGATCAGCTGATCATCGTCGCGACATCCAGCGTGGACGGCGCTGCCAGTGCGAGCGCCACTCTGGACTGGCTCCATGCCCATGGGTACGCGGACCTCGTCCAGCGGAGCATCACCGTGGTGTCCGAAGCGCGCAAGACCGGCAAGATCGTCAAACTGAACGATGTGGTGGCGCATTTCCGTTCCCGTTGCCGGGGTGTGGTGATGATCCCCTTCGACGAACACCTCGCCGCGGGGGCGGAGGTCGACCTGGCCAGGATGAAGGCGCAGACCCGCGAGGCCTACTTCAACCTGGCGACGCTCGTGGCCGCCGACTTCCACCGTACCCAGCCCTCTCCCGTCGGCTGGCCCGCGTTTCCGCACTCGGGGTACAACCCGGCCAGCGTCTTCTCGGCTCCTGTCTGGAACTGAGCCCCTGTTCTCCCGGGTATGGGCATGTGGCCGCGCCGCGGGCCTGCGCCGCCGCCGAACGGCCCCTGCCCGTCCGGCCCGTCTCCGCGGCGAGCGCGTACGGGCGGGCAGGCCCCGTCCCGCCGGTAGCAGCCGGATCGGCGGCTACCGGACGATCGGCCTGTTCCACGGCATCTACGGCAAGAGACGCGGCAGCTTGCCGATCGGCATCCGAGCACTGCCGGTCACGTCGACAGCGAGCGTTGACCGGCGGGCTTCAAGAAGGGTGGTGGAGGCGTTGACGCAGGAAGGGGATGAGGGCGTTGACGTAAACATAACGACAGAGAGCACTGCCGCCATATGGATTTGACAGCTTCCCTTGTCGCGTATCGTCTTTGGTAGGTATGTTTGTCGCATGGATGATGCTGTGGTGATCCCGACCCCTGAGAAGACCGACGAGAACTTCTGGGCCACCGTCGTGACTCCGGTGGAGCCGGCCTGGAAGGAGCCCGCCGAGGACGACGCGTTCGCCATGGATGACGAAGTGCTCGACGCGGCTCGCGCACTGGCGGAGCGGATTTCGACACGTGCACTGGCCTATCGCGCCGCCGGCAAGTCCTTCGATCCCGCACTCATGGCCGCGCCGGATGTCCAACTGGCGCTGCTGCGGGCACTGTACGAGGCCAAGCAGTCCGTCGACCGGCTGGCGGAAAGCGCCGCGACCGTGGCCGGCCGTGGTGGAGCCAGCTACGCCCAGCTGGGTGCGGCCTGGGGCGGCATCAAACGTCAGTCCGCTCGTCTCAAATGGCCCCACGCCGTGGTCAAGAGGGCCGCCAGCGAGTCCATTCCGCTTCGCTACGCGGGCGGCGCGGCTGTTATCCACCACGACCCGGGTGCTGACGCCTGGTGGTACACAGCCACCGCTGCAGACCAGCGGGGTGAGGAGTCCGAGGCCGTTCACCCCACCTCCACCGAGGCCATCGCGCGGGCCACGGAGTTCCTCCTGGCGCACGCTCATCCCACCCGGCACCCCTCCGCGTGACGCTGACCGCGCCTTCACTTCCACCTCTGCGCCGAGCTCCGGCCGAGCGGTCCCCGGGCCCGTCCGCAGGCGCATGGGATGCGGAGGCATTGCGGCGAAAGGCCCCGGTGCCTGCATGCCACGGCTTCCACCAGGGTGACGAGGACACAGGCGTGTCGCAGTCCGGACGAGGTCGGCGACCGCTCTGGACCGGCTGTGCGGTGGCCGGGCGATCACGGTGGTGACCGGCGGCACGCCCAGCACGGGCACGGAGGTGAGGTCACTGTGGAGCTGGGCCCGGCACGACTGCGGTGAGATCGCGCACGCACGGCCGAGCCCGGTCAACTGCAGCAGCTGCGCGTGGTCCCGCACCTGCGGGCCCGGGCCGGGCGGGCGCCGTCGGGGCCGGGCCAGCGCGGCAGGGGCAGGTCCGGCAACGCGGTGATGTCGGCGTGGCCGTGGCATACGCGCCGTCGAAGACTTTCCTGAACGCCGTCACCCTGCAGTACGCCCGGGAGCTGAGCGACACGAACATCCTGATCAACGCCGGATGTCCCGGTTTCGTCGCGGCCGACCTCAACGGGTTCCGCGGAGTGCGTGCCCCGGACAGGGTGCGGCGATCGCCATCGAGTTCGCGACCCTGTCCGACGACGGCCCGACCGGAAGGTTCTTCGAGGACGCCGGAGAGGTGCCCTGGTGAAGTGCGCGGGAGCCATCGGTGCCGGGGCAGTGCTCCGCGCCGCTTCGGAGCAGCACTCCGGTCGGCGAAGCCGAAGCCGGGCGCTGCCACCCGGCGTCGTCGCCGTCGGCCCTGTGCCCCGGCAACATGCCCGAGGAGAACCGCTCCGGTGAGCGAGGGACCTCCAGCGACGCAGTCAGCGCCCCGGCCCTCGGCCCTGTGGATGGCACCCCAGCCATCCGATCGCATCACTGCCCTGCACAAGGGCAGCGTGTCACCCGTCCCCGGTAACCCCCACCGACAGCCGGAGGAACCGGGTCGATCCATCGGAGGGTTCGTCGGCGGACCGGCTGTGACGACCGGTCGGGCAGACCGGTGTTCCGGGGGCAGGTGCTCCGTGGAACCGGCCCGGCACCCGGCCCCGCTCATGGCCGTGGATCTCGAAAGGATGAACCCAGGCCGGTTTCCACGTGCCGGGGGCGGCGAACTCCCACGCTGCTGCTGTGCAGAAGACAAGTGGCGGTACGGGCCGGCGTCCACGCCCCGGCAGCGCCCGGGTGGGGAAGCAGAGGCAACCGCAGGAAGCTCAGCGTCATCCGGTGCGCCCCGGAGCGGGCGCCGGGCGCCGGGCTCCCCTTGACGAGCAGGTGCGGTACTGGTTCGACAACACGCTGGCAGGCGGGGTGGCCGCCCTCATCGGATGGCTCGCCGTCGCCTGCCTGGCCATCGTGGTCCCTCTGAGCGCGGTTCTGGTCTGGACGGACGACAGGGCGCCCGCCGCCCTCCGGGGCAAGACCGCTGAGGTGTGGCGGACCGTCGGCCAGACGCTCCGGCTGGGCGGTGAGGTCGGGTCACCGCTGCGTGTTGCCCTGTCGGTATTGCTCGCCCTCGTCGCCCTCTTCTACGTCTCCACCCTCGTCAGTCTCATCACCGCTGCGATCACCGAGAAGCTCGTCGCTCTCCGGCTGGGGCACTCCACGGTCCTGGAGGAAGGGCACACCGTCGTACTCGGCTGGTCCGCCCAGATCCACACGGTGGTGACCGAGCTCGTCGCCGCGAACGCCAACCAACGGCAGGGCGCGATCGCGGTGCTGGCCGACCGGGACAAGACAGAGATGGAGGAGGCACTGAGTGCCGAAGTGGGCAGCACCGGACGCACACGAATCATCTGCCGCAACGGCCGGCCCACCGATCCCGCCGCGCTGGTGCGGGTCAGTCCCGGCACGGCCGATGTCGTCCTGGTCCTTCCGCGCGACGAGCCGGACGAGGACGCGGAGATCGTCAAAACCCTGCTGGCCCTCCGGGCCGCGGTCGACGACGACTGCCGGGTGCGGACGGTGGCCGTGGTCCGCGACGAGCGTTACCGACTCGCCGCCCGGCTCGCGGCAGGACCGGACGCAGTCGTCCTCGAGGTCGACGACATCACCGCCCGCCTGGTGTCGCAGTGCGTCAGGCAACCCGGCCTCTCGCTCGTCTATCAGGAACTGCTCGACTTCGCCGGGGACGAGTTCTACGTCATCGACGCTCCGGCACAAGCCGGCCGGACCTTCGGTCAAACGCTGCTGACCTACCAGAACGCCAGCGTGGTCGGCGTCGTGCACGCGGATGGCACCGTGCGGCTGAATCCGGCACCCGGCACGGTCGTGCGTCCCGGGGAACGGCTCGTCGTCATCGCGCAGGACGACGACACCGCAACACCGGCCGACGCCCCTGCGGCCTTCGACGAATCGGTGATCGTGTCCCGCCCGCCGACGCCGGCGCGCCCCCAACGGCTGCTCCTCCTGGGGTGGAACCGCCGGGCAGGACGCATCGTCGCCCACCTGTCCGGCCACACCACGGCAGATTCTGTTCTCCATGTCGTGGCCGCCGGGGGAGAGCTGACGGGCGCGGAGGTACGGGACGCGGCCGCCGGTGCCACCGGCCTCGGCGTCACCTTCCATCCGGGAGACCCCACCCTGCCCGAGACGGTGAACCGTCTGGACGCGACCGGTTACGACGGTGTCATCGTCCTTGGACCCGACCGTTCGGCCGGCAGTGGGTCTCCGGATGACCGGGCGCTGGTCACGCTGCTGCTCCTGCGCGCCCTCGAACGCGGCTCGGGAAGTCCGATCGCCGTGGTCACCGAGATGACCGACGACCGCAACCGGACGATCGCGCCGTTCGGGCCCGGTGCCGACTTCGTCGTCAGCGGCAAGCTGATCGGACAGCTGATGGCCCAGATCTCCCAGAACTGGCGTCTCGCCGTCATCTTCGAGGACCTCCTCGCTCCCGACGGAAACGGTATCCACCTCAGGCCTGCGGGTGACTACGTCAGGGAAGGGCATCAGGCCTCCTTCGCCACCGTCGTGGAGTCCGCGTCACGACGGGGGGAGTGTGCCATCGGCTACCGGATTCGCGACCGAGAGACGGACAAGCCTGACCACGGGGTACGTGTCAATCCCCTCAAGACGGAAGTCCGGCGCTGGATGGCGGACGACGACATCATCGTGATCACCGCACATTGACCGCGCAGCCGAACTGCTTCCGGAGGAGGGAGCGTATCCCGGCCCAGGCCTCCTCTCCCGGAGAGGGGGCACGGCCATGGGTGCGGCTCCGGCATCGGCCGTACCTGCCGGAACCTCCGGTTCAGGGAACCGCCCTGCCGATCATGGCCGGCAGTCTCCCGGGATGACTGCGACCCTCGACGAAACCGTCCGCACGCGGTTGCGAGCCCACCCCCGCACCCGGTACGCCGGCGTCGCGTTCGCCGAGGGAGCACCCCAGGTCAGCCGAGGCGGGTGGATCCGGAGGGGAAGGGCGAACCGGCGTTCAACACGTGGGTGGGCCGTGTGAAGGAGGAGGACCCGCGCAGCACCCCCGCGTCCACCTCCCGCACGCAGACGGCGCCGGTCTCTCCGGCCGAGTACAGACCAGTGGCGAGGTGGTCCGCCTTCATGGGCGCGGCTGTCACGCCCGTATACGCACCGGACCGGCCGTCGACACCGCGCAGGCCGCCGCAGGCCGCCGCGGGCCTCTCGTTCCGAAGTGCTGCCGGAGCGATCATGGCCAGGCGTGATCTCCTTGGAACCGGACCGTCGACACGCCCGGCCCCCGGGGCCCCGGGCCGGCCCGCCGCGCCCATGCGGCCCGCGTGCTCCGAGCCACTGCTCGCGGCCGGGGCCGGCCCGGCCTTCCGGGCGGTGGCTGCTCGATGTGGGCGCTTGAGGCGGCGCGAGTAGGCTGGTACTACCGCCTCACGACGGCATCCGGCTTCCCGCCGGGACCGTCGAAGGGCGGGGGCGGGTAGGGCGGCAGGAGCCGGTACGGAGCGGTGGAAGGCAGGACCGCATGACCGGACAGGCGTCGTCCGGGATGCAGAGGGTACCCGAGGTGCGAAACCTGCCCGCCCCGCACCAGAACGGGCGGGCACCGACGGGAGTGACGACATGACCGATCGCAGGCCCCAGGGAACCGCCTACACCGGGGCGGAGGGCAGCCCGCCGCCCATACCCGCCGACATGCCCGACCAGCAGGTCCAGAAGGGCGAGGACGCTCTCGACGTGGTCCTCCCGCCGGATTCGGAACGCCGCGGGGAGAAGCCGGACTCCGAGGCCGGCAAGCCCGACCCCGACGAAGCTGGCTCGGGCCGCAGCGCCGCCCGTAACGCCGGAGTCCATCCGGAGCACCCCACCCCGGACGAGCCGACGGGGTGACTCCCGCTCGGCACGGGTGAGTGCCCGTTCCGCAAGGCGCGGGCACTCGTGGCGAGCAGCCGAGACGAATCCCACGGTGCGGCACGTGAGCGGCGTCCCTCCCAGAAGTACGTTGCCACCTCCGCCAGAAGGTCCCTGCCCGACACCCTCACCCCACGTGCGCACGGGTGGGCCTCAGGGCACACTGGCTGGAACACGGCAGTTCGGAGAGGCCTGGGCCATGGGCGGCTACGCGGATCTTCCCGGTGTCAGGACGTGGTACGAGACCGAGGGCACCGGTGATCCACTGGTCCTGTTGCACGGAGGTTTCTGTACCAACGACACGTGGGGGGCACTGCGTGCCGACATGGCAGCCGGCAACCGTGTCTTCCTCCCCGAACGGCGTGCGCACGGGCACACCTCCGACGTCGCAGGGCCGCTCTCGTACCAGGACATGGCCGGTGACACGGTCGCCTTCCTGGAGGCGGTGGTGGAGGGACCGGCGCATCTGGTGGGCTGGAGCGACGGGGGCGTCGTGGCCCTGCTCGTTGCCATCGCCCGGCCCGACCTGGTCCGCAAGGCCGTGGTCGTCGGGGCCAATTTCCGGCCTTCCGCCGAATGCTTCGCCGAACCGGCGATGCTCGACGCGATGACGCCGGACAGCACCGAGCTCGCGTTCTTCCGGGAGCTGTACGAGGCGGTCGCACCGGACGGCGCGGACCATTGGCCGGTGGTGGCCGCGAAAGTGATCGACATGTGGCGCACCCAGCCGACGCTCCCCCCGGGGGACCTCGCCCGTATCGAGGCACCCACTCTCGTCATCGCAGGCGATGACGACATGATGACGCTGGAACACACGACCGCCCTGTACCGCGCCATTCCGGGGGCACAGCTGGCCGTCGTCCCCGGCGCCTCTCATCTGGTCCCGCTCGAGAAGCCGGCCTTGGTCGCCCGGCTGATCACGGAGCATCTCGCGCAGGGCGAGGTGGAAACGATGCTTCCCGTCCGGCGCGCTCCGGCATCCACCTCGGGGGCCTCCGCGCCGTAGTCCGTCCGCTTCGACGCGGGCCGTGCACCGGCCCGTCAGCGGCGCCCGGCGCTCATGGCTTCAACCGCGCTTTTCGCCGGGTGTGCTTTCCGGCTCGCGCGAAGGGCGTCTCGCCCTCTCCGGGCGGGAGATAGGGGCACCGAGAGCCTCCCGTCCGGAGGCGGCTGCCTCCGGACGGGAGCCGGCTGCCTCCGGACGGGAGCCGGCCGCCTCCGGACGGGAGCCGGCCGCCTCCGGACGGGAGCCGGCCGCCTCCGGACGGAGCGGAAGAGGTTCAGGCGTCCTGCCTGGCCCGCGCCATCTCGTGCACACGTCCGCGGACGAGGAACCAGCCGCCGACCAGCGCCGCCGCGATCAACGGCAGGAACATCACGGTGGTCCGGCCGATGCCGCCGCCCCACCACATCAGGAAGACCACCCCGGTCAGGAACAGCAGGGTGACGATCTGGGTGTACGGGGCCCAGGGCAGGCGGTAGGAGGGCCTTGAAACCCGGCCGTCCCGCGAGCGGTGCCAGAACACCAGGGAACAGAGCATGATCATCCCCCAGGTCCCGAGGATCCCGATCGACGCGAAGTTCAGGACGATCTCGAACGCCTGGCCGGGCATCACGTAGTTCAGCCCGACCCCCAGCACACCGAAGCCCGCGGTCAGCAGGATGCCGCCGTAGGGCACCTGCCCCTTGTTCATCAGGCCGGTGAAGCGGGGCGCGGAACCTGACAGGGCCATGGAGCGCAGGATGCGGCCGGTGGAGTAGAGACCGGAATTCAGACTCGACAGGGCCGCGGTCAGAACAACCAGGTTCATCACGCCGGCTGCACCCGGTACACCGAGCTTGTCCATGACGGTGACGAACGGGCTCTGGTCCCCCGAGTAGGCGGTGTAGGGCAGCAGCAGCGCGAGCAGTGCCACCGAGCCGACGTAGAAGAGCCCGACCCGCCACATGATGGAGTTGATCGCACGAGGCATGATCTTCTCGGGGTTCTCGGTCTCGCCGGCGGCGACGCCGCACAGCTCGACCGAGGCGTAGGCGAAGACGACACCCTGGATCACGAGCAGCATCGGAAGTGTGCCGACGGGGAAGACACCGGTGTCCGAGACGGTGGACAGACCCGGGGTGTGGCCGTCCACGGGATGCTGGGTGACGACGAGGAAGATACCGATCAGCATGAACGCGACCAGGGCCGCCACCTTGATGATCGCGAACCAGAACTCCATCTCGCCGAAGTACTTCACCGAGATGAGGTTGGCCGCGAGTACCACGGCGAGGGCGATCAACGCGAGGATCCACTGCGGGATGTCGCTGAACATGCCCCAGAAGTGGGCGTATGTCGCCGCTGCGGTGATGTCCGCGATCGCAGTGGTCGACCAGTTGAGGAAGTACAGCCAGCCGGCCGCGAAGGCGCCTTTCTCGCCCATGAACTCACGGGCGTAGGAGACGAAGGCACCCGACGAGGGGCGGTAGAGGATCAGCTCACCCAGCGCGCGCACGACGAAGAAGGCGAAGACGCCGCAGAGGGCGTAAGCGATGGCGAGCGAGGGGCCTGCGTCAGCGAGACGCCCGCCCGCGCCCAGGAAGAGCCCGGTGCCGATCGCGCCGCCGATGGCGATCATGTTGATGTGGCGGGACTTGAGGTCCTTGCTGTAACCGGCGTCGCCGGCGTCCACGTGGGGGGAGTTCGCCGCCGGTGCACCGGCGGCGAGCTGATCGGCTGCTGTGATGCTGCCGTCACTCATGGAGAGGGTTCGCCTTTGTGAGGGGAAGATGGTCGGTCCCGGCCGGTTCCCGTGGGGGAGGCATCCGGCGATGGCTCGAAGGCGCATGATCAGGAACCCTGCGATTCTGGCAGTGCGTCCTACCTTTCGAAAACAAATCTGAGGTATTTCTGAGGTTTCGTCGCAGTAAAGTAAGTGAGATCCCCCCGCAGGGGTGAGGTGGGCGTGGTCAGTGCTCCCCGGCGGCCGGTCGATCCTCCTCCGTGCCGGGCCTGTCGTCAGACAGGAGGACGGCACCCTGTGCGCGGGCGGGCCCCGTCAGTCACGCCGTCCTGGCACCTCGTCCTCGACGGGGATGCCCAGGCGGCCGGC
This sequence comes from Streptomyces sp. NPDC014623, assembly GCF_043088245.1. Lineage (NCBI taxonomy): Bacteria > Bacillati > Actinomycetota > Actinomycetes > Kitasatosporales > Streptomycetaceae > Streptomyces > Streptomyces sp. NPDC014623. The sequence continues at coordinate 50,178 of NZ_JBIBZU010000008.1, read as the reverse complement.
GGCTTCGGTCAGGGCCGCTCCCAGTGGGAGCTCGATGCGGGTGACGGCGTGCTGGTCGCCCCGGGTCGGGTCCCGGTTGACTATCAGTACCGGCTTTCCGGCCTGCGCCGCCTGGCGGACGAAACGCAGCCCTGACATCACCGTCAGTGATGAACCCAGCACCAGGAGCGAGGTCGACTCACGGACCAGTTCGCGGCAGTGCTCGACCCGCCGTGGGGGGACGGCTTCTCCGAAGAACACCACATCCGGTTTGAGGATGCCGCCGCAGACCGTGCAGGGCATCACGCGGAAGTCCCTGGTCTGTTCGTCGGTGAGATCGGCGTCGCCGTCCGGGTTGAGTGCGGCAGCCACCGGCTCGAAGCCGGCATTGGCCTCCTCCAGCCGCCGGGCGAGGTCGCTACGCGGGCTCAAGGCGCCGCAGGAAAGACAGACGACCTGCTCCAGGCTTCCGTGGAGCTCCACGACGTCTTCGCTGCCTGCGGCCCGGTGCAGACCGTCGACGTTCTGGGTGATCACGCCCGAGAGCAGGCCGTGCCGCCCGAGCGCAGCCACGACTCGGTGCCCGGAGTTGGGGCGGGCCCGGCCGAAGGTGCGCCAGCCGAGGTGGCTGCGCGCCCAGTACCGCCGCCGGGCCCGCGGACCGGCGGTGAAGTCCTGGTAGGTCATCGGGGTGTGCCGGCTCAGGCTCCCACCCTCGCCCCGGTAGTCGGGGATGCCCGACTCCGTGGAGATGCCCGCCCCACTGAGCACCAGGACACCACCGGTGCCCAGCGCGTCGGTGGCCGGCTTCAGATCCGTGGTGCCCGGCGGCAGGTCCTCGGGAGGTGCCCAGCTCAGTGTGGGGCGCATGCGCATGCCCCCAGGGTACGGAACGGGGCTGCCGCCTCCCGGCCCGCCACCGACAGGAACGTTCCGCGAAAGGGGCAGCCGCGCGGGTGACGGAGCGGTCGCCCGCCATCCACCTATAGGTTCGAGCACATCCCGTCGGAGGACGGGTGCAGACCCACGCATGAGGGAGCTCGTATGGCCACCATCCATCGCACCACCATGACGCCCACCAAGCTGGAACTGCTCACCGGCTGGCTGCCGAAGCAGAAGTGGTACGCCGGCGATGCGGAAGCGCCGGAACTGGTCAAGGCCGGTGGGTTTCGTCTGGACGATCCGGAGGGCGTGGTCGGGATCGAGTTCATGGTTGTGGCTGATGCCACCGTGCAGGAGCCGACGGCGTATCTGGTCCCGATGGGCTACCGGGATGTGCCGCTGGAAGGCGTTCCGGACGAGGCGCTGATCGGTACTTCCGCGCATGGGGTGCTCGGCACCCGGTGGATCTACGATGGCGTCCATGATCCGGCGGTGACGGGGCAGTTGCGTGCGCTCATGCGTGGCGAGGCGATGCCGCAGCACCAGAGCGAGAGCGATACTCCTGACCCGACCGTCACTGTGCACGGGCCTGTCCCCGGCGAAGGGTTCGACGTCCGGATCAATCGAGTCCTGCGGTCGGCGGAGGCCGCGCAGGGGGCGTCCGGCCGACTGGCAGCCGGGTGGACCTGGCCGGACGGGACAGCGGTACGGGGCGTACTCGCGGCCGTCACGCCCCGGTAGGAGATGGCGCCCGCAGGACAGGTGTCCGGTCCTGGCCGACGTTTCGGGCGTTCGTCCCGCCCTCGTCCTCATGTTCTTCCTGCTGTGGCCTTCGCTGCCGAGGCGGCAGGTCGCGGCCCCACCGGCAGAGGGGAGGGCTCGCCAGCCACCACCTGGCCTACTCCGGGCCGAAAGCGGACTTCGGCGGTCACGTCGTCGCCATGTACGGCTACGACGACCTCGACGCCTTGCTGGTGGGCACCCACCAGCAAGGCGGAAGGGTCTCCACCGGCCTGACCAGCCTCGCCCGTGCCAGAGCCGCGCGCGGTCCGATGGCCGCCAGGTACCGTTCATTCACCCTCACCGCTCCGAGGAACCCGCCCCGCCCACAGGAACGGATCGTTCCCGCCCTCACCGCCTGCGCCGACGCCTTCCTCGACCCGCCCATCGCCGACCTCGGTCACCGAGGCATCGAGAAGGCCGGCAGACTGATGCGCACATGGCTGCAGCGGACCGACGACCCGCAACGGGACCTACCGCAGACTGCCCTCCTGATGGAAGAGGCAGGAACCGGCGGAGCCCTGTTCCGTAACCTCTACCGCGACTTCCTCGCCGAATGCACGCAACAGATCGACAGCACCCACCCGCGCACCGGCCACCGGCTGTACACCGAGGCGGCCGTCCTGTGGGCAGAAGCCGCATCACTGATCACAGGAGCCGGTGAATCGGGCGACGTGCAGAACCTCGTACAGGCAGGCACCATCCTCTGCGATCTCTCACGCATGGAACGCGAGGCCATGCAGGCGCTGGACTCACTGCGGCCGGGTGCCGAACGATCTTCGCGGACATGGGAAAGCACATGAGGCGTGTGCGCGACCGGTGAGGGGCTCGGCGCAGCTCAGCGGTCCTCGTTGCCCGCGTACCGGGTGGCCGGACCTCCGGAGAACGCCCTGACCGCCGTACGCATCGAGTACGGCTCGGGCGCCCCGCCGAAGCAGTTCGCCGTCGGCGCACGTCGCGGCGGACCCGGTCCCTGCGGCCGATCGTTGTGACGACGCGTGGCCGCCGGCTCCTGTCGTAGCGGAGGGGCAACATTGAGAGGCGGGCCCGCACGGCGGCGGGACGGTCGTCGCAGTGTGCGGACCACGAGGAACGGGATGCACGTGACAGTGCTGTCGTGGACATCGCCCTGGTGGTGCACGGCACCGTGCGTGCCGTCGAGCGGGCTCTCCCGCTCGGCCGCGCCGGCGGACGCCGGTCCCCGCAGCAAGCGCGGTCATCGGAAGCGTCACCGCCCACATGGTCCATGGACGCCCGGTCGACGTCATCATTCCTCGTGAACATGATCGCGAGCCTGCCGGGCGTCACCGACAACAGGCGGGGGAGGGGCACAGGGCCAGGTGCGTCGCTGTGACGTCCTCATCGGCCCGGACGGCGGAGACGACCTCCGCACAGACCCCTGGCCGGTGCGGAATCGAGCACCGCCTCGGTGCACGTCGCGCAGGAGTACGGCCTCGTGGTCGGTCTTCCCGGTCCGGCGGTGCAGAGCCAGCCCATGCGCCGGCCGGGTCGCGTCCTCGCGGTCCACGTCCTGAAGGCGGAGGATGGTCCCCGCGGTCCGAGGATGCCGGAGGCCGTGGTGGCGTGCTCACGGCCGACGTCCCCGTAGCACTCCAACAAATCGGCAAAACCAGAATTTTTAGGAAGAAACCGTAGGTGAGCTGGGAGAGGTCGGGTGTGCCGGGGTGGTGCCGTCCCGGGCGCGCAGGCGGATGGCACAGTCCGCGGACAAGGCTCTCCCAGCCGTTGAAACTCCACGGGACAGCGGGTGAAGCAAGAGATGGCGGAGCGAGGCGGTCAGGGCCGGCCGCGAGGACACCGCCCCGGCCGAGCAGTATGCTCGGCCGCTGGATCGACGGACCGGAGGTGTAGCGCGTGCGCCTGCTGCTGACGTCGGACACGCACCTGCCCAAGCGGGCCAGGCGACTACCCGGCTCCCTCCTCACCGAAATGGATGCGGCGGACATCGTCTTCCACGCCGGTGACTGGGTGGACACAGCCGCTTTGGACCTGTTCGAGGCGCGTGCGCGACGCTTGGTGGGTGTCTTCGGCAACAACGACGGCCCGGAGCTGAGAGCCAGGCTCGACGAGGTCGCACGTGTCGAGTGCGAAGGTCTCCGTTTCGGTGTCGTACACGAGACGGGGGCGGCGCAGGGCCGCGAGGGCCGGTGCGCAGCTCGCTTCCCCGATCTCGACGTCCTGGTGTTCGGGCACAGCCATATTCCGTGGGACACCACGGCTCCGAACGGGCTGCGGCTGCTCAATCCGGGCTCGCCGACGGACCGGCGCAGGGAGCCGTACTGCACCTACATGACCGCTGAGGTGTCGGGCGGCCGGCTCATGGACGTACGACTGCACCGTCTTCCGCGTCCTGCCTGAGGAGGATGCAGGCAGCAGTGCACAACGGCTCCGGTCGTGCGAGCGGCTCATGACGCCCGGGCGGGTGTGCCCCTTGAGCGCGGTGCGCCTCCCGTCGCCCGCCGCCTCCCGCGGACCGGGACATGGCGGGGTGGTCCGCATGGGTGGGTGGCCGGCCTCTCCGTCCGTCGGGGCCAGGGACCCGGGGGAAGGAGCCAGCCGGAGGGGGTGATACCGGTTGCGCCGGTGATCTTTCGCTGAGTAGTGTCCCCGTGGAATATCGGGCAACTGTTCGCGTGTCCCTCGATCGACGCTCCGCGTTCGGTGGGTATTCCCTGCTGTACGCAGACAACTCCCGGCGGGCGGCGCAGAGCAACGAACCGACCGGCGTCGTGCGGTGTGCAGGAACGGATCGATCCGCACCGTGTGCGGTGCACAGGCAGCACAGATCAGAGAGTGAGCAGACAGATGCAGCCGACGTTCGTCCTGGTCCATGGAGCGTTCGCGAACTCCTTCTCCTTCGCGCCGCTCCAGGCGGAACTCGGCCTTCTCGGGCACCGGTCGGTCGCTGTCGACCTCCCCGGCCACGGTTTCGGGGCAAGCTGTCCGAGCGCCTATCAGGCGCCGCAGGATCTCGAGGGACTCGCCACCGCGCCCGGCTCGCTCAAGGGGGTCACGCTGGCCGACAACGCCACTCACCTGATCGGGATCCTGGAACGGGCCAAGGAGAACGGGCCCGTGATCCTCGTCTCGCACAGCCGCGGCGGTGTCACGGCGACTGCTGCGGCCAACGCACGGCCGGACCTGGTCGACCGCATCGTCTATGTCGCGGCTTGGTGCCCGGTGGATCTGGATGTGAACGACTACTACGCCGAGCCGGAGATGGCGACGGTCGACGCCGCATCGCTGACCCATGCCTTGGTCGGGAACCCGGCTGAAATGGGTCTGTTGCGCGTCAACTTCCGGACCTCGGACCCCGGAGCCCTCGCCGCGTTCAAGGCGGCCTTCCTCGCCGACGGCACCGACGAGGAGTTCCTGACTTTCCTGAACACCTTCCAGCCCGATGAGAACCTGGACGTAGGCAGCTCCGCCGACCGGGCGCAGGCCGCGACCTGGGGCCGTATCCCCAAGACTTTCGTGCGTCTGGCCGACGACGCGAGCATGCCGCTCGCCATGCAGGACCGGCTCATCCGCGAGGGCAACGCGATGACGCCGGACAATCCGTTCGATGTCCGCACCCTCAGAAGCAGCCACCTGAAGTGGCTGATCACTCCGGCGCCGGCGGCAGAGCTCCTGGGAGAACTCGGTGCGCTCGTGGCCCGGCCTTCCTGCTGATGGGCAGAGTGAGACGGGGGGCGCCTCACCGGGCGGTATCTGCGCATATGGGGCAGTCTGAGTCAGGTGGTTCCTTCTGTGCAGCCGGAGCGGACGCCCGACGGCCGGTACGTCGTGGTGGGCGGTCGGCGGTGGCGGGCGACAGACCCTGAGATCCCCGAGGACATCGCGACCGACCTGCGCCGTCACCTCATGGCGGCCCGGCGTGCGGTAGCCGCTTCGCGCCGCAATGAGGACGCGGCAGCCGAGGGCCTGGCCCGGAGCCGGGTGCACGCGGCGAAGGTGGCGCTCGGCGAGCGCGGCACTCCGTGGTGGGAACAGTCCTCCACCGAGCGACGACTTCGCTGGGAGGCCGGGGCCGCCGAACTCGATGCCGGCCGAACGGAAGAAGACCATTCCGCACCGTAGCCGTCCGCGACCCGCAGAAGTCCTTCCCCGCTCCGGGACATTCCACGGAGCGGGGCCGGAAAGCGGCTGATCCGCGATCGATCTGCTTCGAACCGGAAATCCCGCGCGCCGCACCGCACGATGAATGTCCACAAGGGCGGATAAGCCCCTCCGGTCGGCGCGCGGTGGACCGCAGCGGTGTTCGTGGCGAATTCCAGGCCCCTACCACTCGAGGCGCTTGGCCGGGTAGGCCGTGGAGCGAGCCGGGTCTGCGGCGAACCGGTCAGAACGGCATGTGGCCGCGGGCTCGGCGGCCGGCGGAGCCGCTGTTGCCCACGGCCTTGGAGCTGCTGCGGAACGGCTTGCTGAAGACGCGGCCCAGTACGCCCGGGGCCTTGCCGCCGGCGCGTGATCCGGCTCCGAGAGTTCGCTGGGTGCCACGCTCGGGGTGGCGTGACAAGCGCGGCACGAAGAAGGCAAGGACGGCCAGAACGATACAGACAGCGACGATGCCGGCAATCATCATGGAAAGCTCCCTTGGTTGATGTGTTCTGCCGTCTGCCCTCCCGGACCACTGGTATGCACCACCGCTTCGTAGCTGTTGCCGTACGCGGCGAGGCCGGGCCGTCCGAGGGCAGCAGACCCTCGACGGTCTCTGTGCGCTCCCGGCGGCGGCGAGCGCACGGAACCGGTGACGGTGGCCACCGTCACCGGTCGGCGACGCACGTGCCCGCTTCGCACGTCACCCTGCGGCCCGGCCGCGAATCGTTGCAGGGAGCAGTTCCAGCCGGTGCCGGCAGGCCATGGGGTGGAGTCGGCTGCCCAGTGACTCGTCAAACGGCTTTCAGGGCGTCTCCACCAGGATGCGGCCGTCGGCGGGAGTGAGAGAGGCACTGCCGCTGGCGTAAGCGGAATTGACGCGGGCTCGTTCAGTCGCGTTCGGAACTGCGTTCCTGCAACTGGTGCCTGCGCTCGACCCTGACATCAGCTGGGAGCACGGGCCAGGCTTGGTGTCGGGAAGGCCCAGGCTGTGCCCGATCTCATGGGCGGCGATGCGGGTCTTGTCGTGCCCCTGGGATACCGCTTGGCTGCCGAGTTCGACACGAACCTGTCCGCCCGGGCGGACAGGGCCGAGTGTCGCCTGCGGCCAGCCGCTGGTGGCGACGATCTGTATTTCGGCTCGGGTGCCAGGTGCGGCTTCGATCAGTCTGACGTTGCCGACGTTCTGGTTCCATGAGGCGACTCCCGCGGTAATCGCCGCTTCCCAGCCGCCTGCTCGGCTGTCGTCGTATCGGAGTGTCACTACCGCTGCCGTGTTCTTCGCTGCTGTCGACTGCGCTGGGGGAGCGGCGTGCGCGGCTGTCGCTGTGGCCAGGGTGACTGCGGCGGCGGTGCCTGCTGCCTTCAGCCATAAGGAGTGCGGCATAGCTGTTCCTTCGCTCGTGGGGGCTCGGGCCGCTCGGGACGGAGAGCGGGGGAGGGGCTGCATCGGCGGGGTGGCCGACTGCAGTTCTCCCAGGGCCTTAGAGCTATGCCCAACCCTCCAGACTTATCATGCCCCTGTCATGAACATGGGCCGGAAAAGAACCTTGGGCGGGCCGGATCCGTGAGCCGCTTCGGGCCTCTCGCCGTTGTTGCGCGGAGGTCCGGGACGCCGTACGCGTGCTGGGCGGCCGTGCCGCTAAGCGGTGGCGCGTTCACGGCTGGAGTCGGTGTGGTGCTCAACAGCATCGCGCAACTAAGCTAAACCTAACCTAACAACGGTGTCCCTTGTTCAGGAGTGCTTCTTCGATGTCCCCATCGCTCGTAGCCGATCAGGTGCCACCGCAACGGCCCATGCTCGTGACTGTCGCCGGGGTGCGCCGTCTCACGCCGCGAATGGTCCGGATCACGCTGGCGGGGGACGGCGTGGGTGATTTCCACTACGCCGGCCCCGACCACCTGGTGCGGCTGTTCCTCCCGGTCGGTGAGGAGCTGCAGCTGCCGACCAGCTCCGACTGGTGGGCCGAACTGCAAGCGATGCCCGCCGATCGACGCCCTGCCGTCCGCAACTACACGGTTCGCCATATCGACCATGCCCGACGTCGGCTCGACATCGACTTCGCGTTGCACGGGGACAGTGGTCCGGCCTCCGCCCGGACGGTGGAGCGTCCGGAGTGGCCGCAGATCTCCTTGCAGCGGATCCTGGCCGCTTCGGCCTGTGGGCCGGCCCCGGCGGCGTCCTGATGGCAGGGCTGAAAACGCGCCGAAGCCGGACGCCGGCCGGCGGATGCGAACTTCACGAGGAGGACGGCTCGTCCTCCTCGTGCGTGTGGCGACGACGCCCTCGCCGGCCTGGCGTCGGATTCCATACAGGGGTGGGCGTCGGCGTCGAAGCGGGGCCGACGCGAGCCATCACGTACGGCGTCCGGTGAACTGGCGGGCTGTCAGGAAGGGTCTGGGGGATCCGGGAACGCAAAGAGCGAGCGTTTGGCGGGTCACCAGCAAGGACTGCCGTCATCCTCGCGCCAGGCCACGTTCGTGACGGTCATAGGCACGGTGAAGTAACTTCCCTGGCCCCTGCTGACGCATGCCGTGGACGCAGGCGCCTGCCCCTCACCCTGGACGACGTACGTCATCGTGACGTCCCGGGCGGTGTTGTTGTAGAAGATGTGGCCGGGGGCGCTTCCGGACCATTCGCCGTCCGTTGCCAGCGATGGAGGTATGTCGGTGTCGCCGTACCACCAGTCGGGCCAGACACAGAACGTGCCTGCCGGGCAGTTGCCGGGAGCCCATGCCGACGCGCTGGGCGCAGATGCCATCACGCCGAGGAAGGCTGCGGGGACGGCTGCTAGGGCGATGGTCCTTAAACGCATGAGGGGCTCCACTTCTGAGACGTCGGATCACGCTAACAGCGCAGATGTTGAAAGATCAAGCGTTGAGCGCTGGTCCGGTTCCGGCGATGCGGAGTGACGGCCGGCGCCGGTTCGGCAAAGGCCTGTCGCTTGGCGTACGGGTCCCGACTGTGCGTCCAGGGCGTGTCGAAGGTGAGCGAAGCCGCCTCGGCGCGAGGTCGAGGCGGCTTCGGTTCTCCGGTGTGACGGACGGACGGGCGAGCGGAACGGAGCGATGCTGTCGCCTGTTGCGGCAGAGGTTACGGCCGCCGGTCCGGGACATTCCGGGTGGCCGGGGGTTCCGTGGCTTCCGCCGTTCCACAGCAACGGCAGACGCCCGTGACCAAGGCGGTTCTCGTGCTTGGACAAGGTTGTCCGTGGTGCGAGACCGACAGGAAGACCTCGGCTGTGCTCCGGTCAGCTTTGACCTGCTGTCGGGTCCATCCACATGATCTCCCATGTGTGCCCGTCCAGATCGTCGAAGGCGCGGCCGTACATGAAGCCATGGTCCTGGGTTTCGCCCGTGGCCGAGCCACCGGCGGCGATCGCCTTGTCGACCAGTTCGTCGACCTTCTCACGGCTGGGGGCGCTCAACGCGAGCAGCACTTCGCTGGACGTGGCCGAGTCCACGATCTGCTTCTTCGTGAACTCGCCGTACCTACGGTGGTCGTGCAGCGCATCGGCCTGCATGCGCCTCTCCAACGGGACGGAGCCCAACTCGCGATCCCCATGAGCGCCTCCCCGGACACGAGACCGCTCATCGCCCCCGTCCTCGGAGCAACCCGCCTGGCGATCCTGAACAGTCTCACCGAACCGTGCACCACCACGGCGTTGGCCGCTCGACATCACCTCACCCCCGGCACGGTCTCCTTCCACCTCTCCCGCCTTCTGGCCGCCGACCTCGTGGTACGCGAACGCAATGGGCGGCACGTTCACTACCGCCATACCGCGAGGGCCCGCGCCCTCCTGTGCCCGGCGCCCCCGGCCGGTGAGGGGGAGTAGCGGTCTGTGGAGGAGACCGGACCAAGCGGCTTTCCCATGATGTCCTGGCGTCCGTGGACAGAACGCCTGGGATTCCTACCGCTGTCGAGTGCCCCTGAACCACCTCGCCACCCTGCTACGCGGTTACCTTCGGAGCTTGCCCATGTCCTTGACGCTGGGTGGTCCCTTGGGGAAAGAGGGCGGGAACCGTCGGCGACGCCCTCTCGTCGCGGTACGTATCGGAGCCGTGCCCCTTGTCGCCGAGGCGGCTCCGGACCGTTCACGGAGGCCGGCGACGGGCGGGATGCCGTCGGCCAGGACAACGTCAGCAAAGACCAGGTAACCGCCGAGCAGGCAGGAGAGAGCATGCGCCGAGCCGTGGCGGTACAGCCCCGGCCGGTCACCGCTGCGTTTCACAGGCGCCGCTCGTCACCCTGCCGATGTCGCGCGGACGGACGCGGCGAGGGCAGCACCGATGGCCCGGGCGCCTGAGGCGTTCGGATGCAAGGGCGCAGCTGGACGCGTGGGGGCGGCGCCCTCGATGTAGCGGTCGGCGGGGGCGGCGCAGGTGTCGTGCCCAGCGCCCAGGGCGTAGGTGTCGACGAAGTGGGCGCCGCGCTCCTGGGCCACATGCTTCAGTACGCCGTTGAGGTGGTTGACCACGCCTTGGATGTAGTTGGCGTCCTGCTTCCAGAAGGGCTGGGCGGGGTAGCAGCCGTCGGTGCGGAAGTAGTTACCGTAACCGACGACGAAAACGCTGGCGCGTGGCGCCCGCCGGGTGATTTCGCCCAGAGCGGCGGTGAGGGCCGGGGCCCAGGCGTCGATGCGGGCCCTGACCTTGTCGGTACCGCCGGCGGTGTTCTCTTCCGCGCAGCTGGTGCCGTGGGGCCGGGGCAGGATGTTCACGCAGCCCAGTGCTTCGCTGAAAAGGTTGGCGTCATTGCCGCCGATGGTGACGCTGACGATGTCGGCATCGGGCGCGAGAGCATCGAACTGAGGCGCGACCCCTAGGTGCTGCATGGTGCTCAAATGGTTGACGGTAGCGCCGGAGCAGCTGACGTCGGTGAGCTCGGCACCAAGGGAACTGGCCGCGATATGCGGATAGTCGGCCAAGGAGCGCTGGCACGTCGGATCGGCCGGGTCGAGGGGCGGCACCAGTGGCGTGGCCGCGAAGGAATCGCCGAGCGCGACGTACCGCAACGGTTCGTCCGCGGCCGTGACCGGTGACGTGGCCGATACGGCACCGACGGACATAACGACGGCCAGGGCTACGCGCAGAGTTGTCTTCAAGGACGGCTCCAATCGGAACGAGGGGACACATGATCCTTCGAGCATGGCCGAGCAGGTGTGCCGCCGCACGCGGTCCGCAGCCTCACGCAGGAGGGGCGGCTGCTGATGACGGTACCCCCCGTTCGCGTTCCGGCGTTGCCTGACCAGAGCACCACCGACCCGCGTCGCCCTCCGTTACGCCTGCTGCCGTAACTCGGTACGCAACGCGTTACGGCAGCAGGCCCGCATACAGGGAACGCATCGAGCCGGTCGCGCACCCATATCGCCCCCGTGCCGTCCGGTTGCCTCCGCGATCCGCGCGGTCAGAGAGGGAACCCGCTCACCGGAACGGGGGCGGAGGGGCAGCGGGCGCCTCGACGGCTGGACCGCCGGAATGATCCGAGCGTGCCCGTCGACCATGCTGCCGCACTGCGAATCCCCGAGGTCCCCGACGGAGCCAAGCTGAGTCGGAGTTCCTGTTCGTCCTGGTCCTGTCGGTAGACTGCGGGGGTGCGCACGGTTGAGCTTCTGTTGGACGAAGCGGCAGAGCTGGTGGTGCGGGAGGCCTGGCGGCGGCTGGCGGATGCGGGGCTGCCCAGTCAGGCACGTCACCGTTCACCGACCAACAGCCCGCACCTCACCCTGGCCGCCTGCCCGGAGCTGACCGCTCCCATCCGTTGGGAGCTCGCCGAGGTGGCCGCCGCCCTGCCGGTGCCGGTGCGGTTCACCGGTGTGGTCCGCTTCGAGCGGCCCACTTCGGTGCTGGCCTGGGCACTGGATCTCGACTCCGCGCTGGCCGGCTTGCACCGCCGGGTATGGGAGGCGGTGGCCTCGGACAGCCCACCCGGGAGCCTCAGTCCCTTTCATGAACCCGGGCGCTGGAGTCCGCACATCACCCTGGGCCGTACTCGGCGGGCAGGTGCCTTCGGTGGCCGGCGGGTCCCCGAACTGCTGCCGGCGCCGCCGTTGTCGGTCCGGCTCATCACCTTGCGCAGCTATGACACCGAGACCGGTGCTCTGGAGGTGTGGGAACCCCGCTCCTGAGGGCGCCCCGGGGCCCACCGGCCGGCGCCCTCCGCCGAAGTGCGGCAGTGGCCGGCGGCACCGCCCGTGATACCTCTGCCGTCGCAGCGCTCCTTGACCTGCTCATCCTTCGAGCCGTACGGACGGATCCAGCCGAACGGTTCGACGGCGGGCTCGAGGAGTGGTCAGGATCCGTGGACGGGAGGCAGCTTGCCGGTCCGTTTGTCGGCGTACTCGGGAGAGTGCCCAGGCAGGTGCGAGCGAACGAGGGCTTCCGCTGTTCTTCTGATGCCACGCCGAGCCGATCGTTCGCGTAGGTGTGTGTCTCGGAGGGCTTACGGCAGGCCTTGCCGCGTCCTGCGGACGTGGTGGTGGAGACAGACAGTGGAACAAGGCGTGAATGCCGTTGTGCTGCGAGCGCGTTCTTCGTGTGCGCTCGGCGGGGTGCCCGCAGAGGGGAAGCGGCCGGGACGCATACACGGACGGTACGAACACGGATTGCGGACGGGTCGTCGGGCGGGCTGCCGGTGGTGATCGTGCTACTGGTCCGGCGGTCCGAACGCCTCATGACGGACTGCCCAGCGGTCAGGTTCGCCGAACAGAGAACCGAGCTGGCCCGCCCGCGTGCCCGACACCCTCCGTAATACACGATCTGCTGCCCGGATCGCGCAGACGCTCGCCGGACGGCGCGGTGCGCGACTCGACCGAAAACCGGGTATGCCGACTGCCGAAGACACCATGCTGCTACCACCGCGGGGCAGCCCACTGGAGGAGCCAGGCGCCGTGCGAGTTCTGGGTGGCGACGGATTCGCCCTGCGGTTCACGCGTGCGCGTGGGGGATCTCGAAGGCACTCCGCAGACCTTCCGGCGCCTCCTGCGGCCCTTCGCCGGCGTAGGACCTCTTGAACGGCCGAGGGGCCCCGGCGCTTGTACCGGGGCCCCTCGGCCGTGAGGCTGCGAAGGGCTCAGTGGCTGGTGAGTTCCCCTGTGAGCTTGCCGTGGAGGTCGGCACTCAGGTCGTTGAGGCCGATGATTTCCACTGTCTTGCCGCGCTGCTTGTACTTGGTCTCGACGGCGTCGAGGGCGGCGACCGAGGAGGCGTCCCAGATGTGGGCGGCGGACAGGTCGACGACGACCTTGTCGGGGTCGCCGGCGTAGTCGAACTGTCCTACGAGGTCGTTGGAGGAGGCGAAAAACAGTTCCCCGGTGACGGAGTAGACCACCGTGGTCCCGTCCGGGGCGGTGACGGAAGCGACACGGGCGAGGTGGGCGACCCGCTTGGCGAAGATGACCATCGCGGTGACGGAGCCGACGACGACGCCGATGGCGAGGTTGCCGGTGGCGACCACCACGATCACGGTGATGGCCATGACGGCGATCTCCCCGGCCGGCATCCGCTGCAGCGTCTTCGGGGCGATGGAGTGCCAGTCGAACGTCGCGAACGACACCATCACCATCACCGCGACCAGGGCGGCCATCGGGATGTCGGAGACGACCGGTCCGAAGACGATGCACAGCACCATCAGGAAGGCGCCCGCGAGGAATGTCGACAGCCGGGTCCGGGCGCCGGAGACCTTCACGTTGATCATCGTCTGGCCGATCATCGCGCAGCCGCCCATCCCGCCGAAGAAACCGGTCACGATGTTGGCGATGCCCTGACCGATGGATTCGCGGGTCTTGGAGGAGTGGGTGTCGGTGATGTCGTCGACCAGCTTGGCGGTCATCAGCGACTCCATCAGCCCGACCAGTGCCATCGCGAAGGCGTACGGGGCGATCGTCGTCAGCGTGTCCATCGTGAAGGGCACGTCCGGCAGGCCGGGCGCCGGCAGCGAGGAGGGCAGCTCGCCCTTGTCGCCCACGGTCGGCACCACGATGCCGGCCGCGACCGTGATGACGGTCAGGATGACGATGGACGCCAGCGGGGCCGGGATCACCTTGGTGACCTTCGGGAAGAACACCATCAGCGCGAGACCGCCGATGATCAGCGGGTAGACGGCCCACGGCACGTCGTGCATTTCCGGGACCTGGGCCATGAAGATCAGGATCGCCAGTGCGTTGACGAAGCCGACCATCACCGAGCGCGGCACGAACCGCATCAGCTTGGCCACGCCCAGCGCACCGAGGACGATCTGGAAGACACCGGCCAGGATGACGGCGGCGATCAGGTAACCCAGGCCATGTTCGTGGTTCAGGGGGGCGATGACGAGCGCGATGGCGCCGGTGGCGGCGGAGATCATCGCCCGCCGTCCGCCGACGATCGAAATGACGACGGCCATGGTGAACGAGGCGAACAGACCGATCGCCGGGTCGACCCCGGCGATGATCGAGAACGAGATCGCTTCGGGGATGAGGGCCAGGGCGACCACCAGGCCGGCCAGGATCTCGGTGCGCCAGACCTTCGGATCGCCCAACCAGTCGGGGCGCAGGCCGCGCAGCCGTGCGGCGGGAGTCACTGCAGAAGAAGACAAGGGGACGAGTACCTGTCGTGCTCAGGCACGCCCCGTCGGCAGGCCGGGGCGTGCGGGAGGAATGCGCAAGGGCCGGGCCGGCACCCTGCGGACGGCCTGGAAGCCGAAGAGGAGGGCGGAGCCGGGGCCGGGTGCGGGCGGGCGGCCGGGCGGCTCACATCTGGTGGCAAAGGGTCACGGCGGGCAGGCGGCGACGATCGGCGTCCTGGGCCCGCGCACGCTCTCTCCCGCAAGAATCAGATCTTCGCCGGGGGCGCCATCGGCCCCGGAACGTCAGTGGCGGGGCAGGCCAGCCACCCTCGCCATCAGCAACTCTACCCTAACGTTAGAGTAGAGATCGGTGGCTGGACGGAACGCGGCCTCCCTCGACGAGAAGGGCCAGGGGCACGGGCGTGGACGACAAGCACATGCAGATCGGCGAAGTCGCCGCACGGACCGAACTGTCGCTGCGCACCATCCGTCACTATGAGGAGACCGGCTTGGTCGCCCCCTCCGCGCGCTCCCAGGGAGGCTTCCGCCTCTACACCGAGGCCGATGTCGCCCGGCTCATGGTGATCCGCCGGATGAAGCCGCTGGGCTTCACCCTGGAGCAGATGCGCGACCTGCTCGACGCCACCGACCGTCTCGATGCCACCGACCACCTGGATGCCGGTGAGCGGGAGGCCCTGCTGGAGCGCGTACGTGTCTACGAGCAGGCTGCCGTCGATCAGGTGGAGAAGCTGCGTGTCCAGCTGGCCCGGGCCGAGGAATTCGCCGACACTCTTGGCGCCCGGCTGGAGCCGGGCGTGTCCGCCGTCCGGTCGTGACGGCCGGCCCCGGGGTCCCGGTCGGCGGCGGATATCTGCCGGCGTCAGCTCTTTCTCACCACGGCCGGCGCACTCGTCCGGCTCACAGGTGGATTCCTGCTCCCGTCGGCCATGGCGGAGCGTTCCGTCGTGGACCGGAGGTATGCCGTCGAGCGGCGGCCGAAAACCCTGTCCGGGCGGTCGGTCCACCACTTCGTCGAGGAGCTCGTCACCGAGTGCAGTCGCGTGGATGTGCTGGTGGCCGGTGCGGGGGCGCCGGCCCGAGCACCATGGCGACATCGGCCGTCGACCCCTCCCCGCGACCTCCGGGTTCACGTTCGTCCGGGGACGAGTCCTGTGGCGGGCCGTCACCACCCCGTCCACAGAAGATGATTGATCAGCAGCGCCACAACCGCCTGCGCTGCCAGCCAGCTCCTGTGGTCGTGCCGGGGGAGCAGCGCGGCCGCGGGGAGCAGCCAGAGGATGAAGGGCTGCCAGATGCGCTCCGTCTCGGCCTTGCTCATCCCGGACAGGTCCGCGGCGGCGATGCTCAGCAGCGCCGCCAGAACGAGCAGGGCCAGGCACGTTCCACCGGTCACCGTGCCGCTGCCGCGGCCTGGAAGCAGGTTGCGGACGCCTGAGGGGACCACCGCCGCGACCGCTCGCCGTAGTCCGGCGACCGTGGCGAGGCCTGCTGCCAGGGTGGCGCAGGCGAGATTGCCCCACACCCAGTAGGAGTACGGACGGACACCGCCCGCGCCCTGGTAGTAGCGCTCGACCAGCAGATGGTAGGCCTCCCACCAGTTGAATCCGGCCACGGTGAAGGCGACGGGGGTGACCAGCGCCCCGGCGAGGAAGGGCAGGACGGGCCGGGCGGTCCGGGTGAGCAGGAGGACGGCGCCCAGGAGTACGCCGATGAGGGTGAGGCCGTAACTGAGGTAGCAGGTCAGCCCGAACAGCAGACCGGATCCCAGGGCGGCGCCCCGGGTGAGGCGGGTCCTTCCGGTCGCGGCGAGAGCGAGCAGGGCGATCGACCAGGCGGCCACCCCGGCGAAGTAGCCGTCGGCCGAGGTGCCGGTCCAGACGGCGGACGGAGCGAGTACCAGGAAGGGGGCGGCGCGGCGGGCGAGGTGTTTTCCGGCCAGGGCACGCACGGCGACCAGGACGGCCGGCACACCCGACGCGCCGAGCACGATGCACCAGACCCCGGCCCAGGCACCGCCGCCGAGGCCGACGCGGTCCAGGCCGACGAAGGTCAGCGTGGCGCCCGGCGGGTGGCCGGCGACATGAGCGGGCCAGTTTCCCGGCGGCCCGATCAGGATGTGGTCGGTGAAGCCACGCAGCGCCGACGGGACGTCCTCGAAGCGGTCGATGACCCTCAGGTACTCGTGCTTGGTGGTGAGCCGACGGGCGACACCCCGGTACCAGCCCTCGATCAGGGCCAGCGAGAGGATCCAGGCCAGGGAGCCCGCCCACGCGGCGGCCAGGAGGCGGCGCCATGGGAGCCGGTCCGCGAGGCCGGGGCCGTATGCGACGACGGCGGCCGCGACGACCGCGGCGGCCGGGGTGCCGGGGCCTACGTGCGGGTCCCAGGAGGCGAGCAGCGGCGGCCAGCGGACCTGCAGGCTGCCGTTCGCGTTCTGGACCGCCCACCCCACGGCGGACGCCACCGCCACCAGCAGCAGACCCATCGCGGCGGCGGCGAGATCCCGGCGGCGGTCCTTCCGCCCGCCGGGGGGGACGGACATCCCGGCGGGGAGGGTGCTGTCGCTGCGCTCCTCGGTCTTCACAGGGGCACGTTATGCACGCCGGTGCCCCGAGCGGCGGTGCGACGCCACCGCGTCACACAACTGTCAGATCCTCCGGGTGACGTCAGACTTCCGTCAGGAGTCGTACACCCCTCGCGGCCGGGAGCCCGGCATAGCGTCGGCGCATGGACGACTCACGTCTCAAGACCTCCGCGCGCCCCGCCGTGCCGCCGCTCCCCTCCGCGCCCGGGTTCTGGCGCAGCCCCGTCCGGGGTGCCAGGTTCACCGCGGTGCTCGGAGCGGCCCTCCTCGCCGGGATCACCCTGCTGTTCGTGACCGGCCTGCTGTCGTACGCGGCGTACAACCCGGACCTGGCGGCGGTGAACGACAAGACACCGGACAAGGGGCTGCTGGGCTTCTACCTCTTCGCCTGGCCGACCGGCCCTCACTGGCTGTACCGCCTCACCCAGGGGCTGCACGTGACTGCGGGCATCGTCCTCGTCCCCGTCCTGCTGGCCAAGCTCTGGTCGGTGGCCCCGAAGCTCTTCGTCATGCCGCCGGCCCGGTCCGTGGCGCAGGCTCTGGAGCGCGTGTCCCTGCTGTTGCTCGTGGGCGGCGTCCTGTTCGAGTTCGTCACCGGGCTGCTGAACATCCAGCTGGAATACCTGTTCCCCGGATCCTTCTACCCGCTGCACTTCTACGGGGCCTGGGTGTTCGTCGCCGGCTTCGTCGCACATGTGGGACTCAAGTTGCCCCGGACCCTCCGTCTCCTGCGGCACGGCATTGCCCCCACGGAGACGGACGAGCTCGCCACCCCCACTCCCGCGTCCCCGACCCTCTCGCGGCGCGGCGCGCTTGCCGTCGTCGGAGCCGGGTCGCTGCTCCTGCTGGTCACCTCGGCGGGCCGCAGCTTCGACGGCCCCTTGCGCCGCATCGCGCTCCTCACTCCGCGCGGCGGCGCCGAGCCGGGAGAGGGGCCCAACGGCTTCCAGATCAACAAGACGGCCGCCAAGGCGGGCATCGTCCTGGCGGACACCCGGGAGCGGTGGCGGCTCACCCTCGTCGGGCCCGCAGGAGAGGTCCGGCTCACCCGCGCAGAGCTGCTCGCCATGGGCCAGCACAGTGCGGCACTGCCCATCGCCTGCGTCGAGGGATGGTCGACCTCCGACCAGTGGTGGCGGGGGGTGCGCCTGCGTGACCTCGCCGCGCTCGCCGGACACACGGACAGGGAGCAGCCCGACGTCCTGGTCGAGTCGCTCCAGCCCAGCGGTCCCTTCCGGACCGTCGCCCTCCGGGACAACCAGGTGGCGGACCCGCGCTCGCTGCTCGCGCTCGGCGTCAACGGCGAGGAGCTGTCCCTGGACCACGGCTACCCGGCGCGGATCGTCGTACCGGCGGCCCCCGGCGTGATGAACACCAAATGGGTGACCCGGATGACCTTCGGAGGAGTGCGATGAAGAGGCTTCGCCGCCGGTACGGAGGAGGACCGCTGCACCTGGTCCTGATGGCAGCCTCCTTCGCCCTCGCCGGATACGCCGGGGTCCGGCTGCTGGAGGGCGGCGACACCTACCTCGTCGTGCTGTGGTTCGTGGGAGCCGCCCTGATCCACGACCTGGTGCTGCTGCCGCTGTACACACTGGCCGACCGGACCATGGCCGGGGCACCGGGGCGGCGGAGGGGACTGGTCAACTTCGTACGGGTACCCGCGTTCCTGTCCGGGCTGCTCCTGCTGATGTGGTGGCCGCTGATCACGCGGAACACGCATCGCTACGAGCCGGCCTCCGGAATGTCCCCCGACAGGTTCCTCGGGAACTGGCTCCTGATCACCGCGGTGCTGTTCGCGCTGCCGGCGCTGTGGCTCGTGGTACGCGCCGTGCGGTCGAGGCGCAGGGTGACGAAGAGGCGCCCGTCGGCCTCCCACTGATCGGCGGGCCGCCAGCCGTGCAGTCGCGCGTAGCGCAGCAGCGCGGGTGTCCCGAGGCGCGCCCAGGGGAAGTGGGTGCCGGGCGCAGCCGGTGCGCGCCCGTCGTCCAGCCGGACCTGTACGCGTTCGTCCACGTCCTCCGGGGCCGTCTCGGCGAGGAGGAGGCCGCCGGGGACGAGCAGCGCGGCGGTCCGGCGGAGCAGGGCGCCGGGGTCACCCCCGATCCCGAGGTTGCCGTCGAGGAGCAGGGCCGTGCCCCAACGGCCCTCGTCGGGCAGCTGGTCGAAGACGCTGCGGTGCAACGCCGAACCGCCGAGGCGCCGCGTGTGGGCCACCGCCGCTTCGCTGACGTCGATTCCCAGGGCGCGGTGCCCGTGTGCGGTGAGGGCGGCCACCAGCCGGCCGGGCCCGCAGCCGATGTCGACGACCGGCCCCTCGCAGCGGCGGAGCGCCGAAAGGTCCGCCGCGTCGGCGTCCGCGCACCAGCGTTCGACATCCAGCGGCAGCAGCCAGCCGTCCGTGCGGCGGAGGAAGAGAGGGCCCCGGCCGGTACGAAGGGCGTGGGCGTACGGATCGGCGGCCCAAGCGGTGGGGCGTCCCGGGCCGGTGGGCGGCAGGGTGGTGCTCATCGGACCGCCGCCCGGGTCAGCCGGGCCAGGGTCGCCGCGAACTCCCCGTGCGGCGCGGCCTCCGCGACGTGCCGTGCGTCCGCAGCCCCGTCCACGTCGCGCAGTTCCGGCAGATCGCCCACGGTGAGACCGGCGTCGGTCAGGCGGGCCCGCTGGGTACCGCCGGTGTGCGGCAGCGACATCGGGACCCCGCGGATCAGATCCGGCCGCGGCTCGGCCAGGCCGAGGGCCCAGAAACCGCCGTCCTCGGCCGGTCCGAACCAGGCGTCGCAGCTGTCCCAGCCGTCCGGCGACAGCGCGGGGGCGAGGTGCGCGGCGGTCAGCTGGGGCGTGTCCATGCCGATCAGGAGGGCCGGGCCCGCGCACTCCGCGAACGCGGCGGCGATGCGCTCGTCGAGGCCGCCCGCGCACTGGGGCCGTACCTCGATGCCGGGCGGCAGCCAAGGGCCCGGTCGTCCTTCGAGGACGAGCACCCGGCGACGGGCCGGCAGCGTGCGCACCTGGCGCAGGGTGTCCGCGAGGGAGGCCGCGGCGAGCTCCGCGGCCTCGTCGGGGGTGAAGGGCGGGGTGAGCCTGGTCTTGACCCGGCCAGGCACCGGCTCCTTGGCGAGGACGAGCAGTGTCGTCGGCCCGGGCGTCACCGGCGGGCTCCCGCACGCACGCTGCCCGTCCCGGTCGGCGCGGCCGGAGGCCGACGCAGCACGGCCCGCATGTCGCGGACCGCGTACCAGGTGCCCCGCCATGTCCCGGTGACCTTGGACCTGCCGGTACGGGCGCGGTACGGCACATCCGTTTCTGTGATCCGGAGCCCGGCGTCCGACGCCCGGACCACTACCTCCAGCGGATAGCCGCTACGGCGATCGGTGAGATCCAGGGCCAGCAGAGCCTCCCGGCGGGCCGCCCGCATGGGCCCGAGATCACGCAGCCGCAGACCGGTCCGGGCACGGAGCATCCTGGAGAGGGCGATGTTGCCGGCGCGGGCGTGCGCGGGCCAGGCACCGAAGCGCTCCGGACGTCGTCGGCCGAGCACGATATCGCTCTCGCCCCGGGCCACCGGGGCGACGAGGCCGGGAAGCAGCGCCGGATCGAGGGACCCGTCGCAGTCGCAGAAGCACACGAACGTGGCGGTCGCGGCGAGCAGGCCGGCGTGGCAGGCGGCCCCGAAACCGCGCTGCGGTTCGTGCACGACGGTCGCGCCGAGCGCTCGCGCGACGTCCGCGGACCCGTCGGTGGACCCGTTGTCGACGACGACGGCGCGCCAGCCGTCCGGAATGCGCCCCAGCACCCAGGGCAGGGCCGCCGCCTCGTCGAGGCAGGGCAGCACGATGTCCGCGGTGACGGAGGCGGTGAGTTCAGCCGAAGAGTCGTTCACGCCGATCACCCTACGGAGCAAAAACCGGCATTTCGGGCTTCAGGTTCTTACGAAACGTGGACATCGACCGTGTGGCGGCACACAGCCGCCCGACGCGCGGCGCGGGGATGCCAAGGTTGCGGTATGCAGAACAGCCCGTTCGACCTCACTCCCGGCCAGGCTCCCCACACCGCTCACGGCGTCGGGGCGTGTCCCGGGAATCCGGTCAGGCCCGGCGACCCCGCCCGGGAACCGGCGCCGGACCCGGCCCACGGATCCGGGTCGCGCGGGCGGGTACTGGTCGTCGATGACGATCCGACGGTCGCCGAGGTCCTCGCCGGATACCTGGACAGGGCCGGCTACGACGTCGAGCGGGCCGGTGACGGTCCCGGGGCACTGGAGCGGTTCGCCGTGAACCGGCCCGACTTGGTCGTCCTCGACCTGATGCTGCCGGGCATGAACGGATTCGAGGTGTACCGCCGGATGCGCACGTACGGACCGGTGCCGGTCATCATGCTCACTGCGCGGGGGGACGAGGAGGACCGTGTACTCGGTCTGGAGACCGGTGCGGACGACTACGTCACCAAGCCCTTCAGTCCGCGCGAGCTCGTCCTGCGTGTCGCCTCGGTCATGCGGCGCTCCAGGCCCGGCGCGCCGGAACAGGGAGGCGCGGCCATGAGGACACTCACCGGAGCCGGACTCTCCCTCGTCCCCGGCGCCCGCAGCGTCACGCTCGACGGGCGCGTGCTCGCCCTCACCCTCCGCGAGTTCGACCTCCTCTCCTTCTTCCTGCGTCACCCCGGCCGGGCCTTCGCCAGGGAGGAACTCATGCGCGAGGTCTGGGGATGGGACTTCGGCGACCTGTCGACGGTGACCGTCCACGTCCGGCGGCTGCGCGGCAAGATCGAGGCGGACCCGGCGGACCCCCGGCTGATCCGGACCGTCTGGGGGGTCGGCTACCGGTGTGACCTGCCGGACGACGGGGAGCCTTCATGACCGACACACTGCTCATCGCACTGTTCGCGTCCCTGGGCGCCGGCGCAGCGGGTCTGCTGGGCGCACTCGCGCTGCGGCTCCTGCGCCACCGTTCCCTCGTCGTCTCCCTGGCCGTGGTGGCCGCGGTCGCGGTCGTCGCCATGCTCGCGGGCACCCTTGCCGTCGCCTGGGCGATGTTCCTGTCACCGCACGACCTCGAGGTGGTCACGACCGTCGTCGCCATGGCCGCCGTGGTGTCCCTGGCCACCGCGATCCTGCTGGGCCGCTGGGTGGCGGCCAGGAGCCGGGATCTGGCACTGGCCGCCCGTACGCTCGGTGAGGGAGGTACATTCGCCGTCCCCCAGCAGCGGACCACCGCCGAGTTCGCCGGGCTCAGCCGTGAGCTCGCCGCCACCAGCGCCAAGCTCGACGCGTCGCGGGAGCGCGAACGCGCCCTGGAAGCCTCCCGCCGCGAACTGGTCGCGTGGATCTCGCACGACCTGAGGACACCACTGGCCGGACTGCGCGCGATGTCGGAGGCACTGGAGGACGGCATGGCCGCCGACTCCGGCCGATACCTGCGCCAGATCCGCACCGAGGTGGAGCGCATGAACGACATGGTGGGCGACCTGTTCGAGCTCTCCCGTATCCATGCCGGATCGCTCGCCCTGAGCCCCTCCCGTGTCTCCGTCCACGACCTGGTCGCCGACGCCCTCGCGGGAGCGGACCCGCTCGCCCGCGAGCACGGGGTGCGGCTGATCGGGCACCGCGTCGACGCGGTGCCCGTCGAGGTCGACAGCAAGGAGATGAGCCGGGTCCTGGGAAACCTGCTGATCAACGCGATCCGCCGCACACCCACCGACGGGACCGTCGCAGTGGCCGCACACAGCCGGGCCGGCGGCGTCGTGCTCTCGGTCACCGACGGGTGCGGTGGCATCCCCGAATCGGACCTGCCGCGGGTCTTCGACACCGGATGGCGCGGTACCCATGCCCGTACGCCCCCGGCCGGGGCAGGGCTGGGCCTCGCCATCGTGCGCGGCATCGTCGAGGCGCACTCCGGCCATGCCGAGGTCCGGAACGTAGCCGGCGGGTGCTGCTTCGAGGTGACCCTGCCCGCGCTGTGAGGGAGCCCGCGGCGCGGACAGGGTCAGACCTGGCCGCCGCGCAGCGCGGCGGCCGCGAACTCCGCCATCCCCTCGGCGAATCCCACCGCCGGTTTCCACCCGAGCTCGTCACGGAGCCGCCGCGAGTCGGCCGTCACATGCCGCACGTCCCCGAGCCGGTACCCTCCCGTGACGACCGGATCCGGCCCCCCGCAGGCCGAGGCCAGAGCGGACGCCATCTCGCCGATGGTGTGCGGCTCCCCGCTCCCGGTGTTGTACACGGCGAAGGAACCCCGCTTCCTGCCGCCGAGCGCCGCCAGCGCCACCACGTTGGCCGCGGCCACGTCCCGTACGTGCACGAAATCACGCCGCTGCGCCCCGTCCTCGAACACCTGGGGGGCCTCACCCCTGGCCAGGGACGAGCGGAAGAAGGAGGCGACACCGGCGTACGGGGTGTCGCGCGGCATCCCCGGGCCGTAGACGTTGTGGTAGCGCAGCGAGACGGCCCGCCCCCCGGTGTCGCGGGCCCAGGACGACGCGAGGTGCTCCTGCGCGAGCTTCGTCGCCGCGTACACGTTGCGCGGGTCGGTGGGAGCGTCTTCGGCGACGAGGCCCGGCAGCAACTCCGCACCGCACCACGGGCAGTACGGCTCGAACCGGCCGGCCGCCAGATCACCCTCCGCACGCGGCCCGGGCCGGACCGTGCCATGCCGTGGGCAGTCGTACCGGCCCTCTCCGTAGACGACCATCGATCCGGCGACGACCAGATCGCGTACTCCCGCCGCCGCCATCCCGGCGAGCAGGACGGCGGTGCCGAGGTCGTTGCAGCCGACGTACTCCGGCGCGTCCGCGAAGTCCTTGCCCAGGCCGACCATGGCCGCCTGGTGACACACGGCATCGACGCCCGTCAGCGCTCCGGTCACCTGTTCCGCGTCGCGCAGGTCAGCGATCACTGCCCGCGTCCCCGAAGGAGGCCGGTAGGAGGCGTCCGGATGGGCGGTGGGCAGCAGGGCGTCGAACACCACTGGTTCGTGCCCCGCCGAAGCGAGTGCCTGGACGATCTGTGCTCCGATGAATCCGGCTCCGCCGGTAACCAGTACGCGCATGGCCACCACGCTAGGCCCGCCGGTGCGAGCCGGAGGGCTGCGGTACGGGCGTGTCACGCAACCGTAAGCACCTGACGGCAGGGCGCCGGCCCGAAGCTGCCCGGACGGTTCGCTCACGAACGGCTCGCCGGGTGTCGCATCAGGTCGCCGATCGATACGGGAGCCGACGTGGCCGGTCGCCGGAACGGTCCCTCACGGTGCGGGTCCTCTCGCGGACCGTGAGCTCTTCACGGGCGGCCTCCGTGAGCGGAGTGACCGGTGTGAGGGACAGGCCCGCACGGTGGCACACTTCCTCGAAGTCCTCGCGGGTACGTTCTCCGCCGCCCGCGTTCACCGACATGTTGAGGTCGTTCAGCCAGGGGGCCCCGCCGTCGATGACGTCGGCAGCCGCGCTGGTGCCGACGGCTTCGGGAAGCACGGGCTCCACGATCAGGACGAGGCCGCCGGGTGGCAGCACCTCGCGGCAGTGGCTCAGGACCATGACCGCATGGTCGTCCGTCCAGTCGTGCAGGATGCTCTTCATCGGACAGAGATCCGAGCCCCGGGGACCGAACGGAAGAAGTCCCCGGCGGTCGGGGAACAGCGCTCGTTCAGCCCGTGCCGCACCCTCGTCTTCGGTGCCCCGGCCAGCCCCTCCGCCGCGCCGGGAACCGCACCGGTGAGGCCCGGATGCGCGGCGAGTACACCGGCCAGAAGGGTTCCGTCGCCCCACCGGCGTCCGTGACGGTGGTGAACCGGCTGAAGCCGAAGGCGTACGGCAGCGCGGTGGCGGACTCCGGGGCCGCCTGGCTCATCGCCATGCCGAGTGCGTACCCGCTGCGGGTGCGGCCGGCCTGGAGGCCGAGCGCGACCGGGCCGCATGGGCTGAGAGGCCAGGAGGTGCCTGCGGCGTCGAACGGCTGCATCATCTGCGGGCGGGTGAGCTGACGCTCTCCTTCGAGACGTTCGCTCTGCCCGACGAGCGGAACAGCCGCCCGTCGCCCGGAGCCGGCTCGCCGTCCGCTGCACACCGCGCCTGCTCGCGAGCTGGAGCGCGGACGCCACACGGGCGGGGGGCCCGTCCCCCGAGAGGCCGCGGACAGGCTGCGATCCGAGACCGGCCCGGCGGTCTCCCGATCGGCCGTGTATCGCCCAGGACCAGCCTGTACCCTGCGGGGATGCAGTCGTCCGCCTCTTCCTTCTCCGCGCGATCCGGCCAGGCCGCGGCTCCCGAACGGCGTGGTCTCCTGACGGAACGGATCGCGCGGGAACTCGAGCACGGCATCCGCTCCGGTGACATTCCGGTCGGGACCAAGCTCCCCTCGGAGCGCGAGCTCGCGACCCAGTTCGGCGCCAGCAGGAACGTCGTGCGTGAGGTTCTACGGCGGCTGGAGGCCCAGCATCTGATCGAGGTCGCGCCGGGCCGCGGCTCCTTCGTGCGTGAGCAGACCTCGGGGCAGGCCAGGGGGTACGACGCTCTGTACCGCGCAGGCCGGCCCACCGTCCGGCAACTGATCGAAGCCCGGCTGCCCCTCGAGGTCGAGACGGCGCGCCTGGCGGCCGAGCACGCGACGGACGAGGACATCGAGGCGCTGAGGGCCGCCAGGAACGCCTTCGAGTCGGCGAGCGACGTCGTCGTCAAGGCCCGGGCGGACATGGCCTTCCACGACGCCGTCGCCGAGGCGAGCAAGAACCCCGTCCTGCGGATCATGCTCTCCTCGATCAGCGGAATGATGTTCGAGATGATGCTCCGCTCCAACTCCGACCCCTCGATCGGCGAGCCCGGAGTTCCGCACCACCCCGAGATCTTCGAGGCGATCGAGGCGCGTGACGTGGACCTGGCCGGTGAGCGGATGCGGGAACACTTGCTGCTCGGCCTGCGCACCTACGGTAAGGATCTCGACATCCAGGTCGACATCATGGCGCGCAACCACATCGAGACGCTGCTGGACGGGACCGGGAGCCGGTACGGCGGCGGGACGGCCGGATAGCGCCCTCCGCATCCTCTCCCGCCGTCGGCCCGAGTCCCGGCGGGAGGCATACAGGCTTCGGCGAATCCCACCCGGCAAAGGGCTGTCCGGCACGCCTCTCTCCTGCTAACGTCCGTCTGGTTCAACTGGTCCTACCAGTTGGGCCAGATTGGTCCGGGAGCTCCCGCGGAGGCGGCACGCCTCAGGTGAGCAGGACGCACGACAGCGCAGAGAGACGAGGACGACGATGTCCACGAGCAGCCCGCTCCTCAGCCGGCGCTCCTTCGGCAGGCTGGCGGCAGGAGTCGCGGGAGCCGCCGGAACGGGAGCGCTCGGCGCGTGTACGAGCAAGGGCGGGCGGCCCTCCGCCGGCACCCCGTTGCGGATCATGGCGATCAACCACGTGTGGTCCCAGGCGATCCGCCGCCGCATGAAGGAGTTCGAGGAGCGCATCGGACGACGGGTCTCCATGACCCTGCTCACCGCGGACCAACTGGCGAGCAGCTACAACGTGAAGCTCAACGCCTCGGGCACCGACGTGGACGTCATGATGGTCCGCGCGCTGCAGGAACAACTGCTCTTCGCGCACAACGCCTGGCTGACCGACCTGAGCGACCGCGTCACCCAGGACGAGGGCTTCGCCTGGTCCGACTTCCAGGACGCCCCGCGCGAGGCCTCGGTGACGGCGGGCAAGGTGCTGAGCGTCCCCGTGGTGACCGAGCGCCCCGCACTGTACTACCGCAAGGACCTCGTGGAGGACCTGGGTGGGCCGCCACGCACCCTGGAGGCGCTGATGGCGGCGGCCGAGGAACTCACCGGGAAGAAGAAGGGCCTCTATGGTTTCGTCGGCCGGGGGCAGCGCAGCGGCGCCGTATCCCAGTGGTCGAGTTTCCTGTACTCGCACGGCGGTGACTTCGTCGTGCGGGGCAGGTCCGGCATCGGCACACCCGAGGCCCTCGCCGCGTACGAGTACTACGGGAAGCTCCTGGCGAGGACGGGGCCGCCCGGCGCCACCAACATGAGCCTGGAACAGACCATGCCGGTCTTCGCTCAGGGCAGGGCCGCCTTCTACATCGACGCCGACGCGATCTACAGCAGTTTTCTCGACCCGAAGGTGTCGACCGTGCGCGAGACCGTGGGCTTCGCCCCCTTCCCGGCCGGACCGGCCGGTGCCCGGCCGCACAACATCCCGTCCTGGAGCCTCGGCATCAGCAGGTTCAGTCTGCTGCGCGACGACGCCTGGGAGTTCGTCAAGTGGGCCGCCGGCACCGAGATGACCGCGGCCCTCCAGAAGGACGGCATCCCGGGCGCCCGTAAGTCGGTCTGGTCAGACCCCGCCTCGCTGGCCTCGTTCCCCCCGGATCTCGCCGAGGCCATGCGGCTCAACGCGGAGCGGGGCCTGGGCTACGACAGGCCCCGGGTCCTGCAGGTCGGCCGGGCCAGGGACATCGTCGGGCGGCCCCTGGTCGCGGGCATCCTCGGCGACGACGTACGGCCGGTGGCCCGTGACGCCGATGCGGAGTTCGCCGATTTCCTCGTCCGCGACAACCGCCACAAGGAGTCCTGATGCCCACCACCGAGGTCTCCCCGGCCCGCTCGGCAGCGGCGCCGGGCGCCGGTCCGGCCCCCGTGCGCCGTCCCCGCACCTTCGAACAGGCAAACCGGCGGCTGAAGTGGACGATGCTGGCCCCGGCGCTGCTGTTCGTCGGCCTCATGATCGTCTTCCCGCTGGTCTACACCGTCGGCCTCAGCCTGACCGACGCCTTCGGCGCGGTGAACGCCGGCAAGGAACACGTGGGCCTGCGGAACTTCACCGACGCCCTCGGCGACACCCGGCGCTTCTGGCCCGCAGCGCAGCGCACGGTGGTCTTCACCGTCGGGGCGGTGATCCTGGAGACGGTTCTCGGGCTCGCTCTGGCCATGCTCATGCGCAAGCCGTTCCGGGGCATGCGGTGGGTGCGTACGGTTCTGGTCATCCCGTTGCTCACCACTCCGGTGGCGATCGGCATCCTCTGGCTGCTGATCCTGGACCCCACCAACGGCATAGCCAACCATCTGCTCGCCGGCGTCGGGCTGCCCCGGCAGGAGTTCCTCGGCTCCGTCAGCCAGTCGCTGCCGACCCTGATGCTCATCGACGTCTGGCAGTGGACGCCCATGATGACCCTGCTGCTGCTCGCCGGACTGACCACGCTGCCCGAGGAGCCGGAGGAGGCCGCGCGCGTCGACGGGGCGAACGGCTGGCAGCGATTCCGGCACGTCGTGCTGCCCATGCTCGGCCCGACGCTCGCCGCCGCCCTGGTGCTGCGCGCCGTGGACGCCCTCAAGACCTTCGACATCCTCTACGCCACCAAGGGCGCGGGCGGCGGCTCGGACTTCGAGGTGGAGACCCTGAACGTCTACGCCTACGGGCTGACCTTCGACTACCAGGAGTACGGCCTGGCCGCCGCCGTCCTGGTCCTGTTCACGCTCTTCATCGTCGGCGTCGTGGTGCTGCTGCGCCGCCGGAGCGGAAGGAAGACCGCATGAGTGTCACCGTCACCCCCACACCCGTACCGGCACACCTGCGCCGACGCGCGGTCAGGTCGTGGCTGCGAGGCACCGCCATCGCCCTCGTGACGCTGGTCTTCGCGCTGCCCCTGGTGTGGATGTTCGCCGCCGCCTTCAAGACCAACGTCCAGGTGACCGATCCGTCCGTGGGCCTGTGGTTCAGTCCCACCCTCGAGAACTTCCGCAGCATCGTCGAGGCCGGGCAGATCCTGCGGTCGATGGGCAACTCCCTGCTGGTCGGCGTGGTCTCCACCGTGCTCTCCGCGGTCATCGCGGTACCCGCCGCCTGGGCGGTCGGCCGGTTCGGCATGCACCGCACCGGATCACTGATCCTGGTCGCGCGCATCGTTCCGGCGATCTCGCTCCTCGTACCCTGGTACTACCTGTTCGCGCAGATGGGACTCGTCGGCTCCTACATGGTGCTGATCCTCAGCCAGATGTTCGTCTCCGTCCCGCTCATCATGTGGGTCATGATCAGCTTCTTCGCCGGTCTGCCGGTCGAACTGGAGGAAGCCGCGCGCACCGACGGGCTGAGTGCCTTCGGTGCCTTCCGGCGTATCGCGCTGCCCCTCGCGGCCCCCGGGACGGCGACCGCCTCTTTGCTCGCCTTCGTCTTCAGCTGGAACAACTTCATGTTCGCGTTGATCTTCGCCGACGACCGCACCCAGACGGTGCCGGTGACCCTCTTCAACTTCATCTCGTACGCGAGCACCGACTGGGGCGGTCTGATGGCCGCCGCGACGCTCATCACCATCCCCGTCGTCCTGGCCGCCGTCCTCGGCCAGAAGTACCTGGTGGCCGGTCTGACCTCCGGTGCCACCAAGGGCTGAACGCCCCTCACCACCGCATTCGGAAGAAAGTGCTCCTATGAAAATTGTCGACGCGAAGGTCCTCGTCACCAGCCCGGGCCGTAACTTCGTCACCCTCAAGCTGACGACCGACGAGGGTCTCACCGGCCTCGGCGACGCCACGCTCAACGGCCGCGAACTGGCCGTGGTCAGCTATCTCGAGGATCATGTGGCCCCCCTCCTCCTGGGGCTGGACCCGCACCGCATCGAGGACACCTGGCAGTCCCTGTACCGGGGTGCCTACTGGCGGCGCGGGCCGGTGACGATGGCGGCGATCGCCGCCGTCGACGTCGCGCTGTGGGACATCAAGGCGAAGGCCGCGGGACTACCCCTCTACCAGCTTCTCGGCGGCGCCAGCCGGACCCGGGTGGGGACCTACGGCCATGCCGACGGCCGTGACATCCCCGAACTCCTCGACTCGGTCCGGGCCCGCCTCGCCGAGGGCTATCCCGCCGTACGCGTGCAGTCCGGCATCCCCGGTCTCAAGGCGGTCTACGGCGTGTCGAGCACGGACGGCAACGGTTCCGCCGTGCTGCACCAGCAGGCCCGGCCGCTGGTGGAGGACTGGGACACCGATGCCTATCTGCGTCACATACCGAACGTGCTGGAGGCCGTGCGTGCCGAGTTCGGCCCGGAACTCCCCCTTCTGCACGACGCACACCACCGGCTCACCCCCCTCCAGGCAGCCCGCCTCGGTAAGGATCTGGAGCCGTACCGCCTCTTCTGGCTCGAGGACTGCACGCCCGCCGAGAACCAGGAGGCCCTGCGCGTGGTCCGCCGTCACACCACCACACCGCTGGCCATCGGTGAGGTCTTCAACACGGTGTACGACTACCAGTCCCTGATCACCGAGCAGTTGATCGACTACGTACGTTCCGCCGTCACCCACTTCGGAGGTGTCACTCCGCTGCGCAAGCTCTTCGACTTCGCCGCTCAGTACCAGATCAGGAGCGCGATCCACGGCCCGGAGGACATCTCTCCGGTCGGCATGGCTGCCGCCGTCCACCTCGACCTCGCCGTGCACAACTTCGGAATCCAGGAGTACTCGGGCCACACGCCGCTCACGGATGAGGTCTTCCGCCACGCGTACACCTTCGAGGGCGGCCACCTGCACCCGGGCGAGGCACCGGGCATCGGCGTGGATCTGGACGAGGAACTGGCGGCCGCGCACCCTTACGAGGCGGCTTACCTCCCGGTCAACCGGCTGCACGACGGGACGGTCCACGACTGGTGACCCCGCCGGTGACGGCCGGGCGGCACCCGGCCCGTATCCCGCGGACCGACTGCTCCCGTCGCCCGGGCCCGGCGACGGGGGCAGTGGGCTGCCGCACGCTGCAACTGCCTGACGAACGCCGCTGTTCATTGGAACGGCACCGGACACGGGTGGTTCGCCGTGCGGGGAGCCGCTCCCCGTGTACGGCATGCCCCAGCGCCTCGGACAGCACCGGCCCGGCCTTGCGCAGCGGCTCCGCCGGCTGCTCGCCGGGCGGCCCGGACGACGCGTTCGGTGCGCAGGGCGAGGCCGTCGCAGCACGAAACGCTGTGCGGCCTGTCGGTGTCGAGGAGTTCGCCGAGCGCGGCGAGGTCCTCCGGGTCAAGTTCCGCGGGCCCGTCCCGAGAAGCGTGGACTTCTCGGAAAGCCACTGGTGCACGACGGCACGCCCCGCCCCTTGTTCTTCCGCCATGGCACGTGATCCAAGAGGTCAGCGGAACCTCCGATGCACCGCAACGAATTCGGCCCGGTGGCGCGGCAATGCGCTGTTGAATCCCGTTGGGAGACGACCTAGGGTTTCCTCATGGCGAATCAGATGACGACCGGTCCGCAGCTTCTGGAATATGTCAGGGAATTCTCACTCAGGGAGGACGAGATCCTGCGCGATCTGCGCCTGACGACCGTGGAGCTGCCAGGCGGGGAGGCGATGCAGGTCATGCCCGAGGAGGGACAGCTCCTCGGCTTCCTGATCGCGGCGACCGGCGTCGTGGATGTCCTGGAGATCGGCACCTT
The DNA here is from genome assembly GCF_043088245.1 of Streptomyces sp. NPDC014623. Taxonomy (NCBI): domain Bacteria; kingdom Bacillati; phylum Actinomycetota; class Actinomycetes; order Kitasatosporales; family Streptomycetaceae; genus Streptomyces; species Streptomyces sp. NPDC014623. Next base: position 18,873 of record NZ_JBIBZU010000008.1, on the reverse strand, counting down.
CACCGGATACAGCACCTTGTGCATGGCTCGGGCCCTTCCGCCGCACGGGCGTGTGGTCACCTGTGACATAAGTGAGCGGTGGCCTGAAATAGGTGCCGACTATTGGCGGCGGGCAGGCGTTCTCGACCGGATCGATGTCCGTATCGGAGCGGCGGCCGAAACACTTGAGGAAATGCTCGCCGATGGCTGTTCCGGCCAATTCGGTCTCATTTTCATCGATGCCGACAAGGCGAATTACCCGCAGTACTACGAGCTGGCGCTGCGGCTCGTGCGGCCTGGTGGCTTACTGGTGGTGGACAACACGCTCTTCTTCGGCCGGGTCATCGATCCCCTCGCCGACGACGCGGACACCGCCGGTGTCCGTGAGGTGAATGCCAGGATCCGGGACGACCGGCGGGTCGACGTCTGCATGCTCCCCATGGCCGACGGCATCACGCTGGTGCGCCGCAGATGACCGTCATCGGGCAGGCCCGGACCGGTGATGCAGTGCTCGATACGGGAGGGCCTCACCGGCCGGCGCCGGGTCGGTGAGGCCCGGCGCGATCAGCCGTACCGTCGTGGGGACGCCCCGCCGCCCGGGGACGAGGTGCAGCAGTTGGACGTCCTTGCCGGATCCCCCGGAGACCGGGGCCCGGCAGTCACAGGGCTGGTCGTCGAAACCGGCGAACCGGTAGGCGATCTCCATCATCCGGTTGCGGTCGGTGGCGCGGAAGTCCGCCAGCAGGTGGACACCGGCGCGGGCGGCCTGGTCGGCCAGCCAGTTCAGGATGATGGTGCCGACACCGAACGCCACCACACGGCACGATGTGGCGAGCAGTTTGAGGTGCCACGCCCGCGCGTGCTTCTCCAGCAGCACCACACCCACGGCACCGTGCGGCCCGAAGCGGTCGGTGAGCGTCGTGATCAAGACCTCGTACCCGGGGCGGACGAGGAGTGCTCGCAGCACCTCGTCCGGGTAGTGCACTCCGGTCGCGTTCATCTGGCTGGTGCGCAGGGTCAGTTCCTCGACCCGCGACAACTCGACGTCCGTGGCCCTCCCGATGTGCATCACCATCTCCAGTGAGCGCAGGAAGTCCTCGTGCGAACCGGTGTGCCGCGCCTGTTCGTCCGTACGCCGGAAACCGGCCTGGTACATCGTCCGGCGCCGGCGCGAGTCGACAGTCACCGACCGCGGGCTGAACTCCGGCAGCCCGAGCAGCGTCACGGCTTCTTCCGCCGGGTAGCAGCGCACGTCCGGAAGGTGGTGAGCGACCTCGGCCCGCTCAGCCGGCTGGTCGTCGATGAAGGCGATGGCCCCGGGAGCGAAGTCCAGCTGCTCGGCGATCCGGCGTACGGCGTCCGACTTGTGCCCCCAGCCGATCTCCGGCACGACGAAGTAGTCGGCGACGCCGAGTGCCTGGAGCCGGGCCCAGGCGTGGTCGTGGCTGTTGCGGCTGCACACCGACTGGAGTATGCCCCGTGCGTCCAGGCCGAGGATCACCTCGCGGACCGCTTCGGACAGGACGACGTCCCCGTCCTCCAGCAACGTGCCCTGCCAGAGCGTGTTGTCGAGGTCCCAGACCAGGCACTTCACGGGCGTGGACGGGTCAGCCGGGGGAGTGCCACTCATGTTCGGCTCCTTTTCGTGGCGTGCTTCGGCGGCCGTGAGCGAGGTCACCTTCTGCTGAGTGCGTGGTCGGCCAGGATCAGCTGGCACACCTCGTTGCTCCCCTCGATGATTTCCATGAGCTTGGCGTCGCGGTACGCCCGCGCGACGACGTGCCCGTCCTGCGCACCGGCCGACGCGAGCACCTGGACCGCGGCCGCCGCGCCCTTGGCCGCGTGCTCCGCGCCGACGTACTTCGCCAGCACGATGGCGGTGGCCAGGTCGGCGGCGTTGTCGTCCCAGCAGCGGCTGGCGTACTCGCAGGCCCGGGTGGCCACCTGCTCGGCGGTCCACAGATCGGCCAGGTGCCGGGCGACGAGCTGGTGCTGCCCCAACGGCCGGCCGAACTGGTGCCTCGATCCTGCGTGGCCGGCAGCCGCCGTCACGCAGGCCCGCAGGATCCCGACACACCCCCAGGCGACGGAGATCCGGCCGTAGGCCAGTGCCGTCGTCACCAGCAGGGACAGCGGCTGGCGTCCGCCGCCCAACAGGCTGCCGAGCGGCAGTCGCACCTCGTCGAACGCGACGTCCGCGTGTCCGGCGGCCCGGCAGCCCAGCGGATCGGCCACCCGCCGAACCCGGACGCCGGGGGCCGCACGGGGCACCACGACCACAGCACCTCCCTCTCCCATCCTGGCGACGACGAGGAAGAGGTCGGCGTAGTCGGCGGCGGTCACCCACTTCTTGCGGCCGGTGAGCAGCAAGGAATTCCCCTCGACGGTCACGGTGGCCTCGATGGCCGACAGGTCGCTGCCCGCCTGCGGTTCGCTGAAGGCCACGGCCGCCAGGTCGCCGGAGGCCAGCCGTGGAAGCAGGTCCGCAGCCTGTGCCGGGTCACCGAGCCGTTCGACGGCCCACGCGGCCATTCCCTGCGAGGTCATGACGCTCCGCAGCGAACTGCACAGGCTGCCGACGTGGGCGGTGAACTCGCCGCTGTCCGCGCTGTTCCACCCCGGTCCGCCGTAGTCCGCCGGGATCTGGACGGTGAGCCGGCCGGCCGCACCGAGTTCCCGCACCACGTCCTCGGGCAGCCGGCCCGCCCGGTCCCAGTCGTCCGCCCGGCCGCCGACCAGCTCCGTGACGGCCGAGGCCGCCGCGGCGACGGCTTCACGCACCGGAGCCCCCGGAGGCCGGGATGCGGAGCCGCTCGACCAGTGCGGTCATCTGCAGCACGGTGCGGAAGTTCTCCATCCGCAGGTCGGCACCACGGATGGAGATGCCGTACGCCCTCTCCAGATGCACCACCAGTTCCATGGCGAAGAGGGAGGACAGCCCACCGGCGCCGAAGACGTCGGCGTCGGTCGTCCAGGTCCTGCCCGTGCGCTTCTCCAGGAGCCGCAGCAGGTCCGTCTGGACGGTGCCGGGCCCGCCCATGGATTCCGGCACCGGCCGGTTGGATGACGTGGTCATGCGTGTTCTCCCTCGTACTCGTAGAAGCCGCGCCCGCTCTTGCGGCCGAGGTGACCGTCCCGCACCATCTCCAGCAGCAAGTCGCAGGGGCGACACCCTTCGTCGCCGGTCCGGCTGTGCAGCACCCACAGCGAGTCGACCAGGTTGTCCAGTCCGATGAGGTCGGCGGTGCGCAGCGGGCCCGTCGGGTGGCCCAGGCACCCCTGCAGGAGAAGGTCGACGGACTCGGCACTCGCGGTGCCCGCCGCCACCACCCGTACCGCGTCGTTGATCATGGGGTGCAGGATCCGGCTCGTGACGAAACCCGGTGCGTCGTCGACCACGATCGGCTCCCGGCGCAGCGCGCTGAGCAGTGCCCGCAGCGCGTCCACGGTGGCCTCCGAGGTATGCGTGCCCCGGATGACCTCGACCGTCCGGATCAGACAGGGCGGATTCATGAAGTGGGTGCCGATCAGGTCCGCAGGCCGGGCCGCCGCCCGGGCCAGCTCGTCGATGGGGATCGCCGACGTGTTCGAGATGACCGGGATGCCGGGAGCGACCAGCGCGGACACGTCCGCGAGGACCTTCGCCTTGGTGTCGGCGTCCTCGGTGACCGCCTCGATCACCGCGGTGGGAGTCGCGCCGTCGGCCGTCACCAGGCCGGCGAACGACAGGCCGGTGACGAGCGTGCCGGGGACGGTCTCGTCCGGCAGCGCGCCCATCAGCCGTGCCGTTCGTACCTGGTGGGCGATCTTGGCCGGCGCCTCTTCCAGCCGGCGCCGGTCCAGATCGATCAGCGACACCGCGAGCCCGTGCCCGACGGCCAGGGCGGCGATGCCCGACCCCATCACCCCCGCTCCGAGCACAGCCAGTCGCTGCCCGGGGCGGGGCGTACCGTTCTCCGCTGCCATGTCGCCTCTCTTTCGGACCCGGCTCGGCCTGCTTCCCGGGTTACGTCTGAACACGGTGGGGGCCGACGGCCCGGGAGCGGTTTCGGCATTGCCCGGGCCGTGGTCGTCGGTCACTCCTCCGGGTGGCTCGCTCCGGCCCGGCGGGGCGGCCGCGGGGGTACGAGGCCGCCTGTGGGTTCCGTGTAGAACTGCTGGGCCCACTGCCGGTACCGGCCGATCGGACCGTCGCCCTTGGCGAGCTTCGGCTGCTCGACGTGCTCCTGGTGGTGCCACATCAGCAGGTCCGCTCCGGTGTCGACGCCGGCCACCCGCTGGAGGACGGCACTGAACAGCCGGGCCACGGGCGTCACCGCCGCGCGCCCGATCGTCCCGGGCACGCCGGGGATCCCGTTCAGCTCCAGCTTCGTGCCGAAGCGGAGCTGGATGCGTCCCGGGCCGGTCGGGGTCGCGTGGAGCATCACATAGAGGTTGCCCGCGTCCCGGGGCAGCACGGACCGGGCCGCGATGGTGCCCAGCCCGATCACCGTGAGCGTGTAGGACTGGCGGAACCCGCGCATGACGGTGCCACGGGCGGTCGCGGTGACGGTGCTGACCGGTTCACCGGCCACGGGTGTGCCCTCGATGTCGAGATCCTTGAGACCGTGCAGTGCCGGCAGGTGACCCCAGTCGAACGCGTTCTCGATGACGTCCTGAGGGTGACCGGCGATGTCGTAGGTGTCGTGGCTGAACGGCTGCCGGCCGTCCATGGGAAAGGCAGGGACGTCCCACTGCGGGGGCAGGCCGAGGGCGTGCCACCACACGTAGACGGAGCCGTTGGTCTCGCACACCGGGTACTGCGTCAGCGAGGCCCTCGGCGGCGGCTCGTCGTAGCCCGTGCGCACGCAGGCGCCGGTCGGGTCGAACGCGAACCGGTGGAAGGGACAGACGATGTCCTCCCCCTCGACCGATCCGCCGACTCCGAGATGAGCTCCCAGGTGCGGGCACCGGGGCCGGACCGCCCGCAGCACGCCCTTGGCCGTGCGGTAGACGACGACCTCCGCGCCCGCGAGCGGACGGGTGATGACGGATCCGGGTCCCACCTCGTCGGCGAAGGCCAGGCAGAACCACCCGTTCGGATAAGGGCGGGAGGGGGCGTGCAGGGTGTCGGCCGGGGCCGCTCCGCCCAGGTCGGCCCTCCGGGAGCTGAGGAGCTGCTTCACCAAGGGCTTCAGGTGAGGCTTCACGGCATCACTCCTGGTGCTTCACGGGGCAGGTGGCGGCACCCGGCTGTGTGGACGGCTGGACGACTGCGGGCCGGGGGGCGGCCGAGTGGAGCCCGGGGCCCTCGGTACCACCCGTCCACCGTTCGCTGAGCCGCAGGCTCAGCCCGCGCGAACTCAGGCTGGTCTCCACCTTCGGCCGGAACGGCTGGTCGCCGACGGGGGTCAGCTCCCAGCGGGCGACGACGGCGGTGAGGGCCAGGACGGACTCGGTGAGGGCGAACTGGTCCCCGATGCACTTGCGGGGGCCGGCGCCGAACGGGATGTAGGCGGCCCGGTCGGGCTGGGCGTCGAGCCAGCGGTCCGGGTCGAACCGGTCGGGCTCGGCGTACAGGTCGGGCCGACGGTGCAGGAGGTACGGGCTGAGCACGAGGGTACTGCCGCCCTTGAGCCGTACGCCGCCGAGCTCGGTGTCCTGCCTGACGGTGCGGGTCATCATCCAGGCGGGCGGATACAGTCGCAGCGTCTCGGTCACCACGCGGCCGGCCAGACCGAGCGAGGTCAGGTGCGCGGGATCGAGCCGGTCGCCGTTCAGGACGTCGTCGGTCTCGGCCTGAAGGCGGTGCTGGACGTCCGGGTTCGTGGCGAGCAGGTGCAGCGCCCAGGCCAGGGTGATGGCCGTGGTCTCCATCCCGCCGAGGAAGAACGTCAGTGCCTCGTCCGCCAGTTCGGCGTCGTTCAGCTGCTTCTGACCGTCCCCGCTCTCCTCGTCCACCGCCCCGACCAGTGCCGAGAGCAGATCGGCACGGTCGGTGGGATCGGCCCGCCGCTCGACGATGATCTGCGCGATGGTGTCCGACAGCCGTTTGCGGGCCTGGTCGTACCGCCGCTTCCGCGGGGTCGGCAGCCGGCGCAGCGGGGCCGGTGTCATCATCCGGCGGAAGAACGCGCTGACGATGGTGGCCGTGTCGGCCAGGGCCCGCCGCATGGTCTCCTCGGGCAGCGCGCCGCTGAACATCGTCTCCATGGTGGCGCGCGTCGTCAGCGTCATCATTTCCTGGGTGATGTCGAGGACGTCCCCGTCCCTCCAGGATTCCGCCTTCAGCTCGGCCGCCCGGGCGAACACCGCCCCGTAGCCGGGGAGCCGGGTGGGGTGGAACGAGGGCTGGCACAGCCGCCGCTGCCGCCGGTGCAGGGTGTACGAACAGGTGGACAGGCCGTCCCCGATGACCTCGCGGATCCGGTCGTAGATCGGCCCGCCCTTGTCGAAGACGCGGTCGTTCAGGAACACCTGCCGGGTGAGGTCCGGATCGCAGATCATGACCGCGGAGCTCGGGCCCAGCCGGACGCGGACCATCGTGCGATGTTTGGACAAGGACATGATGAAGGCCAGCGGATCGCGGAGCAGGGGCAGTGCGTGGCCCAGCAGCGGCAGGGCCCGTGGGGCGAGCGGGACCGACGCGGCGGTCCCCGTACTCGTGTCTGTCATGGTCAGTCTCATTCCGTTGGTTATCGCCCGGCCGGTACCGCGGCGGTGGGGTCGCGGGTGACTTCGAGCAGCGCGGTGGTCCAGCGGAAGCCGAGTCCGAAGCTCACGACGAGAACGCGTTCACCGGCCCGCAGCGTGCCGGAGCGGAACAACCGGTCGAGGGCGAGCAGGACGTCGCTCGGCCCGGCGTGACCGAGGTGCCGGCCGAAGACCCAACTGGTTTCGTCACAACGGACGCTGAGCGGTGATCCGGCGAGCACCATGTCGAGCACGACCGACCCGATCGCGATGGCCACCACGTGCGAGATGTCCGCCGGTTTCGACGCGGTCTCGTCGAGGACGGTCTCGACGCAGCGGCGGGTGGAGCGCTGCAGCGCGTCGATGTGCGGCATGAGTCCGGTCTCCTCGGCGAGGAACGGCCGCCCGGTGCCGGTGTGCCCCTTCCTGGCCCGGGTCAGCACCTCCAGCTGCGGCTCCGCCGCCTGGGCGGTCGCTGCCAGCCGGGCGAAGCCCGTCCCGCGGGTGAGGACCGCGGCGGCGCCGGCGTCGCCGGCCACGTAACCGGTCTCCCGGACATGGCCCCAGCGCTCGGCGGGGAAACGGGCACCGGCCGTCACCAGCGCGGCGTTCGCCTGCGGCCGGGCGGTGAGGTGTTCGGCGGCGGTGACGAGCGCGGCGGCCCCGCCGTCACTGGCGGCGCCGACCTCGATCCCGGTGGTGTCGGGTCCCCCGAGCACCCGCAGCAGGTAGGGCGCGGGGGTGTAGTGGTCCTCGTCCTGGAAGTGGGCGTGCACGAGGAGGCTGAGGTCGGCGCCGGTGACGTCCGCGTGGCGCAGCGCCTTGAGGCCGGCGCGGGCCGCCATCTGCGTCGCGGTGTGGTCCGTCGAGACGGCGGCCGAGGTGAATCCGTTGAGCGCCGCCATGGAGGGCTCCTCGGTGTCCGGCCCGCCCCACGGCTCGCGCTCGCGCCTGACGGGCGGTATCCACGCACCGGTCCCGGCGATCGTGATGTCCTGCCACAACACTGCTGTCTCCTCGGCTGTCATGAAAGGGGCGGCTGGGGAACGCGGGGGTGGGGCCGGACCAGCTCTCCGCTGTGGTCCAGAGCGTGTGCGCTGACCCCGGCGATCCGGGCCAGCACCCGGCCGCCACCGGTCGCGGCGGTCAGGGCACCGGTGGCGAAGTCGCAGTGCAGCCGGATCTCCGGGTTCTCCGCACTGAGCCGGCAGTCGTTGCCCGGCCCGCCGAGATCGACCTCGTCGAGGCCGGCCATCGGGCCGACCAGGGGCGGGCTGTCCCCGCGCGGTGGCAGCAGCAACAGGTGCACCATCGCGTCGAGCAGGATCGTCGGCACGGTCATCCCGGCCAGGGCCGGAGCCCAGGCCTCGTGGTCCAGGCGGAACCTGCCGCTGTTGCCCCCCGGCCCGCGGGCGTAGTCGCCGGTGCCGGCGAACGGGCCGGTGAGCGAGATCGGCGGGTCCGGGGAGTAGACCGGCATCACGAAACCGGGTTCGGGTTCGTAGGCCGAGCAGTCGGGGGGCGCGGGGAGCTCGGGGAAGCGGTCTGCCAGTACGACCTTCGTCTCGCCCAGCAGGTCGTTGAAGCGCAGCACCTTGCCGTTCTTGCCGATCCGGTGCGCCGTCAGCCTGACGGCCACCTCGGCCCGGTCGTGCTTCCGGCTCGTGACCCGGGCCTCCACCGCGACGGTGCGCGGCGGCCCGGCGAGCCTGATCTTGACCGACGCACGGCAGACGAGCCCGCGGAACCCTGTGACCACGAGGCCGGGGCAGAGCGCCGCGGCCGCGCAGGCCGCGGCCTCCAAGGCGAACGTACCGGGCAGCGTGTACTCCCCGTTGACCCGGTGGTGACGCATCCAGCGCCCGTCCTGCTCGGCCAGGGTGCGCGGGTCCCAGGTCTTGGTGAAGACCGCCCAGTCCGTGCCGCGGTACAGGACACCGTCGAGCAGCGGCGTGGTCAGCGCCGGGTCCGGCGGGGCGGGCGACGGGGCGTCCGGGGCGGGGACCGGCAACGCGCGGGAGGAACCGCAGGTGCTGATCCCGCGCCGGCCCAGCAGGACGCGTTCCTCCTCCCGGATGAAGAACGCCACCCCGCCGGCCGGCGGCCGGGTCACGGCGGAGAGGAACTGCGCCTGTCCTTGCGCAGTGCTGATGTAGGCGTCCATCCCGTTGCGTTTGAGGGTCTCCCGCATGGTGAGGCTGCTGGCGACGCCGACCTCCCGCCAGCCGCTCCAGAGGATCGCGACCTCGTCGTGGCCCTCCGGCCCGTGCCGCTGGGCCCGGGCGCTCGCGTACGCGAGGTACTCGTTGACGGCGCAGTAGTCGATGTCACCGGGTGCGGGAGCGAGTGTCGCCAGGGTGCTGAAGTTGCACCAGATCCGGGGCAGCCGGCCCGTCAGGGCCCGTTTGAGATTGCGGTAGCCCGTCGCCTTCGTGGCCCGGACCGCCCGGAAGTCGGTGAGGGTCTTGGCGTGCAGCGCACGCGAGCGCAGGTCGAGGACGGTGTTGATGAGCAGGTCGATCCGTCCGTGCCGGCCGAAGACCTCGTCGAGGACGGCGGTGGTGCGCTCGGCGTCGAGGACGTCGCACAGCCGGTGGTGGACACGGTCCGGTCCGCACAGTTCGGCGAGCCGTTGCACGGTACGGCGTACCTCCAGGCCTGCCTGGGCCTTCACGTAGGCGGCGCGCAGCTCACCCACCGACGCCTCGGGGCGTCTGCGGCGCTGCTCTGCGATGAACTCGGCCTGCGGCGGCAGCGCGTCACCGCTCTCCGGCATCGGGGTGCGGCCGATGACGTACACATGGGGACGGTCGCTGGTGCGGGCGACGGCGTGGAGCAGCTCGGGGGTGATCCCCCGGGCGCCGCCGAAGGCGACCACGACCGCGCCGGGTGGCAGGGGCGCCTCTGTGGCCGGGGGCGGCACCGCGGGGTCGTCGGCGACGGCCAGGGTGAACCATGCACCGCCGCGGCAGGCCAGCGTGTGCGTCGGCACCTGGGCGGTGGCCGCCCGGGCCAGCTGGTCCAGGACCGTCGCGATGTCCGGTGCGTCGCTGAGCAGGGTCACCCCGCCGCACTGCGGAACCTCGGCCCGGACGGAGCGGACGAGACCGGTGAACAGACCGCTCAGCGGGGCCGGCAGGTCGTCCGGTACCGCCCCGAGCAGTACCACGCCGAGCGAGCCGCCGGTGCGCAGGGCGGGCAGCGCCGCCTGGAGGGTGGTGAACGTGAGGTCCTGGAGGTCTTCCATGCGGGTGGCCTCGGCGTCGTCGCTCCCGTCGTCGACGGGCAGCCTGGAGAGGACCCGGATGTGGCGCGGGACGAACGGCAGACCGGTGAGGGCGGCGGACGCGTCCTCGGGAGGCACGTGGATGGCGGTTCCGACGCCCGGCCGTGGTGACCAGACGGCGGTGTCGGGGCCCGGCACGGCCTCGGCGAGGTCCGGGGCGTCGGTGATGACGACGGTGCCCGGCGGGATCGGCGGCGCGGCCGGGACTTCGGGCGGCGGGGGCGTCGGGAGGAGCCGGAACGTCTGGCGGCGGCCGGTGACGTCATCGGTGTGCTCCGGCGTGCCCGGTGGAACCGGTGCGGGCTCGGTGCGCTCCGGCGCGTCCAGGACGGGCTCGGTGTGCTCCGGTGCGCGTAAGGCCTGCTCCGCTCCTTCCCGGTCAGGGCCGTGGTGACGCGGGGCGGCCGGCCCGGTGAACCGGATCAGAGGTGATCCGGGGGCGGCGGGCGTCACCACGGTGTCCGTTCCGGTCACGACGGCTTCGACGACCGCCAGCAGTGCGTCCAGCGACAAGTAGGTGTGTCCGGCGCCGGCCAGCACGGGAAGGGAGTGCGCGGGCGCCGCCGGGTGGCGGGAACCGGCACCCTCGACCGAGGTGGAGAGAGCCCCCAGGACGGGCAGGCCGTGCTCCAGCGCGGTCGAGCGCCGGGTCACCGCCAGGACTGCGGCACCTTCCGCGATGGACCGGCCCTCCGGCACCAGGCCGGAGAGGTGGCGGTCCCAGCCGCTGATCGGCCGCTGGCACACGGCGCCGACGAGAGCCAGGTCGCAGGCCCGGTGCCGGAGCTGGCGCAGGGCCAGGTCGACGGCGCTGTGCGCGGAGTCCCTCTGGGCGTAGACGCTGGTCCCCATGCCCTGGAAATCGTAGTAGTTGGCGGCCCGGCCGGACAGGATGCAGGAGACCGCACCGGTGAAGTCGTCCTCGTTCAGGTCGCCGGGGATGACCCCCTTGGCCGCCGCCATCCCCTTCTCGAGGTATTCCTTCAGTGTCTGTGCCTGCACCGGGTCGGGCAGGATGTCGAACGTGGTGGCGCACTCGCCGGCGTGCACCCGCAGTGCGGCCCTGGTGTTGTGTGTGGTCGGCAGCGTCGATCCCACCATGACCGCCGTGGTGGGCCGCAGAGCGGTGCCCGGCTCGCCGAGTTGCTCCAGCAGCGGGCCGAGGGTCTGGAGCACCATCAGGTGAGCGGCGTCCATGTGCCGCATCGTCAGGGGCGGGATACGCACCTCGCGGGGGGAGGGCAGGGGGTACGGCGTCCCGAAGCCGGCCTCGGGACGCGGGCCTTCACCGCCCAGCCAGGCGGGCACCTGGGCAGGGTCCAGGCCGGGCAGATGGGTGTTCCAGCCCACGACGACCAAGTCCTCCGTGTCGGCTGACACGTCACCGCCTCGCCTCTCGGCGGGTACGGATCGCGGCACACGGTCGGAGAGGACCACGTGTGCGTCCGCTCCTCCGAGACCGAACGACGAGACCCCGACCACACGCGCTCGGGTGTCGTCCGTCGGCCAGGCCGCGTCCTTGACCGGTACGGTCAGCCGCTCGCCGTCGCCGAGCAGCGGGTGCGGATCGGTGACCACGGGCTGACCGGGGACCGTCCCGCGTTCGAGGGCCACCAGCGCGTGTGCGACCGAGACAAGACCTGCCAGTACACCTGTGTGCCCGAAGACCTGCTTGTTCGACGTCAGCAGGCACGCCCGCTGACGCGGTCCCAGCCGGGAGAGCAACGAGCGCAGTTCGATCTCGTCACCCACCGGCGTGCCGGTGCCGTGCGCCACGACCCAGTCCACGTCGTCGGCCTCGACGCCCGCGTCGGCCCAAGCCCGGGAGATCGCCAGTTCCTGGCCGCGCGTGGCGGGAGCGTGAATGCCCTTGCCCCGGCCGTCGGCGGCGAGGCCGGTGCCCCGGATGACACCGAGCACCCGGTCGCCGTCGGCCACGGCCCGCTCGTACGACTTGAGGGCCAGCGTGATCGCACCCTCACCGATCAGGGTCCCGTCGGCCGCCTGGTCGAAGGGGCGGATCCTGCCGCTCATCGAGATGCCCTGGGCACGGCAGAACAGTGTGAACCCGATCGGTTCGATCACAGAGGTCCCACCGACCAGCGCCACGTCGACCGAGCCCTCGCGCAGCGCCTTGACCGCTGCGTCCACGGCGAACAGTCCGCTGGCGCAGGCTGCGTCGAGGGTCAGGTGCTGGGCGTCGTCGGGGATCAGCCCGCGCAGTGCGTTGCGGGAGACGGACGCCGGCAGGTAGGCCTGCGGGTCACCGCCGTCACCACCGTAGTGCGCGGTGATCGCGTGGTCGGCGAGCTCGGCCAGCCAGTCGCCGTCCCCGTCGGCGGGGAGGGCCTCGCGCACCATGCGCCGGTATTCGTCGCCCAGCACGACACCCTGAGGGCCGAGTCCCGTCTGGTCGTGTATCCCGGTGGTCGCGGCGAGCCACCGGTCCGTCGGCCGCCGGTGTACGCCCTCCAGGGCCTGGACGGTGCAGTGCCGCAGCCAGCGTGTGGTCCGCGGCCACCCGGGGTGGCCGGCGTTCCCGTCCGGCTCGGAGACCGAGGCGGGGTCGGGGACGAAGCTCTGGATGTACCCGGCCTCACGGACGTAGAAGGCGTCGGTGTCCTCCCTTGTCGGCGCCCAGAAGTGCTTCAGGTCGAAGGCCGACGGCTCGCTGGAGAGCAGGACGCCGTCCCGCAGCCGGTCCCAGAACTCCGCCGCGTTGTTCGCACCGGGCAGGGCCAGGCCGAGTCCGACCACGGCGACGGCTCCGGGGTCCGTCTCCGCCGGTGGCTCCGGCGCGGGAGGTGTCACCGGCGCGGGCGCGGGCGGGGGTGGCGGGGCTTGTTCCCGTGCCCGCTCAGGGGCGGGGTCCGGCACCGGTGGGGGAGTGGGCGCCGACGCCGGGCGGGCGGCCCCCGGTTGTCCAGAGGCCGCCGGGTTCGCCTCCGGCGGCGGTGCTGCCGACGGGGCCGGCTGATGCCGGGCGGGTACGCTCACTCGGTCCGCCAGCCTGCTGTGCAGCCGCATGCCCTGCATCCCGGCGATGCTGATGCCGCCGTCGGCGACGATGGTCTGCCCGGTGATGAAGCCGAGATCCTCGTGCAGGAGGTGGACGATCAGCTTGGCCGCCTCCGGTGTCGAGAGGGTGCGACGCATCAGCTCGCCGCCCCCCGCCGAGCCACCGAGGGCCGCCGTCGGGGCGTCGAGATTGACGACGATCTCGCTGGCGACGGAGCCCAGCAGCACCGTGTTCACCCGGATCTCCTGGCCGGCCAGTTCGAGCGCCAGGTAACGGACCATCGATTCCAGCGCGGCCTTCGTGACGCCGCCGGGACCGTAACCCGGAACGGGCTGGTGCGCTCCGACGCTGGACAGGCAGAGGATGCTCGCACCCTCTCGTCCCGCCATGAGTTCAGCCGCCCGGCGCGAACAGTGGTAGGCCGCCATCACGTTGGTGGCCCACGCCCGCTGCCAGTACGTGTCGTCGACGTCGAACAGGGGCAGGAACGCCCCGCCCGCAGCGTTGTTTATCAGAATGTCCAGGCTGCCGTGCCGCTCCTGGATCAGGTCGAACATTCGATCGATCTCGCTGGTCTTGGCCACCGAGGCGCGGATGAACTCACAGCTGTGCCCGGCCTGTTCCAGTTCCGCCCGCAGCGATTGGGCCTGTTCGACGGAGTGGAAGTAGTTGACGATCACGTGTGCACCGCTCCGCGCCAGGCGGCGGACCACGTCCGCGCCGAGGCTCTTCGCGGCCCCGGTCACGAGTGCGACCCGGCCGCGCAGGTTGTCCGTAGGGGTCATCGTGCGGCAGCCTCTGCTCGGGCCTGCACGACGGTCTCCGCGATCCTGCGCAGCGTGCCGACGGTCAGCAGGGAGGAATTCGCCCGCAGCCCGGGGAGGCCGAACCGGTCGGAGACCCGCCCGAGCAGAACGACCTGTTTGAGTGACTCCACACCCAGCTCCGACTCAAGGCCGTCGTCCTCACCGAGCAGATCCGCCGGGTAGCCGAGGAAGTCACCGTAAAGAGTCCGCAATTCGTCCAGCACCGAGTCGTAGTCCAGCCCGGCAGAAGCGGCCGGGACCGGAGCGGCGGCGGGGACCCTCGTGACCGGGGCCTCCGCGAGCGGCACTTCCGCGACCGGGGCCGCGGGGGTCACGTAGGTGACATGGGCCGCGTAGGGCGGGGCCGGCGCGGCAGCCTCGGTCGACGGAGTGGGGGCGGGGGGCACCGACACGACGCGGGCCGGTGCGGGAGTACTCGCCCGCACCGCGGAACCGTGTCCCGTGCTCGACGGCGCCGGCAGGCGCGACCCGAACCGGCCGACGTCGCCGGACTCGGCGAACAGTGTCCGCACGGCTTCGACCGGATCGCCCTCACTCAGCGGGACGACACACTGCACGCCCGGGACCGACGCCTCGACGAACTTGGTCACGACTGGCCACTCCCCACACTCCACGAAGGCGTCAGCGCCCGCCGCGTGCAGCTCACGGATCGTGTGCAGCACCCGGACCCGGGCCGTGAGCGCGCCGGCGACCAGATCGACCGGGTCGTCGTCGCCGACATCCCGGCCCAGCCAGGGCGAGCACACCCGCCAGCGCCCGGAACCGTAGGGAACCCGCGGCGCGGTCGCCCGCAGGTCGCGTGCGGCCTGAGCCATCGCCGGAGTATGGGTCGGATGCGGGACGTCCAGGGGGAGACTCGGCCAGCCGAACGCGTCGGCCACCCGCTCCACCTGCTCGATCAAATGTTCGGGGCCACTGATGACACTTTGCCGTGGGGCGTTCTCGCAGGCCAGTACCAGGTCCGGATGGTTCATCAGTCCGGCCAGCGATTCCGCCCGGTGGCCGTCCACACCGACCGCGAGCATCTTGCCGTCCCAGTTCTGCCGGGTCAGCACCTGGGACCGGACCACGGCCAGGCGTGCGGCGTCCTCCACGGACAGGTGCCCCGCGGCGGCCAGAGCCCACAGCTCCCCGATGCTCTGCCCGACGATGGCCACGGGCTTCACACCCTCGGCGATCAGCATGTGGTGCGTCGCGATGCTGACCGCGAAGATCTCCAGGTACTGCACCTCGGGGCCGCGCCGTTCGGCCGTCCCGTTGCGCTCGATCAGCCGGGCACTGATGAGGGGCAGTCCCATCTCCTGGGCCGCCTTGTCGATGCGGGACAGCGCCTCTCGTACGGTCTCGTAGCGGTTGTGCAGTTCGGACAGGACGCCCGCGCGGGGGGCGGCCACCGTACCCGGCATGACAAAGACGGAATCCACCACGTGCATCACCCTCATCTCCGTCCCGGACCGGTGGCGACGGAGCGTCGGCCGGCCGGGCCCTGATACGCCACAAGGGCGCGACGAAATCGACGACTTACGTGCGCTTGCTTCGCTGTACCGGAGGGACGGGCCGACCGAATGCGCCCCGTCGTTGAGTGCCTTTCCTTCACACGTGTGACCCCGTACAGAATGCTTTCTTCTGTACGGGGCGCCGATCCAAGGTAACGGGGCCTCTTCCGGGCAGTCAATGATCCTTAGGCCCTACTTTCAGCCTAAACATGGAGAGCCCTTTATTTGTCGAGCGTGTAATGGCAGGCGACAATTGCGCTCTTGTCGTCGCGCGAGATCTCGTGTTAACCGCAGTCCACCAACCACGCCATCACCCCCGACAGAGTGTGTCCTGGCCCGACCTGATCGTGGCCCTGGAACGACCCGCGTCCGGGATCTCGAACGTGATTCGACGAACCGAATTGGCTGAGATCCGGCGCGTGAGCTGGGTCCCGCCGCTTCCGGTCCTGCGTGACGATGCGCTACGGGCGGCCACGCAGGCCGGCACCGCGCTTCTTCGCGGTGGGAACGCGGGCAGGAGTGCTGCACGCGCATGGTGGCCTTCTGGTCAGGGGTTTTGACGAGGAGCCGGCCCCCGGCACGCCGCCGTCGTCGACGAAACGAAACTGACCGTATACGTGTGAGGTTCCCTGCGGACGGTCGGCTCCACCTTCTTCGATCCCCGCCGTCGTCCTGTGGCGCGCGGCGCTGGAGTCCGCGACCGCCTCCGGCATGCGAAAGGGGCGCAGTGCCCACCCGGTGAGGTCTGCGAAGCGCTACCAGGCCTCTCGCCGCCCTCGCCCGGATACCCGGCTGTGGGCGGTATTTCCCGGTGGCCACGGGCGACAGGGCGTCAAGGGTGCGCCACCGGCTTGGTTTACCACGAAAGCGTCAACGGAAAGGAAACATCGCAGCACACTCGTGGAAATCCGGGAAGGAGGGAAGGGGGTGTGGCGGACCGTCGTGCGCCCGTCTTCCGGCCCGGCAATATCATTCGGGCGGACAGCGGGCATCCGTGCCCGATTTCCTTCCGAATTCACGAGATCGCGCCATCGAACAGTTCGAGCCGCCCGCATACGGTCCACACGGCCTGTGACGCACATCATGCCGCGACTCGCGGCGTACACCTCCACCCCCTTGCCCTTCGGAGACCGTCGCAGAGCCGGCCGCAGACCAGCCGGCCACGATGGGGTGCGCGCCGAAGAGGTCGCCGCCCCGTCGCGGGCTGTTGCGAGCAGCCGGGATCCGGCGGTGGCGCGGACGAGGCTCCGGCGACGCGTGCGAATCCTCGTCCGGCCGCCGGCCTGCTCAAGATTCCGCGTGAGCACGAACGGAGCCGGAGTGCGTCCTGTTCGACGGGACACTCGCCGAGTGCGAGCGTGTGGGCGGCGGTCGGACCGACTGCTCGCACAAGCACCGTCACTGCGGTGTGGACGCGGAGGTCGTAACCGACCCGATGGGGTGCGCGCTGTGGATCTCGCCGGCCTTGCCGGACCGGTTCCACGACCTGACCGCGGCCCGCACTCACCGGATCATCCGGATCTGTGAATGCCAGGGCGTACGTACCCATCCCGGCCTGCCGCGCCTGCACGGGCGCCGGATCCTGGGGCGTCACCGGACGCAGACGCCCGCCCGGTGGACAACTGGCCCCGACGGAACGGACGATCGACCGCGCACTGGCCACGTCCCGTGCACCCGTCGGACGCGGGGTGGCGCGACCCAAGTCCTGACGGATCTCACGAAGACCGTGACGCGGCCCGAATCGAATGACGTCAATCGTCGAGGCCGCCCTCCCCAGGAGAGGTAGGGCTCAAAACGCTCAATATCTGTGCCCGTGAGGTGAGAGTTTGACGGGCCGGGCAGCAAGAGTTTTTGTCACGAAGAGTGGAGTGGAATTATCGAACACGCGCAAGTGGTTCCGGCGTGCTACTGTCGGTCTCAGTTGCAGTTGTGGTTCCCAAAAACTTCAAGTGCCCCCACCTGGTTCCTGCCGGTGGGAGCACTTTTGTATTTCCGGTCATTTTCCGGGCGGGGTAATCATCGCGGCGACACAGTGTCCGCGCAGTGTGGATTCTGATGTACTGCCCCAAAGGAGATATGACATGGCTGCTGGTACCGTGAAGTGGTTCAACGCGGAAAAGGGTTTCGGCTTCATCGAGCAGGACGGTGGCGGCGCAGACGTGTTCGCCCACTACTCGAACATCGCCGCCCAGGGCTTCCGTGAGCTGCAGGAAGGTCAGAAGGTGACCTTCGACATCGCGCAGGGCCAGAAGGGCCCGACGGCCGAGAACATCGTTCCCGCCTGATCTGACGCGTACGAGCTGGGGCCCGCACCTTGGGGTGCGGGCCCCAGCTCGTTCCGTTCGGGGGCGGGGTATTCCACGTCCCGCCGTGATCGAAGCGGCACGCACCCCCGTCCTCACCCCTGAAGGGGCTCTCCGGCCCTTCGCCTCTGTGCTCCGTGCGAGTTCTCACTCCGGGGCCGGGGCCATGCCGGCCGTGCTCCTGAATTTCGGCGACCGGCTCGGCTCTCCTCCTGCCTGCCGGATTCGCTTTTGATCTATTTCATTTTTCACTCAGGCTCGTTCTTGCGATTCGCCGTGCTGTTCATTTGCTGCGGATGCCTTGATACGTGCCTCATCGAGGAAGGTTCCGCATGAACCGCACACGTACGAATGACCGCTCCGCCCGCACTCGCAATGGCAGTGCCGACGCAGGAAAGGGCGGCGTCCGCTTCGGTTCCCCGTCCGTCGGCCGGCCGGCCGGTGCCGGCCGTCGGCCCGCCACGGTGAGGGGAGAGTTCGCTCTTCCCAGGACGCTCACCCCGGCGCTGCCCGCGGTCGAGGCGTTCACCGATCTCGACATGCCCCAGCCGCTTCTCGCCGCGCTCGGGGCCCAAGGCGTGAGCGTCCCGTTCCCGATCCAGGGGGCGACCTTGCCCAACACCCTCGCAGGCCGTGATGTCCTGGGCCGTGGGCGAACCGGTTCCGGCAAGACGCTGGCCTTCGGGCTGGCGTTGCTGGCCCGTACCGCCGGGCGGCGTGCCGAGCCCCGGCAACCGCTGGCCCTCGTGCTCGTTCCCACCCGGGAGCTGGCCCAGCAGGTCACCGACGCGCTCGCTCCGTACGCCCGTTCCGTCAAGCTCCGGCTGGCCACGGTCGTCGGCGGTATGTCGATCGGCCGTCAGGCCGGCGCCCTGCGCGGTGGCAGCGAAGTCGTCGTCGCGACCCCCGGCCGGCTCAAGGACCTCATCGACCGTGGCGACTGCCGGCTGGACCAGGTGGACATCACCGTCCTGGACGAGGCCGACCAGATGGCCGACATGGGCTTCATGCCGCAGGTCACCGCGCTGCTCGACCAGGTCCGTCCGGGGGGCCAGCGCATGCTGTTCTCCGCGACCCTGGACCGCAACGTGGACCTGCTGGTCCGCCGCTACCTGCACGACCCGGTCGTCCACTCGGTCGACCCCTCGGCCGGCGCGGTCACGACGATGGAGCACCACGTGCTGCACGTACACGGTGCCGACAAGTACGCGACGACGACCGAGATCGCGGCCCGTGAGGGCCGGGTGATCATGTTCCTGGACACCAAGCACGCCGTGGACAAGCTCACCGA